>CAVQWA010000001.1:0-9576 GCA_963717315.1 uncultured Gemmatimonadales bacterium
CCACGTATTGCTGGCATTACCAGAATCATCCTCTCCGGCCATTCTGATTATGAACTGATCATGCAATGCGTCGGCTGCACGCACCAATATCTTGCCAAACCCTGCGAAGCGCGCGTGCTCGTGCAAACCCTCGAAATTCGTTCGCGTTACGTGCGCTGGTCTCCGACTAAAACCTCACTCGCAAGATCGCCGGGATTACATCGATCCCGACCTTGCCGTGATCATACCGGCAACTCGTTGCCGAACTTGGCCGCGAAGATTGCTCCATCGACACCGTCGCCGCGATCATCTCCGCCGATGTCGGCATGACCACAAAAATGCTGCACCTGGTTAATTCGTCGTTTTTTGGGCTCGCTCAACAAGTCGCCAGCCCGGCGCGGTGCAGTCAGTTTGCTCGGGCTCGACACTGTTCGCGCTCTCGTGCTTGCCGTCGGAGTATTCGCTCGACGCCCTCGCCCGCCTCGGCCCCACTGCCCACCACCGCCGGAGCTTCGCCCCGGTCCGCCAGCTGCTCCTCGGCGTCTGACCGGCCGCTATTTCGGGTAGGGCACCACCAGGATCGAGGTCGGCAGCTCGCGGAGCAGGGCGTCGCTCACCGAGCCGAGCAGCAGCCGGTCCACCGGCGGCAGGCGGTGGGATCCCACCACGAGAACGTCGGCCTCCCACTCCGTGGCCTCGTCCGCGAGCGCGCTCCGGATCCGCCCGTGCAGCACGGCCCGCGTGGCCCCCGGGTGCGCGATGAGCGGCCAGACCCCGCGTTCCAGCGCCTCCTCCACCTGCCGCAGCCGCTCCGGCGGCCCGCCCTCCGCCCGGGGATCGCCGCTCAGGGGGTGGGATGGGATCACGTGCACCACCCGCACCTCCGCGCCGCAGAGCCGTGCCAGGCGCTCGCCCGCACGACCACCATCTCCGCCTTCGCATCGTGGGCCACCTGCGCCAACACCCGCGCGGGGTGGCCGAACCAGATCTCCAGCGCCTGCAGGGCCTCGGCCGGCAGGTTGCCCGCGCTCGCCTCGCCGAGCCGTTGGCGCGCCCACGCCTCCACCTCGGCCCGCTGGCCCTCCCGCGGTTCCACGTAGGGATACCGGAAGTACTCGTCCGGGACCGCATGGATCAGCCGGCACGGAGCCCCCGCACCCTCGGCCAGGCGCCACGCGACCGCGCCGCCCCACGCTCCATCGGTGGTGGCGTCCACGCCGGCGATGATCGGGTGCCAGGTCACGGTGGCCTCGCGGTGGGAGTCGCCTTCACGATCGCCCCGGGCGGCTGAACCACCGGTGGATGGCGCTTTAACCCCGCCTCAGCTTCCGTTAAGGGGTCGAGCATGAGGTTTCCTCAGGCCGCACTCGTCGCGGCTCCTCTCGCGGGAGGTTCTCCTGTCGCCGTTCCTGGTCTTCCTCCTGAGCGCCGTCGTGGTCGTCCTCGCCGGCATCCGCCTCGCGCAGGATGGCGATCGCATCGCCGACCGCAGCGGCCTGGGCGGCGCCTGGGTGGGCGCCATCCTGGTTGCCGCCGCCACCTCGCTCCCGGAGCTGGCCATCGACGCCAGCGCGGTCCTCCAGGGCGCGCCCAACCTCGCCCTCGGCGACCTCTTCGGGTCGAGCATGTTCAACCTGCTCATCCTCGCGGTAGCCGACCAGCTCACCCGCCAGCCGCGGATGGCCAGCCGCTTCACCGTGAACCAGGGGATGGTGGGCGTGCTCGGCATCCTGGTCACCACCCTGGCGATCCTCGGGATCGCCACCGCCGGCCTGGTGCCGCCGCTCCGCGTGGGGTGGGCTCCGCTCGCCATCGTCCTGACCTACCTGGCGGGCGCGAGGCTCCTGCACTTCAACCGCCCCGAGCCTCCCTTCGGCTCAGCGCCCGAGCCACCCGGGCCGGCGGGACGCGAGCTCCGCGCCCCCATCCTCGGGTTCGCTGCGGCGGCGGCCGCCATCCTCATCGCCGCGCCGTTCCTCGCCTCCTCGGCCGCCGACATCGCCGACCGCCTCGACGTCTCCCGCGGGTTCATCGGCCTGCTCCTCGTCGCGATCACCACCTCCCTCCCCGAGGTCGTGGTCACCATTGCCAGTATCCGGCTCGGCGCCTTCGACCTCGCGGCCGGCAACCTGCTCGGCAGCAACTGCTTCAACATGACGATCCTGCTGCCGCTCGACCTCCTCCACGGCGGCGGGCCGCTGCTCGGCGCCGTGCAGCCCGGGCTCGCGATCGCGGGACTCGCGGCGGTGGCGATGACGGCCGTGGTCCTCCTCGACCTCCTCGACCGCTCGGAGCGCCGGTTCTGGCGGCTGGAGCCGGCGCCGGCGCTCGTCGTGGTGGTCTACCTGGCGGCCCTCTTCGCGGTCCATCGTGTCACCGGCTGAGCCGGGAGCGGCGCCGTCCGGGCTTGCCACCGCCGAGGCACACCGGCGGCTCGACCAGCACGGCCCCAACCTGCTCCCCGAGAAGTCGCGGGAGCCGTCCTGGCGGCGGTTCCTCGCCCAGTTCCGCAGCCCCCTGATCTACATCCTGCTGCTCGCGCTCGTGGTGGACGCGGGGGCCTGGGTGGCGGAGGGCCGGCACGGCCTGCCGCTCGAGAGCCTGGCCATCGGCGTGATCCTCCTCCTCAACGCCGCACTCGGCGCCTGGCAGGAGCGCCGCGCCGAGGACGCGCTTGCCCGGCTCAAGGACCTCGCCGCGCCCCGCGTCCGCGTCTTCCGTGACGGGGCGCTGGTGGCCATTCCCGCCGCGGAACTCGTCCCCGGCGACCTGCTCCGGCTCGAGTCGGGTGACCGCGTCCCGGCCGACGCCCTGGCGCGACGGACGGCCAGCCTCCTGGTGGACGAGTCGGTCCTCACCGGCGAGTCCATGCCCGTCCACAAGCCGGACGGCGCGGAGCTGCTGGCGGGGACGATGGTGGTGCGGGGGAACACTGACGCGGAGATCCTCCGCACCGGCACCGCGAGCAACCTCGGCCGCCTCGCCGCCCTCCTCGGCGGCGTCGTGGCCGACCCGACCCCGCTCGAGCGCCGGATGGCCGTCTTCGGCAACCGCGTGGCCCGGTGGGTCGTGATCCTCGCGGTGCTGATCGTGGTCGGCGGACTCGCCGTCGAGGGGCTCGGGAACTTTCCCCACGTGCTGCTCTTCGCCGTCGCGCTCGCCGTCGCCGCCGTGCCGGAGGGCCTCCCCGCCGTGCTCACGCTGACGCTCGCCCTCGGGATGGAGCGGATGGCACGCCGCCGGGCGGTGGTCCGGCGGCTCGCTGCGGTGGAGGCGCTCGGCTCGGTCACCGTCATCGCCACCGACAAGACCGGGACCCTCACCGAGAACCGGATGGAGGTGCGCGGGGTCGAGTCGCCCGACCCGGCGCGTGCCCTCCGGGCAATGGCACTCGCCAACGACAGCGAGCCGGGCTCGACGGTCGGCGACCCGCTCGAGCTCGCGCTGCTGCAGTATGCCGCGCGGCAGGGGCAGGATCCCGCCGCGCTCCGGACCGGGCATCCGCGGCGCCGCGTGGTGCCGTTCGACGCCGCCACCCGCTACATGCTCGCCACCGTGGAGGAGCCCGGCGGGCCGGTGACCTACCTCAAGGGGGCGCCGGAGGTCGTGCTGGAGCGCACCACGCTGCCCGAGGAGGAGCGTGAGGCGTGGCGCCGGATGGTCCTCGCGCAGGCGGAGGCCGGCTATCGTGTCATCGCGCTGGCCTGGGGGCGGGGTGAGGCGGAGGAGGGGCTCGACTGGCTGGGCATCGTCATGCTCATCGACCCCCCGCGCCCCGAGGTGCCCGACGCCATGCGGCGGGCGCGGGAGGCCGGGATCCGCGTGCTGATGCTCACCGGCGACCACCCCGCCACCGCGGTCACCGTCGCGCGCATCGCCGGCCTGGACGCCGCCGCCGTCCTCACCGGCGACGCCTTCGGTGCCCTCGACCCGGACGGGCGGGCCCGCGCCGTCCGCGAGACCAGTGTCTTCGCCCGCGTGAGTCCCGCCGACAAGCTGGAGATCGTCCAGCTGCTCCGGCAGGCCGGGGAGATCGTCGCGGTGACGGGCGACGGGGTGAACGACGCGCCCGCGCTCAAGCAGGCGGACGTCGGCGTGGCGATGGGCCAGCGGGGGAGCGACGTGGCGCGCGAGGTGGCCGACCTCGTGCTCCTCGACGACAACTTCGCCACCATCGTGGCCGCCATCGAGGAGGGCCGGAGCATCTACGAGAACATCCAGAAGTTCATCCGGTTCCTCTTCTCCACCAACCTCTCCGAGATCCTGGTCGTGGCCATCGGTGCCGTGGCCGCCTTCCTCCTCGGCCTGCGCGACGCCGCGGGACATCTCCTGCTGCCCCTCACCGCCGCGCAGCTCCTCTGGATCAACCTCGTGACCGACGGCGCCCCGGCGCTCGCCCTGGGGATGGACCGGAACCCCGGGGTCATGCGCCGTCCTCCCCGCGACCCCCGCTCCCAGCTCCTCGACCGTCCGTCGCTGCACTTCATCCTCACGGCCGGCTCGCTCAAGGCCCTGGTGGCCTTCGGCCTCCTCGGCCTGCTTCCGGAGGTCCTCGGCTCCGCCTCGGAGCTCACCCGCACCGCCACCTTCACCTTCATGGCCGCCGGGCAGCTCCTCTTCGCCTACCCCGCACGCCGCACCGACCTCGTGCCCGGCACCAACCGGGCGGTGCACCTCGCCACCGCGATCGGGTTCGCGGCACAGGCACTCGTGACCTTCTTCCCCCCGCTGATGCAGGCCTTCGACGTGGCGCCCATCACGATCCCGGTCGGCGTCTGCGTGGCCGGGGCGATCCTCGCAGCCTGGGGCCTCGCCGAGATCACCAGCCGGCTCATCTGGCGGACGCGCTGATCGCTGTTCGCTCCCCTCCCCCCTCTCCCCTCCCCCCTCTCCAGATCGTTACCTCACCCTCCCCCTTCCGTGACCCGCCGCCGCCATCGTACCCTCGGCCCAGGAGGTCGAGGCTCGGATGGTACGAGTGATCGCGGACAGGGTTGGCGCGCTGGATCGCGCCTGGATGGTCGGGCTCTCGCGGCTCGCGGCGCCGGGCTGGCTCGATGCCGCCCTCCGGGCCGCCACCCACGCCGGAGGAGCCCGCGCCACGATCGGGCTCTCCCTCCTCCTCCTGCTCCTCCCGGGCACCAGGGAGCTCGGCCTCGTCGCGGCCGTGGCGAACGCGCTCTCCCACCTCGCGGTCCAGGCACTCAAGCGCACCGTGGTCCGGGCGCGGCCCCACCTGCTCGGAGGCTTCGACCCGCTCGCCCACGTCCCCGACGCCTTCTCCTTCCCGTCGGGGCACACTGCCGCGGCGAGCGCCGTCGTGCTCACCCTCGCGATCGCCGGCCACCCCCTCGGGTTCGCGCTTCTCCCGCTCGTGGCCCTCGTCGGTGCCTCCCGGGTCTACCTCCGGGTGCACTACGTGACCGACGTGGCCGCCGGCTTCGCCCTTGGCCTCGCCGGCGCCCTCACGGCCCACGCCCTCCTCCGCTGATCGCTCTCCGCTGTTCGCGGTTCGATATTCGCTGTCCCGTTCCCCGTTCCCCGTTCCCCGTTCCCCGTTCCCCGTTCCCCGTTCCCCGTTCCCCGTTCCCCGTTCCCCGTTCCCCGTTCCCCGTTCGCCCCCCCAGCCACCCTCTCCCCTCTCCCCTCTCCCCTCTCCCCCTATTCAATCACCGCCACCGTCCCCGCCATCCCCTGGTGCAGCGTGCAGTGGTAGGGATAGGTCCCGGCGACCGGAAAGGTCCGGGCGATGCTGGTATTGGTGTTCACGCCGGGGATGTCGGCCGGCGCGCCGACGACATCGTCGAAGGTGACGTTGTGGCCGAGGCTGCCGAAACCCCAGGTCACCGTGCCGCCGGCGAGAATCCCGACGTTGGCGGGCACGAAGGCCGCTGCCGCGGTGGCCTGCACGCTGGCCGCAGCGGAGGGCGGGCCCGAGGGCCCGGGCGCGGGTCCGGCACCGCCATCGCCCCCGCTGTCGGAGCAGGCCGCGATCGCGAGCAGCGAGGCACCAAGAAAAGTTCGCATCATTCATCTCCCCGGCGCCCCCTGACGGAGGACGTGATACGGGCGCCAACGAGACGTTGGCGCCCGCACCTGGTCCGGGTCTTGAACACCGTTAGCTCCCTCTCCCCTCTCTCCGCCTGCCTCCCCCATCACCCACCACCCACCACCCGCCCGCGCGAAGTCCGGGGAGACCCGGCTCAGGCCCGGCGCCAGGGCGCAAGGGCGGCGAGGACCACGCCGGCAGCGGGGGGGCGAAGGGCAGTACCCAGGGCAGGCCTCCGCCAGGAATGCCGGACGGGCGAGACGATACCCCTCGTCCCGCCCGCCGCGGCCCTCCGGCAGCGATCCGGCCATCCCCCTTGAACCCCCATCCCGCGCATGCCACCTTTGCCCGCGAGGGCGTAGCTCAATTGGTAGAGCAACGGACTTTTAATCCGTAGGTCGTGGGTTCGATCCCCACCGCCCTCATTCCTCGCTGTTCGCTCCCCTCTCCCCTCTCCCCTCTCCCCCGTCACCCCCCCACCACCGCAGTCAGTACCCCCGTCGCCACCAGCGCCCCACCCCACGGCAGGTCCAGGTTGATCCCCGCCTTCCGCAGGAGCCGGAGCCCCAGCTTCTCCTGGACCACCGCTGCCGCCCACTTCATCGCCGCCACGGGCACGAACTGCCCCAGCACCAGCCCGACGGCCACCGCGCCCGCGGTCGCGGGCGCGTGACCCAGGGCCAGGGGGAGAAGGGCACTCCAGACGGCGCGCCGGGAGCGCTCCCGCAGCCCGAGGCCCACAGCGACGAGTCACCCCCTCCCGGGGTAGATCCCGTGGACGATGCCCAGTCCCGGGATTGCGAGTCCGGCGCCCGTCGTCACGTCCCCCTCAGCTCGAGTAATGGAACTGCGCATCCCACGGGGTGAAGAGCGAGTTGGTGAAGTACACCCGCTTGCCGTCCCGGCGCACCTCGACCATCTGCGGACCGCCGTTGAGCGGCCGCGAGGGATTCGCCGGATGAGCGGCGCGGTCGACGATCCCCCCGATCCGGACACTGCCGGCATCCTTCGGGTTGAACGGGTCGCTCACGTCGTACTGCCTGGGCTCGCCGGTGCCCCAGCACGAGACGTGGAGGAGCCGGTCGGCCACCGGATCGGGACGATCTCCAGGGGTTCGGGGTGGGCTCGGGTGCCGGTGAGCGGGAACCTCCCGCCGCTCGACTCGTCAGTCACTCTCCGATGCGTCGGGAGATTCCTCTTCCCCACTTCCCGGCCTCCCCCCGAGTTCGAGCGCCCACCGCATCCTTGCGGAGCCCACCAGGACACCGTAGCTCTGTCTGCGATCCCCGTTCCCCGATCCCCGATCCCCGATCCCCGCCTGCCATGCCACCTCCCCTCCGCGTCGTTGCCTTCGCCGGGAGCCTCCGACAGGGGTCCTACAATCGCGCCCTGCTTCGCTCCGCCGTGGAGCTCGCGCCGCCATCGCTGGCCATCGAGATCCACGACCTGCTCGAGGTGCCCGTCTTCAACCAGGACGTGGAGGCAGCCGGCGATCCGCCGGCGGTCGCGCGGCTCAAGGCGGCGATCGGCGCCGCTGACGGCCTCCTCATCGCGACGCCGGAGTACAATCACGGCCCCTCCGGCGTCACCAAGAACACCGTGGACTGGCTCTCGCGGCCGCCGCGCGGAAGCGTCCTGCGCGGGCGGCCAACCGCGATCCTCGGCGCCTCGGCGGGCGCCGGCGGCACCGCCCGGGCGCAGAGCACCCTGCGGCAGTCGTTCGTCCTCACCGACACGCCGGCGATGCTCCAGCCCGAGTTCCTGCTGGCGCGGGCGCAGGAGAAGTTCGAGGCCGACGGCCGCCTGGCGGACGAGACCTCCCGCCGGGACCTCGGCCGCTTCCTGGCGAGCTTCGTGGACTGGATCGCCCGATTCCCCGTCGCCTCTTGACCGGACTCGTCGCCGCGGGGGATATTGGCGGGGCTTGCCCCCTGGCCCACCTCGAGGAGGATCCATGCCTTGGCGGCTCGTCGCGATTGGCGACACCGTCTGGAGCGTGACGCCCGCCGCGGAACGCGGCGTGCATTCCGCGCTCTACCGGCTGGTGCTGTCCTGCAGGCCGCGCGGCGGGTCGGGGCCGTCGGTAGTCGTTCCCTATCCCCTGGAATCGGCATCCAAGTCGGCGGTGTTCGCGCAGGCGGAGAACATCCCGCCGGAGCGGATCGCGGCGTTCCTTGGCGAACAGCTCGGCTGAGGTGGAAGTGTCCAATGTCCCACTGCAGGAATTGCGGCGCGTCGCCGACTCCCTCGCCCAACTGCGGGGCAAGACGGTGGCGGACGCCGTGATGCGCTCGGACCTCCGCCAGCTGCGGATCGAGCTGGCCGACGGCCAGCTCGTGGTGCTCACCCTCGACGCCGACGAGCTCGGCCGGGCCCGCATGGAAGTGGATATCGTGCGTGCGCCCGAAGTCTCCACGCGCCAGCTCGAAGTCCGCTTCGACGCCATCTGAGCAGCTCATGAACCTGCCTGCCGGACCGGAGCAGCGGCTGCGCTTCGCCGAGTTCGCGCTCGACCGCCTGCCCAGCGGCCGGTGCCACGCCCGCGTGCGCCTCACCTGGCTCGGCGACCGGGAATTCGCCGGCGAGTCCCGCGGCCTGACGTCGCAGGCGGGCGAGCTCCGCTGCGCCGCCGAGGCGTGCCTCGAGGCCCTCGGCAAGTCGGTCGAGGGACGGCTCAAATTCGAGCTGGTTGGCGTGAAATCGGTGAAGGTGTTCGACTCGACCGTGGTCATCGTCTCGCTGGCGGTACAAGGCGAGGCGGTGCCGCCGCGCATCGTCGGTTCCTGCCTCACCGAGGACGACACGGCCCGTGCCGCGGCGCTGGCCGTGCTCAACGCCACCAACCGGCTCCTCGGCAACCGCCTCTTCATGCGGTGAGGCCGCGACGGTCCCCGTGGGCGGGGCATCCTTCCCCAGGGTGTCCTTCGGCCCCCCGTTCCTGAGACAGTCCCCTCGCGCCCCCAGCGGATGGCACGGAACTGGCCTTCTGCGGCCCCGTTCCACCTCTCGCCGGACGGAGGATTCCGGATGCGACGTCCGACCAGCCTCGCTCTCCTGCTGCTCCTGGCCGCCTGCGCCGGGCGCAACTCGTTGCCGGATCAGCCTGTCCCCGAGGTCGGTGAGGGTGGTCCCGCCGTCGAGCCGACCAGCCCCTCAATCGCCGAGCCGCCGGCTGTCGCGACACTGTCTGCCGAGGATCTCGAGGCCGAAGCCCGGGTCGCGGCGGATTCCGCGGCGGATGCTGCGGTCCTCGACCGGCTCGCCCTCGCCAGCGATTCGGGCCCGGAAGGCAAGGACGGGCCGGGTGGCGCCGATGCCGTCAGCTGGGACATCGACGTCGTCACCTGGAGCGACCACGACCGGGTCCAGTATTACCTCGACTTCTTCCAGGGCCCCGGCCGCGAGCGGATGAATGTCTGGCTCGGCCGCCTGCCGCGGTGGGAGCCGATGATCCGGGAGCGGCTCGCGGAGCAGGGCATGCCGGGCGACCTGGTCTACCTCGCCCTCATCGAGAGCGGGAGCAAGACCAACCGGAACCAAGTACGCCA
>CAVQWA010000002.1:0-7899 GCA_963717315.1 uncultured Gemmatimonadales bacterium
TCGTCGTGCACCGTCCCGTCCCTGCGGATGAGGAAGCTCACCTCGGCAGTGAGGGCCCGCCCCCCCGGCGGGCTCCAGCGCCGCAGCACCTGCGCGACGATGTTCCGGAGGTACTCCGGATAGGGGAACTGGATGCCGGGCACGCTCACGTTGGCAACGTCGCGTCCCGTGCCCGGGGTCTCCCCCGGCAGCGGCGACTCCGCGGCGCCGGGCGGGGCCTTCTTCGGGGCCCCGGCCGTGCGGTCCGACGCGCGCGGAGTCGGCTCCCGCTCGGGGGTCCGCTTCGGCGGGACCGGCGCCGTCTTCGCGGGCGTCTTCGTCCGCGCCGGGCTCACCGCGGGCTCGGGCGGGGCCGCGGGCCGCTCGACCACGTCCCGCGCCCGGGCCGGCGCGGGCGAAGCGGCCGGCGCCGCCACCAGCTCCACCGCGTAGGTCTGCGGCATCGCGCGCGGCGGGTGCACCCCCACCACGAGCAGCACGAGGGCCGCGAGGTGGGCGGCCGCGGCACTGGCCACGCCAGCCGCCAGCTCCCACCGGGCGGGGGGGCGGCGAGCAGCGACGACTCTCACCGCGCCTGCTCCTCCTCCGCCACGAGCCCCACGTTCTGCACGCCCGCCGTGCGGATCACGGCCAGCACCCGCACCACCTCGCCGTACGCCACGCGGCTGTCGGAGCGGAGGTAGATCCCGGTGGGCTTGCGGGTCTCCACCAGGGACCGGAAGGTGGCACGGAAGTCGGCGTAGCTGAACTCGGCGTCGTCCACGAAGATCCGGCCGCGGCGGTCCACCGACACCACCATTCCCTCCTTCGCCTGGAGGGGCCGGGCCTCCGCCCTCGGCAGCTCGACGTCCACCCCGCCCTGCATGATGGGCGCGGTGATCATGAAGATGATCAGGAGGACGAACGCGACGTCGATCATCGAGGTGACGTTGATGTCGGCATTGAGCGGCAGCTCGCCGCGGTCGCCCCCGAGCCCCAGCGCCATCAGATCAGGCCCTCCCGGGCCATCGAACCGATGAGCTCGTTGCCGAACCCGTCGAGCTCGCTGGTGATGCCGCGCACCCGCGCCACGAACAGGTTGTAGCCGATGACGGCCGGGATGGCTGCGAAGAGGCCCGCCACCGTGGTGATCAGCGCCTCGGCCACGCCCGGCGCCACCGCGCTGATGTTGCCCGAGCCCTTCGCCGCGATCCCGATGAAGGCGTCCATCACGCCGAGCACGGTCCCGAGGAGCCCGAGCAGCGGGCCCACCGAGCCGATCGTGGCCAGCGCCGCGATGTAGCGGTTGAGGTGGTCGCGCTCGGCGGCGATCTCCTTCCCGAGGACCATCTTGAGCGCCTCGAGCTGGGTCGGGGTGAGTGCGTGGGTGCCGGCGTCGGTCTTGAGCGCCCCGGGCCGGAGCTCGCCCACGAAGTGCATTCCCTCCCGGAAGAGCCGGGTATAGGGCGAACTCGGGAGGGACATCATCGCGTTGTAGCCCTCGCGCAGCGTCGTGGCCCGCTCGAGCACCCCGAAGAACCGGTTGGCCTGCGCCCGCACCCGGCGGAACTGCACCCACTTGAGCCCGATGATGAACCAGGCGCCGAGGGAGAAGACCCCGATCACCGCCATCACGATCCGGGTCTCGGTGCTCGAGTGCAGCAGCAGATCGATTGTCGATGACGGCAGGGCTCCTCCGGTCTGCAGGGTCACGCGGCCTCCCGGTACCAGGCGATCAGCGCCTCGAGCCCCTCCGCGAAGCGGTGCGCGGAGCGCCAGCCGAGCACCCGGCCGGCCTTGGCGGGGTCGAGCGCGCTCCGCTGCAGCTCGCCGGCGCGCGGTTCCGCGAACGCCAGCCGGGGCTCACGGCCCAGCGCCGCGCCCACCGCCGCCGCCAGCTCGAGCACGCTCATCTCCCCGCCGGTCGCGATGTTGATGCCCGAGGTGTCGATCCCGTCGCCGGCCTCGAGCGGTGCCGTGCCGGCCAGCAGGTTGGCCCGCGCCACGTCCCGCACGAAGACATAGTCCCGGGTCTGGCGGCCGTCGCCGAAGATGGTGAGCGGTTCCCCGGCGATGAGCCGGGACACGAAGATGGACACCACCCCCGCCTCGGACCTGGGGTCCTGGCGGGGACCGAAGACGTTCGCGTAGCGGAGTGCCACCGCCTCGAAGCCGTAGAGGGCGCCGAGCGCGCGGAGGTAGTGCTCCCCGGCCAGCTTGCTCACCCCGTAGGGTGATACCGGCTGCTTCGGCGCCGACTCCGGAGTCGGCACCTGCGCCGCCTCGCCGTAGATCACGCCCCCGCTGCTGGCGAAGACCACGCGCTTGACGCCCCCGTCCCGCGCGCCCATCAGGAGGTTGACCAGGCCGCGGAGGTTGACGTCGCAGTCCTCGTCGGGACGCTCCACCGACACCCGCACGTCGATCTGCGCCGCCTGCAGGTTCACCACGTCGAAGCCGCCCTCGGCCGCCGTCCGGCGCGCCTCGGCCGAGCGCACGTCCGCCTGGACGAATCGCGTCCCCGCCGGCACCTGGCTCCGCTTGCCGCGGGAGAGGTCGTCGAGGACCGTCACCTCCCACCCGTCCGCCAGGTAGGCCTCCGCCACGTGCGAGCCGATGAAGCCCGCGCCTCCCGTCACCAGCACGCGCCTGCCCACGCGATCGCTCCTGTTCCGGTTCCCGGGGCGGCCACGGCCGCCTGCAACGATGTGCGCGAAAAGTAGCGGGGGCCGTGACGCGCCGCACAGTGCGCATCACGGCCCCCGCGGGCCCGGCGGAGTCCGCTGGGCTCAGCTCGGGAGCTTCGCCACCTGGGTCGCCGGTGCGCCCGCCGTCACCCGCGGGTACGTCACGCCGAGGACCCTGGCCGTGGCGCTCCGCTCGCCCACCCGGACCACCTGCACCAGGATGAGGTCGTCGGCCACGGTGTCGGCCGCCGGGTCGCGGTCCCGCGGGTCGCGCCGCACCTCGAAGATGTCGCCCGGCGCGACGTTGTCCTGGGAGCCCCGGTCGAGGAAGAGGACCGACTGGGTGGCGAAGAAGGGATGCCCGTCGCGGTCGGCGAGCACGGTGGCCCGGACGCCGTCGGTCACCGGGACCGCGCGCGCCGGCGGGCCCTCCCGGAACGGCTCGAGCGGCATCGAGCGGTCACCCGGGTGGATCGCCTGGTAGACCTCCACGACCTCGACCACGGTTTCGGGCTCGTTCACCTCGCGGACCACCACGATGCCGGTCGGGAGGAAGAGGGCGCCGTACCCCGGGACCCCCTCGAGCTCGCGCACGAGGAGGAGCGAATCGCCCGGCTGGTAGGCGGCGTTCGAGGGCGGCTGGATCCCGATCCGGGCGTGCAGCATGATCGCCGGGCCCCGGAGGGCGGAGGGCAACTCGGACGGCACGACGTTGCCGCGCACCCGGCCGAGCGAGTAGTCCCGCCCCTCGGTCAGGAAGCCGGCGCTGTGGAATTCACCCCGCCGAAGGGGACGATACGGGCGATCGAGGTACCCTCCCAGGCCCGACTCCCTGCTCGCCTGCCGCCCGAAGAGCGGCGTGAGGTCAACCTCGTCATACCCCTGCCCCGCAGCGGCCTCGCCGGCGTCGGGCGCCTGCGCCACCTGCCCCGCCGGCACGCCCATCTCGGCTGCGGGCGCCCCCGGCGCCCCGGGGACGGCGGTGACGTCGGCCCCCGCGCGGATGCGGAGCACCTCACCGGGGTAGATCCAGTGCGGATCCTCGACCACGTCGGTGTTGATCCGGTAGATCTCGGGCCAGAGGAAGGGGTCGCGCAGATACTGCCCGGCCAGGTCCCAGAGGGTGTCCCCCTTGCGGACCGTGTGGGTGGACGTGCCGGGTTCCTGGACCACGACGACCGTCGTGTCCTGGGCCGCGGCCGACGCCGGCAGGGCGACGACGAGGAGCGCGGCGAGCGGGAACCGCCGATGGCGGAGCGTCCGGGTGCGCATTGGCTTCCTCATATCCTCTGGTGCGAGCGAGTCGGCAATGAGCCCTGCCCCCGGGGACCGAGGCCCGGAGTCAGGTGCGAAGGGATACCGGGAAGGGCTGCGATGCAGGATTCGCCCCGCCGCCTAAGCCATTGTAAGACAGTACCTTGCGTGGCGTCAAGCGGGCGCGGCGCCTCGCATTCTGCCATATCCGGGGGGGAAGTGCGGCGGGGTGGGGTCGAAGGTCGCAGGTCGAAGGACGGCCGGGGTGAGGAGCGGTCCTTCGACCTTCAGCCTGCGACCTTCGACCCCCTAGAACGGCAGGTCGTCGTCCTCGGCGTCGAGCGCCTCGGGGAACTCGTCCACCGACTCCTCCTTGGCCTTGCGGGGGGCGGAGGCGGCGGCCATCCGCGGCGCCGGGCCATCGCCCTCGGCGTCCCCACCGCGGCCGGAGAGGAGGATCAGCTCGCTGACCCGGATCTCGGTGGTGTACTTGGTCTGGCCTTCCTTGTCCTGCCAGCTGCGGTACTCGATGCTCCCCTCGACGTAGATCTTGTCGCCCTTCTTGCAGTACCGCTCGGCGATGTCGGCCAGCTTGCTGTAGTTCGAGTTCCACAGCACCAGCCGGTGCCACTCGGTCTTCTCCTGCATCTGGCCGTCCTGGCCCTTCCACCGGCGGCTCGTGGCCAGGTTGACATTCGCCACCCGGGACCCGCTGGCGATGCTGCGGACCTCGGGGTCGGCGCCGAGGTTGCCGATCAGCTGGACCTTGTTGAGACTGCGGCTCACGGGGACCTCCGTCTGTCGTAGTTCGCGGTTTTCCTGAGACCGAACCTAAGCGCGTGTCCCGACGATGTCATCCGGCGGGACGGCGCGGCAATCAATCCAGCGCCTCGCGACTCATCGTGCCGCTTCGGCCGCGGCCGGTGGCCGGCGGAGCACCAGCGCGTCCTCCGGCGGCTTCCGGTAGTACCCCCTCCTTCGCCCGATCCGGCCGAAGCCGGCGCCCTCGTAGAGCCGGAGCGCCCCGGCGTTCGATTCGCGCACCTCGAGGAACATCTCCCGGACCCCCTCCGCCTCGAGCGCGGCCACGGCGCGGTCGAGGAGCCGGCGCGCCAGCCCCACGCGCCGGTGCTCCGGCGCGACCGCCACGTTGAGCACCTCGGCCACCCGCCCGGCATTGAGCGAGAGGACGTACCCCACCAGCTCGCGGGCGTCCTCGGCCACGAAGCCGGCCCCGCCCGGGGTGTCGAGCGTGGCGCGGAACGCCTCCGCCGACCAGGGGTCGGAGAAGCAGCGGCGCTCGAGCTCGGCGAGCGCCGCGGCGTCCTCAGCCGAGGCGGGCCGGATCCGGAAGGGCTCGGCCATGCGCGGCCTCCCAGCGGGCCTGGGCCTCGGCAGGCCGGCCGTAGTCGGGTTCCCAGGCGCCGGGGTCGGGCACCCGGTGGAGCGCCCCCGGGATCGCGGCCAGGCGGAGCAGGCCCGCCGCCGCGTCACCGGGGGAGAGGGGCTCTCCGGCCCACCCGGCGAGCGGGCCGGTGAGTGCCGCCGGCAGCGCGGCCACCAGGGCTGATGGCCGCGGGAGCAGGCCGGTGAGGTCGGCCGGCACCACTGCCCGCGGCGCGAGCCGGGTCTCGAGCCGCCCGTCCTCCAGCGCCCACGCGCCGGCGTAGATCTCGCCGCGGAGAGCGTCGGAGGCCGACAGCACGGTGCCCCCGGCGAGGACCGATTCCGCCGCGGCCGCGAGGAGCGCAGGGGCGACATGCAGACCCACGCCGCGGGTGCGCACCAGCGCCTTCGCGACGGCTGCGCCGACCCGGAGGCCGGTGAAGCTCCCCGGACCGTCGGTCAGCGCCACGTCGGTGATGTCGGCCAGGGTGAGGCCGGCGCCGGCGAGGAGGTCGTCCACGAGGGGCAGCAGGCGCGCCCCGTGGACTCGCGGGCCCTCGACGGCCCCCTGCCCCGCCACCACGCCGGGCCGGCCCAGCGCCACCGCGGCGCGCCGGCCCGAGGTGTCGATCGCCAGCCAGGTCAGAGGACCTCCAGTCCGCGCCGCGCGGGATCGGTCACGTGCACCAGCCGGAATCGGTGCGTGGCCGGCGGCACCCACGAGCCGGCGCGCTCCGGCCACTCCACGAGCAGGACGTCACCCTCGGCGACGAGGCCCTGCCAGTCCAGGTCGGCCGCCTCGTCGGGGGAGCGGAGCCGGTAGCAGTCGAGGTGGAAGACCGGCCCGCGGCGTCCGTGATAGCGATGGACGAGCGCATAGGTGGGGCTGGTGGCCGCCTCCCCCACGCCGAGCCCCCGCGCCACCGCCCGGGCGAACGTGGTCTTGCCCGCCCCGAGGTCCCCCTCCAGCAGGATCACCGCCCCCGGCGGGAGCGCCCGCCCCAGCGCCTCCCCCTCGGCGACGAGCCCCGCCTCGTCGAGGAGCCGCATCGCTCAGGCGCGCGCGCGGCGGCGGCGCGGCGCGTCCCGCTTCACGTCGGGCGTGTCCACGGCGCGGAGCTCGTAGAGCTGGTCCCGCAGCAACGCCGCCAGCTCGAACTCCAGGTTCGCCGACGCCTCGCGCATCTGGGCCTCGAGGGCGAGGATGGCGGCCCGGCGGCGCTCCGGGTCGTGCAGGTCCGGGACGATGGCCCCCGCGGGGGCTGCAGCAGGCTTCTCGGTGCGGGCATCCGCCACGCGGGTGGAGAGCCGGACCTCCTCCAGCGACTTCACGATGGACACCGGGATGATCCCGTGCTCCCGGTTGTATGCCTGCTGGATCCGGCGCCGGCGGTCCATCTCGTCGAGCGCCCGCCGCATCGAGCCCGTGATGCGGTCGGCGTAGAGGATGGCACGGCCCTGCACGTTCCGGGCGGCCCGGCCCACCGTCTGGATCAGCGAGCGATCGGAGCGGAGGAAGCCCTCCTGGTCGGCGTCGAGGATCGCCACCAGCGAGACCTCGGGGAGGTCGAGCCCCTCGCGCAGGAGGTTGATGCCGACCACCACGTCGAAGTCGCCCAGCCGGAGCCCGCGGAGGATCTCCACCCGCTCGATGGCGTCGATGTCGGCGTGGAGGTAGCGCACCCGCACGCCGTGCTGCTGCAGGTAGTCGGTCAGGTCCTCCGACATCCGCTTGGTGAGCGTGGTGACGAGCACGCGCTCGCGGCGCGCGGCGCGCTGGCGGATCTCGTGCAGCAGGTCGTCCACCTGTCCCTTGACCGGCCGGATGTCCACCTCGGGGTCCACCAGGCCGGTAGGCCGGATCACCTGCTCCACCACGACGCCGTCGGCGAGGCCGAGCTCGAGGTCGCCCGGGGTGGCGGAGACGTTGATCATTCGCGGCACCAGGTCCAGGAACTCGTCGAACCGGAGCGGCCGGTTGTCGAGCGCGGAGGGGAGGCGGAAGCCGTACTCGACCAGCGTGGTCTTCCGGGCCCGGTCGCCGTTGAACATCCCGCCGACCTGCGGGAGGGTCACGTGCGACTCGTCCACCACCACGAGGTAGTCCTCGGGGAAGTAGTCGAGCAGGCAGGCGGGGCGCTCCCCCTCGCGGCGGCCGCTCAGGTGGCGGGAGTAGTTCTCGATGCCGGCGCAGGTGCCGACCTCGAGCAGCATCTCGACGTCGAAGGTGGTGCGGCTCTCGAGCCGCTGGGCCTCGAGCAGCCGGTTGGCCGCCTTGAGCTCGCGGAGCCGGTCGGCCAGCTCGGCGCGGATCAGCTTCACGGCCCGCTCGATCTTGGGCCGCTCGGTGACGAAGTGCTTGGCGGGGTAGATCATCGTGCGGTCCAACGCCTGGATGGCCGCGCCCGTGAGGGGGTCGATCCGGGTGATCCGCTCGACCTGGTCGCCCCAGAGCTCGATCCGCACCGCCTGCTCGGCGTAGGCCGGGAAGACCTCGACCGTGTCGCCGCGGACCCGGAAGGTGCCGGGCTCGAAGGCGACGTCGTTCCGGTTGTACTGGATCCGCACCAGCTCGCCGAGGATCGCGTCCCGC
>CAVQWA010000003.1:0-12057 GCA_963717315.1 uncultured Gemmatimonadales bacterium
ACCTCTACGCCCAGTATGCGCTCGGCGCCACCCAGCAGGCGGTGGCCCAGGCAGGGCTCGAGGGGAGGTTTCCGGTGCCCGACCGGACCGGCGTGATCATCGGCAGCGGCATTGGCGGGATGATGACGTTCGAGGAGAACTGCCGCGCGTTCGTCGAGAAGGGGCCGGCCCGCGTCTCCCCCTTCTTCGTCCCGATGTTCATCCCCGACATCGCCTCCGGGCTGGTGGCCATCCGCCACGGCCTCCGGGGCCCGAACTACGCCACCGTCTCGGCGTGCTCGTCCAGCGCCCACGCGCTGGGGGAGTCCTTCAGGCTGATCCGCGACGGGGTGGCCGACTGCATGGTCACCGGTGGCGCGGAGGCGGCGATCACCGGCCTGGCGGTGGCGGCCTTCGCCAACATGAAGGCGCTCTCCACCCGGAACGACGCCCCGGCGGAGGCCAGCCGGCCGTTCGATGCCGGCCGCGACGGCTTCGTCCTCGGTGATGGCGCCGGCGCGCTGGTGGTCGAGTCGCTGGAGCACGCCCGCGGCCGCGGGGCCACGATCCTCGGGGAAGTGATCGCGTATGGAATGAGCGCGGATGCGCACCACATCACCTCGCCCCCGGAGGACGGCGCCGGCGCGCAGCTCGCCATGCGGAACTGCCTCGCTGACGGCGGCCTCCGCCCGGAGGACGTCGGCTACATCAACGCCCACGGTACCTCGACGCCCCTGGGCGACGCGGCCGAGACCCGGGCGGTCAAGGCGGTGTTCGGGGCGCATGCCCGGAAGCTGATGTTCCAGTCGACCAAGTCGATGACGGGGCACCTGCTCGGAGCGGCGGGCGCGACCGAGGCCATCTACTCGCTCCTGGTGACCACCCGCGGCCGGGTGCCGCCGACCATCAACCAGGCCACGCCCGACCCCGAGTGTGACCTCGACAGCGTGGCGAACGTCGCGCGGGATGCGGATGTGCGCGTCGCACTGACCAACTCCTTCGGGTTCGGCGGCCACAACGTCACCGTGGCCGTGTCGCGCTTCGCCGCCTGAGCCTCCGGCAGGGCGCCGCACCCTGCCGGTTCCCTCCCCGTGCCTTCGCTCAGCCACCGCAGGTCTCCCGCCGTCTGGATCGCCGGCGCGATCGTCCTCCTCGGGCTGCCGCTGGTCTGGCTCGCCACGTCGGCGTACCGGGGGGAGCGGGAGCGGGAGACCCGCCAGCACTTCCAGGCCGAGCTCGATCCCTACGGGAAGGCGCTGGAGAACGCCCTCAACCGCCGCCTGGCGCTCATCGAGGGGTTCCGCGCCTTCGTCGAGGGTGAAGGCGGGCAGCGCGACTTCCGCCCCAGCTTCGAGGTCTTCGCCTTCGGCCTGCAGACCAGCGCCGCGGGAATCCGCGCCCTGCAGGTCATCGACCACGGGGTCATCACCTACGTCTTCCCGCGCGCGGGCAATGAGGAAAACGTCGGCTTCGACCTCGGGCGGCATCCCGGGTCGCGCCTGGCGGGCGGCGCGCGCCGTGCCGAGGCGGAGCGGCGCACCGTGGTGCTGGGCCCCTTCGCGAGCGAGGCCGGGGGACCCAGGCTCACCGTGATCCGCCCCTACGCCGCACCCCCGGGCGGACCCTCGGGACTGGTGGCCCTGCTCCTCGACCTCCAGCCGATCGCTGAGGAGGCGGGTCTCGAGGACGTGAGCGGCCTCCGGGTGGTGCTCCGCGCGGGTGATGGACTGCTCCTTTTCGGCGATTCGACGGTCTCGGCGGAGTCGCCCGTGGAGTACGTCGTGGCGCTTCCCGACGGCGACCTGCGGCTGGCGGGCGTCCCCATCGGGGGGTGGAGGGGCGCCCTGCCAGAGCACGAACGCCCGCTGTTCGTGGCCGGCGCCGCCTTCGTGGGCCTCCTCGCCCTCCTTGGCTGGCTCATCGCCACACGACACAGCGCCCTCACGGCCGCGGTGGCCGAGCGGACCCATTCGCTGAGCGCCGCCTACGAGGAACTGCAGCGGCAGATCACGGTCCGGGAGCGGGTCGAGGCCCAGCTGCTCCAGTCCCAGAAGATGGAAGGGATCGGCCGGCTGGCCGGCGGCATCGCGCACGACTTCAACAACCTCCTCACCGCCATCCTGGGGTACACGGCGCTCATCCGGATGGGCCTGCGCCCCGGGGACGCCGTCGCGGACGACGTGACGGAAGTGGAAAAGGCGGCCCGCCGGGCCGCCGATCTCACGCGGCAGCTGCTGGCATTCGCCCGCAAGCAGGTGGTGACGCCCCGCGTGCTGTCCCTCAACGAACTCGTCGGCGATCTCCAGCGGCTCCTCGACCGGCTGATCGGGCCGCACGTGATGCTGGAGACCGACCTGGCGCCCGGCCTCTGGGCGGTGCGCGCGGACCCCGGACAGCTCGAGCAGGTGGTCACCAACCTGGTGGTGAACGCGCGGGACGCCCTTCCCCGGGGCGGGACGATCCATCTCGTGACCCGGAACGTCACGCTCCGCGCCGAGGCCGCCGCCGCGTACGCCGACCTCGTCGCCGGCGACTTCGTCCGCCTCGACGTGGCGGACACCGGCGATGGGATGGACGAGGCCACCCTCGCCCGGGTCTTCGAGCCCTTCTTCACCACGAAGGAGAAGGGCAAGGGGACCGGTCTCGGCCTCGCGACCGCCTATGGCATCGTTCGCCAGGCCGGGGGCTCGATCAGCGCCGACAGCCGGCGCGGGGAGGGCTCGACCTTCACGGTCCTGCTCCCACGGGTGGACGACGTGCCGGGGGGGGTCGAGATGACGCCGGTGGCGGTGCCGGCGGCGGGGGGGGAAGGCACCGAGACGGTCCTGGTCGTGGACGACGAGGAGTTGGTGCGGGACATTGCGGTCCGCGCGTTGCGGGCGCGGGGCTACCGGGTTCTCCTGGCCGGGGACGGCCCCGAGGCGCGGGCGGTCGCTGGCAGGGCGCGGGAACTCGACCTTCTCGTCGCCGACCTCCGGATGCCGGGCCTCGACGGCCGCACGCTCGCGGCGGAGCTCCGCGTCACCCGGCCGGAGCTGCGGGTGCTGCTCATCTCCGACCGGGGGGAGGCCGGCGCGGCGGGCGAGGAGCCGGCCCCCCCTGGCACCGACTTCCTCCCCAAGCCGTTCACCCCCGCCCAGCTCGCGGTCGCGGTCCGCGCGCTGCTCGACCGCGCGCCGGCGGGCTGATCGACGCTGGCCCGGATCGCCGGCGGCCGTGTAGATTCCGGGCTGCGACCCCACTCCCGAGGACCCGCTGATGGCGCCCCAGCTCGATCTCGCCCGACTCCGTGACCCGCGGCTCCGTCCCGTTGCCGAAAAGGTGCTCGCCGGTGCGCGGCTCGACGCCGCGGACGCACTCGCCTGCTTCGCGACGAGCGACCTGCTGGGGCTCGGCGCGATGGCGGACTGGGCCAATGCGCGGCTGAACGGGGACCGGGTGTTCTTCTCCGCCAACCAGCACATCAACCCGACGAACGTCTGTGTCCTGCGGAACACCTGCGTGTTCTGCTCCTTCGCCCGCATGCCGAAGGAAGAGGGTGCCTACACCCGCACCCTCGAGGAAGTGCTGCACGAGGCGGAGCAGGCCCGGCACGGTCCCACGCGCGAGTTCCACATCGTGGGCGGGCTGCATCCGAAGCTCCGGCTCGACTACTACACCGGGATGATCCGGGAGCTCAAGGCGCGGTTCCCCCAGGTGCACGTGAAGGCGCTGACCGCCGTCGAGATCGCCCACATCGCGCGGGTGGAGCGGAGCACTTCGCGGGAGGTGCTGCGGGCGCTCAAGGAAGCGGGACTGACCAGCCTGCCCGGGGGCGGCGCCGAGGTGTTCAGCACCGCGGTCCGCGCCACGATCGCGGAGCGGAAGCTCACCGGGGAGGAGTGGCTGCGGGTCCACCGCGAGGCGCACGAACTGGGCATCCCCACCAACTGCACGATGCTCTACGGGCACGTGGAGTCCGCCGAGGACCGGGTGGCGCACCTCGGCGCCCTGCGGGGCCTCCAGGACGAGACCGGCGGCTTCCTCACCTACATTCCGCTCGCGTACCACCCCGACCATAACGAGCTGGGCGAGGAGCTGGGCCGCACCGGCACGGCCACCACCGGCTACGAGGACCTCAAGAACATCGCGGTGGGCCGGCTGTTCCTCGACAACATCCCGCACGTGAAGACCCACTGGCCGATGGTGACGCCGCTTCTCTCCCAGATCGCGCTCGCGTTCGGGTGCGATGACGTCGAGGGGACGGTGGTCTACGAACGGATCTACCACGAGGCGGGGGCCACCACCGAGCTTGGCATGGCGTACCCCGAGCTGGTCCGGCTGATCCAGGGGGCGGGGAAGCGCCCGGTGGAACGGGACAGCCTCTACCAACCGGTGCGGGAGGAGTTCGGCGACCTCACCCCGCCGCCGCGCGGCACGGCCCGCCCCCTGCCGGTGGAGCACGCGGCGTGAGGCTCGGGCGGATCCCCTGGATCAACTGCTACCCGGTCTACGGTGCCATCGACCGGGGGCTCGTGCCGGTGGAGGCCGACGTGGTGACCGGCACCGCCTCGGAGCTGAACGACCTGATGGCCGCCGGGGAGCTGCAGGTCAGCGTGGTGTCGGCCGTCGAGTACGCGCGGAACGCCGCCGGCTACCACCTCCTCCCCGACCTGGCGATCAGCTGCGAAGGGCCGGTGCACAGCGTCATGCTCTTCAGCCGGCGCCCCCCGCAGGCGCTCGACGGGGCGACCGTGCTGCTGTCGGCGTCGTCGCGCACCAGCGTGCTCCTGCTCCAGCTGCTCTGCCGGCACCGATGGGGCGTGGCCCCGCGGTTCGCCACCGCCCGGACCGAGGCGGCCGACCTCGGGTCGCTCGCGGGGCTGCCCCACGACGCGGTGCTGGTCATCGGCGACTCGGCCCTGCTGCTCGCCGCGGAGGACGCCTATCCCGTCCGGATGGACCTCGGCCGGGCGTGGCACGAGTGGACCGGGCTGCCTTTCGTGTTCGCCGTGTGGGCCGCCCGCCGCGACGCCGACCAGCGCCGGGCCGCGCGGGTGCATGCGAGCCTGCTGGAGTCGCGGGCGTGGGGCCTGGCGCACCTCGGCGAGCTCGCGCTCGCCGCCGAGCAGCGGACCGGGGTGCCGGCCGCCACGTGCCGGGCCTACCTCGGCGACCTCGACTGGGCCCTCGACTACCGCCACCTGGCGGGCCTCACCGACTTCTTCCGCCGCCTGGCGCGCGACGGCGTGGTGCCCGACGGGACGCTTTCGTTCATCTCCGCCGCCTGACCCTGCCATGACCTCCATCGACCGAAACAGCGGCGAGTTCCGCGACGCCCTCGAGCTCTACGAGCGCACCCCCTTCCTCGAGCTCGGCCAGCTCGCCGAGGCGGAACGGTGGCGGCTCCACCCGGAGCCGGCCGTCAGCTACATCCTCGACCGGAACATCAACTACACCAACGTCTGCGTGGCCGACTGCGGGTTCTGCGCCTTCGCGCGCCGCCCGAAGCACCGCGAGGGGTACGTCCTCGGCTATGAGGCGATCGGCGCCAAGGTGGACGAGTGCAAGGCCCTCGGCGGCGTGCAGATCCTGCTGCAGGGCGGGCACAACCCGTACATCCCGTTCGAGTGGTACCTCGACCTGATGCGCTACCTGAAGGCGCACCACCCGATCCACATCCACGGCTTCTCGCCCTCCGAGGTGCTGTTCTTCTCGGAGCGGTTCCGCCTGCCGGTGCCGGACGTCATCCGGGAACTCCGGGCCGCGGGCCTCGACTCGATCCCCGGGGGCGGGGGGGAGATCCTGGTGGACGAGGTGCGGCGCCGGGTGGCGCCGAAGAAGGCGATGACCGACGAGTGGCTGGGGGTGCAGGAGGAGGCGCACCGGCAGGGAATGCGCACCTCGGTCACCATGATGTACGGCATGGGCGAGTCCGCTGCCGACCGGATGGAGCACCTCTTCCGGGTGCGCGAGGTCCAGCGTCGCACCGGCGGATTCACCGCGTTCATCTGCTGGCCCCTCCAGCCGGAAGGGACGCCGGATTTCTCCCAGGCCGAGAAGACCGACGCCGTCACCTACCTCCGGACCCTGGCCGCGGCGCGGGTGCTGCTGCCCGAGATCGCGAACTTCCAGTCCAGCTGGGTCACCATGGGACACAAGGTCGGCCAGGTGGCCCTGCGCTTCGGCGCGAACGACTACGGCAGCCTGATGATGGAGGAGAACGTCGTCTCCGCCGCGGGGACCACCCATCGCGTGACCGTCCAGGAGATGGAGCGCGTCATCCGCGACGCCGGCTTCGAGCCGCGGCGGCGGCGCCAGGACTACACGCTGCTGCCGCAGGAAGAGCGCGCGGCGTGACCGTCCGGGTGGGGCTGGGCTACGATTCCCACCGCTTCGCCGCCGGCCGTCCCCTCATCCTCGGCGGCATCGTGATCCCCCACGACCGCGGGCTCGCCGGGCACTCCGACGCCGACGCCGTGGCCCACGCCCTCACCGATGCGATCCTCGGCGCGGCGGGCCTGGGCGACATCGGCGCGCTGTTCCCCCCCACCGACCCCCGCTGGAAGGACGCCGACTCGATTGCCCTCCTCCGTCACGCGCACGAACGCGCCGTCGCGGCCGGCTGGCGGCTGCACCAGGCCGACGTCACCGTGATCGCCGAGGCCCCGCGGGTCGGCCCGCACGCCCGCGCGATGGCGGCCCGCCTGGCGGAGGTCACCGGCGTCGATCCCGCCCTGATCGGGGTCAAGGGCAAGACCAACGAGGGGATGGGCTGGATCGGCCGGGGCGAGGGCCTCGCGGCGCTCGCAGTGGCCACCCTGGAGGCCGCCCGCTGACCGACGGGCTCATCGGCTGGCTCGCCGGGCTGCCACCGGTGGCCATCTACGCCGTCCTCGGCCTCCTCGCCGTCCTCGAGAATGTCGTCCCCCCGGTGCCGGCGGACGTGGCCGCCGCGCTCGGCGCCTTCCTCGCGGCCCGCGGGGTCCTGCGTCCCGACCTGGTCTTCGCCATCGTCGTCCTGTCGAACGTCGCCGGCGCCGCCGCGGTGTACACGCTCGCCCGCGGCCCGGGCCGCCGCTGGCTGTCCTCCCCCGGCGGCCGGCGGCTCCTCTCGCCCCGGGCCTTCGCCGTGATGGAGCGGGAATACCTGCGGCTGGGCGTGGCCGGGATTTTCGTCGCGCGCCTGCTCCCGGGGATCCGGGCGGCGGTGTCGCCCTTCGCGGGACTGGCCGGCATCGGCCCCGCCCGGGCGCTCCTCCCTGTGCTGCTCGCGGCGGCGCTCTGGTACGGCGGCATCCTCGCGCTGGGCTCGGTGGTGGGCCAGAATTGGGAGGCGATCGCGGGGGTGGTCGGTGGCGTCAACCGGTTCCTGGCCGCGGCCGTCGCGGTCGCGGCCGTCGTGCTCTTCCTTCGCTACCGGCGCCGGATCCGCGCCCGGCGCGAGGCGCTGTGGCGGACCGTCGAGGCGGCCTTCGCGGAGGCGGGCAGGGACGACCCGGAGGCGGGCCTGCACGCGGTGGCTCCGCTCGTGCTCGAGCTGGCCTGCGCCGCGGAGGACTTGGCCGACCATGATCGCGAGGCCCTGCTCGACCGGTTCCGCCGGCGGTGGCGCGTGCCCGGACTGTTCACCGGCCGGCGCTTCGACGAGCTGCTGGCCCAGCGCCCCCGCCTCCGGAAGCGCTACGGCCCGGAGGAGCGCGCCGGGCTCGCCCGCCGGATGTGGCGGCTGCTCGCACGGGAGGGTGCCCTCGACGCCAGTGACGAGCGAATGCTCGAGCGCGCCGCGGCGCTCCTCGACCTGCCGCGGGAGGCCCTCGAGGCGATCCGGCACGAGGCGGGGGCGTGAGCGCGCGGCCGGGGGAGCTGGCGAGGGCCTGGTGGCTCGAGGGGTTTCGCGACTTCCTGGCACTGGAGGCGGGGCACAGCCGGAACACGGTGGAGAGCTACCTGCGCGACGTCCACCGCCTCGCCGAATATGCCGCGGGGCGCGGGAAGGATGATCCCGGGTCGCTCACCCCGGCCTCCCTCCGCGAGTTCGTCTTCATGCTGAAGGATGTGGGGTTGGCGCCCGCCAGCATCCGCCGCGCCATTTCCGCCATCCGGACGTACTACGCCTTCCTCGTGGGCGAGGGCCGGGTGGCCGTCGACCCCGCCGACCGGCTGCAGGGCCCCCGCCCGGCCCGTACTCTCCCGGAACCGCTCAACCGGGCCGAGGTGGGCGCATTGCTCGAGGCGCCGGGCGTGGATGAGCCGCTGGCCTGGCGCGACCGGGCCCTGCTCGAGCTGGGCTACGGCGCGGGGCTGCGGGTGTCCGAACTCTGCGGGCTGGGCCTCACCGACCTGCAGTTCGGCGAGGGGCTGGTGCGCGTCAGGGGCAAGGGCGGGAAGGAACGCCTGGTACCGGTGGGGCGCAGCGTGGTCGGCGCGGTGTCCGTGTATCTCCACAACCTGCGCCCCACGCTTGACCGGGGGGCGACCCGGGACCGGGTCTTCCTCAACGCGCGCGGGGCGCCCCTCTCACGGGTCGGCGCATGGGGGATCGTGAAGCGGTGCGCCACCGTGGCGGGCATCGCGAAGCGGGTCACCCCGCACACCCTCCGGCACACCTTCGCCACCCACCTGCTGGAGGGAGGCGCCGACCTGCGCGCGGTCCAGGAGATGCTCGGCCACGCCGACCTCTCCACCACGCAGCTCTACACCCACGTGGACCGGGAGTTCCTGCGCAAGGTGCACCGGAAGTATCACCCGCGGGGGTAGTCGGGCAGTCGGACGGTGCGCACCTCCCCCCGTCCGACTGTCCGTCTGGCCGACTGCCCGACTCCCTACACCGCCCCCTCCCTCAGGTGCCGGCTCGGCGCCAGGACGTTCGCCACCAGGATGCCGGCCACCAGGCTCGACGCGATGAGGAGCATCTGGAAGGTCGTCTCGATGCCGCGGACGACCTCCTGGTCGAGCATCGAGAAGAGGCTCCGCACCCCGACGCTGCCCGGCACGAGGAAGAGGATGCCCGGCACCTGGGTGACGCTCGACGGCTGGTCGCGGAAGCGGGAGATCGCGTTGCTCGCGACTCCCACCGTGAGCGCGCCGATGAAGGAGCCGAGCTCCACGCCGAGCGCGCTCGCGCCCAGCCGGCTGAACCAGATGGCGCCCGCGCCCACCAGCAGCACCCACGGCGCGTCACGCAGGCGGGCGTGGAGCAGCACGGTGAAGCCGAGCGTCGCCGCGACCAGCGCCACCACCTCGGTCCACCCGGGGAGCGCCACGGGTGGTACGCTCGGCACGTCGCCGGCCAGGCGCCCGACCACCTGGTTGCCGAGCGCCACGCCGAAGGCGATGGCGAGGAAGAGCGTCAGCGCACCCGACAGCCGGGAGATCCCGGCCACCAGGTGCCGGTTGGTCAGCTCGGTCATCGCCACCGTCAGCGTCAGGCCGGGGATGAGCACGATCAAGCCCGCGAGGGTCCCGGTCGGCACCGAGAGCGGGGTGATCGCCACCGCCGCGAGCGACACCAGCGCCGCGACGAGGAAGGCCGACACCGGCTCGAACACGCGGTCGAGCGTCGGGTGCCGGCCGGCAAGCGTGGCGATCCCGCCGGTCACCAGGCCGGTGACTCCGCCGACAAGCACCTCCCGCCATCCGCCCCCGAGGAACCGCGCGGAGGCGCCGGAGGCGACCCCGAACGCGAGCAGCGTCACTGCGGGACCGTACCGGCTCGGACCGGCCATGATCGCGTCGATCCGGGCCGCGCCCTCGGCGAGCGGAACGGTGCCCCGGCGCACGACCTCGCCGATCACCGCGTCGATGTCGGCCATCCGGCCGAGATCCTGCCCGGCGGGCTCGATCCGCATCAGGTAGGTTCGTTGGCGCTCCATCAACCCGAACGCCGCGAAGATCGAGGTCGGGGTGGTGAAGAACTGGGCCGGCACCCCGATCCGGTTGGCGGCCCGCACCAGGATCTGCTCCAGGCGGTGCGAGGCGTAGCCGCACTCGTGGAGGGCCTTCCCCAGGCGCAGGATGAAGCGGACCGCGTCCGGATGCGGCTCGCCGGGAACCGGGCTCTCGGGGAGGGCGGGGAACGGGGGGAGGGAGGAGTGGCGCACCGGCCCAATCTAGCCGGGCGTGCAACCTCCGGAGTCTTCCGGACTTGCCCCTGATGGACCGGGCTGAAACTTTTCCCCCGACCCGGGCGTCTCTGATTGCAACATCAGTCCCGTCGCCCAGCCGCGGGAGGAGGATCGGATGGATCGCTACTGGCTCAAGATCGGCGTCGGCGCCCTGGCCGTGTTCGCCGTCGGGTTCGCCGCCTGGCGGGTGGTCGAGCGCGGCGTGACCGAGGTTCGCGACTTCGCGGGCTCGGATCGGTCGATCTCGATTCCGCTCTTCGGCGTCATTCCCTTCAACGTCGAGGGCCGGCGGTCGGGGGGGATCGACCGGATCACGATCCTGCGCGATGCCCCGAAGCGGATCTCCGGAGTTGTGGTGCGCGTCGGTCGCGGTGACTCCCTGCCCGAGGGGGCCTTCGCCGACTGCAACTTCACCGTCCAGGATCCCACCCACGTCGATGAGAACACCCAGTTCCGCTGCCTCAAGGGCGATTCGGCGCTCGTCGGCCTCGAGGGATTCGGGGAAGTCCGGATCGAGACGCCACGCGGCGTCGTGGTGCGCAAGATCTATCTTCCCCCCGAGGTGATCCGCGAATTCCGTGACACGACGAAGTTCGACGGTCACGTGCAGGCGGCCGAGGCGCACGAGGCGGCGGCGCAGCGTCTCGCCGACTCGATCGAGGCCGCGACGGTCGAGGTCGGCCCGTAGCGCCGCCGGCGTGATCCTCGTCCTCGACAACTACGACAGCTTCACCTGGAACCTCGTCCAGTACCTCGGGGAGCTGGGAGCCGAGCCGCTGGTCCGCCGGAACGACGCGCTCACGGTGGCCGATGCGCTGGATCTCGGCCCCGCGGCCATCGTGATCTCGCCCGGCCCGGGGGTCCCTTCCGGGGCGGGGATCTCGGTGCCGCTGGTCCGGGCGGCCGCCGGGCGGGGCATCCCGCTGCTGGGCGTGTGCCTCGGGCACCAGGCGATCGGTGAGGCGTTCGGCGGTACCGTGATCCGCGCGAGCCGTCCGATGCACGGCAAGGCCACCGGCGTCCGGCACGACGGCACCGGCCTCTTCGCCGGCCTTCCGGTTCCGCTCTCCGTCATGCGATACCACTCCCTCGTGGTGGACCCGGCGTCGCTCCCGTCCGGACTCGAGGTGACGGCCTGGTCGGCGGAGCCCGGCGCCGGTGAGGAAGTGATGGCCCTGCGGCATCGGCAGGCGCCGATCCAGGGCGTGCAGTTCCATCCCGAGTCGGTGGCCACCACCGGCGGACGACAACTCCTCGGCAACTTCCTCGCAAGCTTGCGCCCCCCTGCGTCCTAGGGGAGATTGGGCGGCATGACAGACCCCGCCCCGCATTCGCCCCGGATCGGTCCGCTGATCACCGCGGGAGTCATCTTCTGCCTGCTCGCGGCGCTGGCGTACGCCGCCTGGCGAACCTGTGCCGGGCCGGCCGGCCGGGGCCGCACCCTGGCCGCCCAGGAGCCGGTGCAGCGGCTGGGATCCGTCGACTTCCCGAACAGCGGCGGGGCGGCGGCGCAAGCCGACTTCATCCGGGGCGTGCTGTTGCTGCACAGCTTCGAATACGGCACCGCGGCGGAGGCGTTCCGCGCCGCGCAGCGGAAGGCCCCCGCCTTCGCCCTCGCCTACTGGGGGGAGGCGCTCTCCTACACCCACCCGCTCTGGAACGAGCAGGACAGCGTGGCCGCCCGCGCGGTGCTGGCCCGTCTCGGCCCGACCGCCTCGGCGCGCGGGGAGCGGGCCGGTTCGCACCGGGAGCGGATGTACCTCGACGCGGTGGAGGCGCTGTACGGGGAGGGGTCCAAGCCGGCGCGCGACACGCTCTACGCGCGTGCCATGGACCGGCTCGTCTCGGCCCACCCGGACGACGACGAGGCCCGCGCCTTCCGCGCGCTCGCGCTCATGGGGTTGAGCCAGGGCATCCGCGACCTCACGACCTACGCGCGGGCCGGGGCCGAGGCGCTCGGGCCGAATCGTCG
>CAVQWA010000004.1:0-7785 GCA_963717315.1 uncultured Gemmatimonadales bacterium
CGATCGGTCGCGGGACCGTGACCCTCGACATCCGGAGGCGGTGGGACCTGGTCACGGTCCGGGTCGAAGCCGGCGGCCTGATGCCGTCCGGAGGCGTGGTGCTGCGGCTGCCCGAAGCGCTCCTGCGGCGGCAGCTCCTGCCTGGAGCGGGGACGGACGTCCGGCGGGAGCCCGGCGGGGAGATTCGCTTCACCCGGCTGCCCGGCGTCGTCTCCTTCCGGGAGTGAGGCCGGCGGGCCCGCGGGCGGCCCCGCCGGCTCGGTGGCGGGTCAGGCGCCGCCCCGCGGCGCGCGGCTCACCCGAGGACGGCGCCATTCGAGCGGATCACCCCGGAATAGAAGCGGGCGCTCGACTTGGGCGTCCGCTCCTGGTTCCCGAAGTCGACGTGGACGATGCCGAACCGCTTGGAGTAGCCCAGGGTCCACTCGTAGTTGTCGAGCAGGGACCAGGCGAAGTAGCCGCGCAGGTCGACGCCGAGCCGCAGGGCCGCATGCGCCGCCTTCAGGTGTTCCCGGTAGTAGTGGACCCGGAGGGGATCTTCCACCTTCCCGTCGAGCGGGGTCGGCGGGTCGTAGAACGCGGCACCGTTCTCGGTGATGTAGAGCGGGATGTCGCCGTAGCGGTCCCGCACCCAGGTGAGCACCGCGGTGAGGGCGGCCGGATGGACCTCCCAGCCGGTTTCCGTGACGATGCTCCGGGGCTGGCGGACGTTGCTGGCCCGGAGAAGCAGATCCGCGGCATCGTGCCGGGTGACGCCCCGAAGGTAGAAGTTGATGCCCAGGAAGTCGATCGGCTGGCTCACCGACTCCAGGCCCTTGTCGGCGCCGGCGGGCCACGCTTCGGCGAAGACCTCCCGCAGCTCGTCGGGATGGGAACCCTTGAAGATCGGGTCGAGATACTGCCGATTGAAGTAGGCGTCAGCCCGCGCCGTGGCGGCAAGATCCTCCGGTGACTGGCTGGCCGGGTACTTGGGCTCCAGGTTGACCACGACGCCGATCTGGTGCTTGCCGACGGCGCGATAGGACGCGACCGCCGCGCCGTGGGCGCGCAGCAGGTTATGCGCCACGATCGGGGCCTCGAACACGTTCCTGTGGCCCGGGGCCAGGGTGCCGTGCAGGTACCCCCCGTCCGCGACCACCCACGGCTCGTTCAGCGTCGCCCACATCGGCACCCGGTCGTCCAGGGCCTCGAAGACGGCCGTGGCGTACGCGGCGAACCAGCCTGGCATGTCCGGGTTGAGCCAGCCGCCCCGGTCATCCAGGGCGGCGGGCAGGTCCCAGTGATAGAGGGTGGCGGAGGGCATGATCCCGGCCGCGAGCAGCTCGTCGACCAGGCGGCTGTAGAAATCGAGTCCCGCGTGGTTCACCCGACCGGTGCCCTCGGGAAAGATCCGGCTCCACGAGATGCTGAAACGATAGGCGTTGAGGCCCAGTCGCTTCATCAGCGCCACGTCGCTCCGGTAGCGGCGGTAGTGGTCGCAGGCGACGTCCCCGGTTTCCCCCTCGGTGGTCCGGCCCGGCGAGTGGGAAAACCGGTGCCAGATGCTGGGGCCGGCACCGTCGGCCAGCGGGGAGCCCTCGATCTGGTACGCGGACGTCGAGGCGCCCCAGAGGAAACCGTCAGGAAACCGGTATGTCTCGTTCATGGGGGATCGGGAGCACCATGGCGAATGTGAGTCTGGAGCACGTCCGGAAGACGTTTCCGGCCGGCGGCAGCAGCCGGGTCGCGGTGGACGACGTGACCCTGGAGATTCCGGAGGGCGAGTTCTGCGTCCTGGTGGGCCCGTCGGGTTGTGGGAAGAGCACCACGCTTCGCATCATCGCGGGACTCGAGACACCGACCTCCGGCCGGGTGCTGATCGGGGCCCGGGACGTCACCGGCCTGCCGCCCCGGGACCGCGACATCGCGATGGTATTCCAGAGCTACGCGCTCTATCCCCACATGACCGCCTACGAGAACATGGGCTTCGCGCTGAAGCTCCGCCGGGTGGCCCGGCAGGAGATCGACACCCGGGTGCGCCAGGCGGCCGAGTTGCTCGGCATCACCGATCTGCTGGATCGCAGACCGCGCCAACTGTCCGGCGGCGAACGCCAGCGGGTTGCGCTGGGCCGGGCGATCGTGCGGCAGCCGAAAGCCTTCCTGTTCGACGAGCCGCTCTCCAACCTCGACGCCAGGCTCCGGCTCCAGATGCGCCGCGAGATCGCGACGCTGCACCGGCGGCTTGGCGCGACCATGATCTACGTGACGCATGATCAGGTGGAGGCGATGACGTTGGGTGACCGGATCGTGGTGCTCGACAAGGGCCGGGTCCAGCAGGTCGCTCCGCCGATGACGCTCTACGAGCGGCCAGCCAACACCTTCGTCGCCGGCTTCATCGGCAATCCGGCGATGAATCTCGTCCCCGGCAAGATAGTGGGGGAGGCCGTCCCGCGATTCGAGCCCGCGGGCGGCGGATGGGCCCTGGAGATTCCTCCGGCCGTCGCGATGCCGGCTCACGCATCCCCGCAGCGCAGGGTGATTCTGGGTGTTCGCCCCGAGGACCTGACGGTGGTGGGAGCCGAAGGGAGCGGTTTCGCCGCCGTCATCGAGCTGGCCGAAAGGCCGGGCAGCGAGGTGCTGCTGCATGTCAGGGCAGGCCGGGATGCCCTGACGGTGCGCTCGGAAGCCGGAATCCCGCCCGCGCCGGGAGTCAGCGTGCGGCTCCAGGCGAACCCGGCACGGCTGCACCTCTTCGACCCCGGGACGGGGACGGCATTCCCGCGGCCCTGACCGCCCACGGCCCTGGGCGACACGCCGGTCGCGGCACCGGGACCGGGCCCGCGCCTCACGCCGTGAGCGCCTCCGTCTTCTCCTCGATCCCCGCCAGCAGGGCCCGGTACGACTCGGCGAACTTCCCGACCCCGTCCACCTCGAGCGCCTGGGTGACGTGCGCCAGGTCCACGCCGGCGTCGGCCAGCGCCTGGAGCTGCGCCGGCGCCCCGGCAATGGCGTGGTCGATCCGCACCTCGGGGCGGCCGTGATCGCGGTACGCCGCGAAGGTGTCGGGCGGGAGCGTGTTCACCGTGTGGGGCGCGACCAGACCCTCCACGTAGAAGGTGTCGGGGAGCCGGGGGTCCTTGGTGCTGGTCGAGGCCCAGAGCGGCCGCTGCACCTTGGCGCCCCGCGCCGCGAGCTTCTGCCAGCGCGGCGCCCGCACCGTCCGCTGGAACGCGGCGTAGGCCATCGCCGCGTTCGCGATCGCGGCGGTGTGGAGCAGCGCCTCGTCCGCGCCCTGCCGCTCGAGGAAGGCGTCCACCCGGGTGTCCACCCGGCTCACGAAGAAGCTCGCGACCGACGCCACGTGGTCCACCGGGTTCCCCTCCTCCACGCGCCGCTCCAGCCCGCGGAGGAACGCCTCCATCACCTCCTCGTACCGCGCCACCTCGAAGAGCAGGGTCACGTTCACGTTCAGCCCCGCCGCGATGCACCGCTCGATGGCGCGGAGCCCGTGCAGCGTGCCGGGGATCTTGATCATCGCGTTGGGCCGGTCGATCGCCCCCCAGAGCCGCTCCGCCTCGGCGACGGTGCGCTCGGTGTCGTCCGCGAGCTCCGGGTTCACCTCCATCGACACCAGGCCGTCCACCCCGCCGGTGGCGTCGTGCACCGGACGAAAGGCGTCGCACGCGGCGCGCACGTCGTCCACCGCGATCGCCTCGAAGATCGCCGCCGGCGACCTGCCGGCCTCCGCCAGCCGTCGGATGTCGGCGTCGTAGTCGGCGCTCGACTTCACCGCCTTCTCGAAGATCGTCGGGTTCGAGGTGAGCCCCTTGAGGCCGTCCTCCCGGATGAGCCGCACGAGCTCCCCCGACGCCAGCAGCTCGCGGGTGATGAAGTCGTACCAGGGGCTCTGCCCCAGCTCGCCCAGCCGCACCAGCGGATTGGTCGCCATCACGCCCTCCCGATCGCCCGGCGCACCGCGTCCGCGACGCCCGCCGGCGTGAACCCGAATTCGACGAAGATCCGCTCGGCCGGGGCGGATGCCCCGAACCGGTCCAGCGCCACCGCCTCGCCCGCCTCGCCCAGGAAGCGGCACCAGCCGAAGCTCGCCGCCGCCTCCACCGACACCCGCGCCCGCAGCGCCGGTGGGAGGACCTCCTCACGATACGCTTCCGGCTGGGCGAGGAAAAGCTCCCACGAGGAGAGCGACACCACCCGCGCCCGCACGCCATCCCCCGCCAGCGCCAGCGCCGCCTCGAGCGCGAGGTGCACTTCCGACCCCGTGGCGATGATGACCGCCTCCGGGCCTCCCTCCGGCTCCCACAGCACGTAGCCGCCGCGCCGCACTCCCTCGGCCGCGCCGTACTTCGCCCGGTCGAGCACCGGGAGCTTCTGCCGCGTGAGCACCAGTACCGTCGGGCCGTCCTTCCGCATCAGCGCCGCGCGCCACGCCTCGGCCGTCTCGGCCGCGTCCGCGGGGCGGATCGTCACCACCCCGGGAATCGCGCGCAGCATCGCGAGGTGCTCCACCGGCTGGTGCGTGGGCCCATCCTCGCCCAACCCGATCGAGTCGTGCGTGCCGATGAAGATGGTGGGAAGGTGCGAGAGCGAGGCGAGCCGGAGCGACGGCTTGAGGTAGTCGAAGAACACCAGGAAGGTGCTGCCGAAGGGCCGGAGTCCGCCGTGCGCCGCGATCCCGTTCAGGGCCGCTGCCATGCCGTGCTCGCGCACGCCCCAATGGAAGGTGCGGCCGGCGCCGGCGGCGGTGAACGGCTCGGCGCCCTTTACCTCCACCCCGGTGCTCTCGGTCAGGTCGGCGGAGCCGCCCACCAGATCCGGCACCACGTTCCAGATCGCCTGGAGCACCGCCTGCGACGCCTGCCGCGTGGCGAGCGGCTTCTCCGTCGCGAAGGCGGGGAGCGCCTGCTCCCATCCATCCGGCAGTTCGCCCGCCAGCATCCGGCGGAACTCGGCGGCCTCGGATGGGTGCGCCGCGGCGTAGGCTGCCAGCCGCTCTTCCCAGTCGCCTCGCGCCTCCGCGCCGCGCGTCACGCAGCCGCGGCCTTCCTCCACCGCCTCGGCCGGCACGTGGAACGCCTCGTCGGGCCAGCCGAGGATGGCCTTCGTCCGCTTCACCTCGTCGGCGCCGAGCGGCGCGCCGTGCGCCTTGGCGGTGCCGCCCTTGGTGGGGGCCGGGTCGCCGATGCGGGTCCTGAGCACGATGAGCGCCGGGCGCCCGTCGTCCTCCCGCGCCCATTCCAGGGCGCCAGTGATGGCGCCGAGGTCGTTCCCGTCATTCACCCGCGTCACGCGCCAGCCGTAGGCCTCGAAGCGCCCGGGCACGTCCTCGGTGAAGGCCAGGTCGGCGCTGCCGTCGATCGTGATCCGGTTGTCGTCCCAGATGGCGGTGAGCCGGCCCAGCCCGAGGTGCCCCGCGAGGGACGCGGCCTCGGAGCCGACGCCTTCCATCAGGTCGCCGTCGCTCACCAGTGCCCAGGTCCGGTGGTTCACCACCTCGTGACCCGGACGGTTGAACCGGGCGGCGAGGATACGCTCGGCGATCGCCATTCCCACGGCGTTGCCGATCCCCTGCCCGAGCGGGCCGGTGGTCACCTCGATGCCGGCGGTGTGGCCACGCTCCGGGTGGCCCGGGGTCTTCGAGCCCCACTGCCGGAACGCCTTGATGTCGTCGAGCGAGAGGTCGTAGCCGGTCAGGTGGAGCAGCGAGTAGGCCAGCAGCGAGGCGTGACCGCAGGAGAGCACGAAGCGGTCGCGATCGGGCCAGTCAGGGGTGCGGGGATCGTGCCGGAGGAAGCGGGTCCAGAGGAGCCAGGAGACGGGGGCCAGCGCCATCGGGGTGCCGGGATGGCCCGACTGGGCCTGCTCCACGGCGTCCATCGCCAGGGTGCGGATGGTGTTGATGGCGAGCCAGGTCCGGTCGGCGTGCAGTGTCGGCTCCTCGGTGCGGGCTGCGGTCGGCGCGGCGGCGGAGTGCATGGCGGGGCAAAACTAATCGCTCGGCGGGGGTGAGTCACTCTCCGAGGGGGCGCTCGACGCCCCCCCCTTGACGCAATGATGTTGTGGGGCTGCCGGACCAGGCGTCAGGCCGGGGCCTCCAGGCAGGATGAAGGCGAACGTGGCAGGCCTCTTCCCGAGAATCGGATCCATCCTCCTGACCGCCCATCTCTGCGGCGTGCCGGCCCACGCCCGGGCACCGGCCATCCTCCTCAAGGCCGAGCAGCCTGCACATCCTGCCTGAAACTCCGCCCCGTGACGACGCTGCGCGGCTCCGGGGGAATCACGGTCGGTGCCACGACCATCATCGCCCGGAACCGGCGGGGCCAGTTCCTCCTCACGCACGTCAACGAACCTGCCGGTTTGTTCCTGTTCGGGGCTGACGGTCGCCCACTGAGGCGCATCGGGCGCCCCGGCCAGGGACCAGGCGAGTTCGTGAGCATCCGGGCCCTGAAGATCTCGGCCGGCGATACCATCCACGTGTTTGACGGCCAGTTGCAGCGAGTGACCCTCCTCGACCCTGAGCTGAACTTCGTGCGCACGGTTCCGCTCCCCGGGCCGGTGAATCTCGCTGTGGTGCTGCCAGGCGGTGGGTACGTGCAGAACGGGACCATGCTCAGCCCGGATCAAGTGGGGCTCCCCCTCCACCTCCTCGACCGGGCTGGCCGCAGGCTGCGTTCGTTCGGGTCCACTGATGGGGCGTTCGATGGCATGGCGAGCTGGGCGGGATGGCGTGCGCTCGGGCTTTCGCCGAGGGGGAGCGTCTGGACCCTGCCGTTCACCAGCTACCGGTTGGAGGAGTGGGGACTCGATGGAGCGCTCAAGCGCGGCTTCCGTCGCGATCCGGAGTGGTTCGAGCCGTACCGCATTGCGGGGCGCCTTGCGCCGCAGAACCCACCACGGCCCCGATCCGACGCGGTGTGGGAAGACGGGCGCGGGTTGGTCTGGACCGTGATCGAGGTCGTGGATCCCGACTGGCGACGGCACCTCCAGCCAATCCCGAGTGTGCCTGGCGCCTGGCAGCCCACCGATCTGCACCGCGTTTTCGATACGGTGATCGAGGTGATCAATCCCGGGACCGGGCGTCTCGTCGCCTCGCAGCGCTTTCGCGACCTGGTGCTCGGCACTTCCGAGCCGGGACTCCTCGTGCGGTACCGGGAGGACGCGGAAGGGGAGCCCGCCCTGGACCTGTCTCGTGTGGAGCTCGAACGCTGATCGACGAGAGGAGGGCAGAAGTCCGGTTGGCTCTCGCACTCCGCTGACATCCCGGCGGTCGCAGCCCGGTGCTCCACCTGTCACCGCGAGACCGCGGAGAATCGCGGAGGGCCGCGGAGCGGCAACCCTGTGAGGGGTCCGGTCAGGGAATTTCTTGTAAATCATTACATGGCCAGCGTTTATGCGCGTCATCCCCTCCGCGGCTCTCCGCGGCTCTCCGCGGCTCTCCGCGGCTCCGCGGTGAACCACCTTGCCCTAAGTGGTGGCGATAGCTAGTTTTAGGCGTTGTACCCGACCCCGGGCTGTCCGGGATCGGCACCTGTTCAATGGAGGATTGTGGGACGACCGTCGCGGCGTCGACACGGCCAAGTGGCCGAGGACGCCAACAAGCTGCGACGCTCACCGGGCCGGGGCTACTCGGCGCACCGGGAGTGGTTGCTGGCCCGACACGGTCCCGTCTGCGCCTACTGCGGCCGAGAGACACCCGCCGAAACCATCACGCTCGACCACGTGCGGCCCCGAAGGGGCCAGTCGGCCTATGACAGGCCTGACAACCTGGTCCTCGCGTGCCGCCCCTGC
>CAVQWA010000005.1:0-8367 GCA_963717315.1 uncultured Gemmatimonadales bacterium
CCAACGTATCGCTCACCTCGCGGAGCCCGTCAATCGGCGCCAGGATCTGGGAACCGATGATGACGTGGTCCTTGATGTGGGCGAACTCGTCGTCGGTGAGCGGCCCCTGCTTGTTCGCCACCTCGTCCTGGATCCCGATCATCCCGACGTCGTGCAGCCGGCCCGCGGTACGCACCGCCTCGACCTCGGCGTCGGGCAGGCCGAGCTCCGCGGCGATCATCGCGGCGTAATCCGCCACCCGGGTCGAGTGGCCCCGGGAGTACGTGTATTTCCCCTCGAAGGCGTTGACCAGCACCGACAGGCTGGCCACCACGAGCCGCTCCGGGGCCGCGCGGCCCGCCTCGGCCCGTGGCTGGGCGCGGCGCCGGGTGATGGCGCGGGCGAGCGCCCGGTCGAGCTCCGCCAGCTCGAAGGGTTTGGTCAGGTATTCCATCGCCCCGCGCTGCAGGCAGAGGGCGGCAGTGGTCCCGTCGGCGACCGCGGTGAGCATCACGATTGCCGCGTGCGGCGCCACCTCGAGCACCTGCGGCACGAGGTCGATGCCGCTGATGCCGGGCAGGCGGACGTCGAGCAGCACCCCATCCGCCTCGTCCTGGAGCAGCTGCTCGAGCGCCTCCTCGCCGGTGCCGGCGCTGCGGACGTCGTAGCCGCGCTGCTTCAGGAACCGGCCGAGAGCGCTCCGGACGGGCTCCTCGTCATCCACGATCAGCACGCGGAGCGGCCGTTCGAGCTGGGTCAGGGTGTCCTCCGGGGCGAGGTCGGGAGCAGGGAATCCTACGGGCGCACGCCGGCAACCGTCAAGCAAGCGGCGTCAGCCCTGGATGAAATCCACCGTTACGCGCGCGGGCACGATCCCCGCCGCGCAGGCCCGGTCGAGCAGGGCCTGCACCGCTTCGCGCCCGCGCCGCCCGTAGTCCACGGTCCACTCGTTCACGTACATCCCGACGAACGTGTCGGTCCGCTCGTCCCCGATCCCCCGGTTGAACCGCGCGGCGTGGGCCAGCGCCGGCCCGCGGTGCGCCAGGGCGTATTCCACGCTGGCCCGCAGGTCTCGCGCGATCTGCTGCACGACCGCGTCGCCCAGGTCGCGCCGCACCACGTTCCCGCCGAGCGGGAGGGGGAAGCCGGTGTCGGCCAGCCACCAGGCGCCGAGGTCCTGCCACAGGTGGAGTCCCCGGTCGCCGAAGGTGAGCTGGCCCTCATGAATCAGCAGGCCCACGTCCACCTCGCCCGCGGCCACCGCGTCCTCGATGGCGTCGAATGGCATCACCACCGGGTCCACCCCGGGCTGGTAGAGCCGGAGGGCCAGTGCGGCGGTGGTCAGCGTGCCGGGAATCGCCACCCGGCGGCCGCGCAGTGCCGCCTGCGGATCCGCCGGCGCGGGCTCGCGCGCCACGAGGCGCGGCCCGTAGCCGTCGCCCATGGAGGACCCGCTGGAAAGGAAGGCGTAACGGTCGGCCAGGTAGGCATAGGCGTGGACCGAGACCGCCGTCACCTCGAGCTCTCCCGCCAGCGCTCGGCGATTCAGCGTCTCGATGTCGGCGAGCTCGTGCGCGTAGGCCAGGTCACCGGTCGGGATCTTTCCCTCCGCGAGCGCCCAGAACATGAACGCGTCGTCGGAATCGGGGCTGTGGGCGACATGGATGGTGCGCATGGCAGGTCGGGGTTCGGGGAAGGTCACGACTCGCAGCCCGCCGGCCTCACCGCCCGGCCGCCCGCGCCCGGAACTCGTCCAGCGCGTCGCGGTGGTCGGCGTACTCCTGCCGCCCCGCCGCGAGCTCGCGTGCCTCGGCGGCCAGGAACCGCTGCCGGAGCCCGGCCGCGGCGGCCGTGTCGCCCCGCCGCTCGGCGCCGGCCTCCAGCACCACCAGCGCGAGGAGGTGGTCCGGGGTCAGGGCCAGCATCGAGTCGGCCGTGGCGGCGGCGGCGGCCCAGTCGCCGGTCTGCGCCTGGACCAGGGCCAGGTGGAAGCGGGCGTCCTGGTCCACCGTGTCGAGCTGCGCGTAGGCCATCAGGGTCATCGGCGCGAACTGGAGCGCCTGCGCCGTGTCGCCCTGCTCCGCCGCGGTCATCACCCGGGCGAACAGGCGGTCGAACCGCTCCCGGGGCGTCATGCTGGCCAGGTCCACCGCGGCGGCGCCACCCGCGCTGGTCCGGCCGCCGGCCGCGCCGGAGTTCCCCGCGTTGGCCATCGCCGGCGGCGGGGCGGAATTGAACCGGCTCGCCTTCCACGCGATGAACCCGGTGAAGAGGAGGCTCGCCCCGACCGCCGCGACCCAGAGCGTCCGGTGGGGATCTGCCCCGGCCGTCCGGGCGCCGCAACGATGGCACCAGGCGGCCCCCGGCGAGAGCGGGGCCTGGCAGGCGGGGCAGGCCGGGCGTGGGGCGGGATCGGTCATCGGGGGAAGATAATCGTCCCGGGGCGCGCCGCCCGCTGGCGCCGCCGCCGGGCCCGTTGTAGCGTGAAGCAACGGAGGAACGATGCCCCAGCCCCTGCAGCCGGTCGCCGCCGGCCTGCCCGAGGCGCCGGCCGCACATCATCTCGGCGACCTCGCGCGATCCGACCGGCGGTGGAACGTCTACCTCGAAACCCGGTCTGCCGGTGACGCCGTCGCCGGCCGCCTCCACTTCGTGGAGGGCGACCTGCGTCGGAGCACCACGTGGATCTTCCTGGAATCCTCCGAAGCCGAAATCCTGAACCGGTTCGGCGACTTCAGTCCCGTCGAACTCTGGCGCCTGGTCGAAAGTCTCGGCGGCTGAGCCCGGCCGTCCGCGCGGCACTTGCCGCCGGCCTGGCCCTCGCCGCCTTCGCACCGTCCCTCGCCGCCCAGGGCGAGCCCCTCCGCGCCGTCCAGCTCGAGCGCCAGGATGTCTTCAGCCGGGCCGAAGCGGCCCGGCTCGCCTACGCCAGGCTGATCAACGCCGTCCACGTCACCACCATCCACCGCGTCATCCGGAGGGAGGTGCTCCTCGAACCGGGCGCCCCGTGGGACTCCGCGCTCGCCGAGGAATCCGCCCGGAACCTCCGCGCCCTGGGCGTCTTCCGCTCGGTGCGGGTGGACAGCGTGCGGACCGACTCGGGCCTCGTCGCGCTGGTGCGCACCCGGGACGGGTGGAGCACGTCCCTGGACGCGAGCTACCGCCGCACCGACGGCGACGTCGACTGGGGCATCTCCCTCACCGAACGGAACCTGCTCGGCACGGTCACCCGCGCGGGTCTGAGCTATCGGAGCACCCCCGACCGCACGATCCGGGGCGCGGAGTTCTACCAGCCCCGGCTGGTCGCCGGCCAGGTCGGTCTCGGCGTGACCTACCAGGATCGCTCCGACGGTTCCGTCGTCGCCGCCGCCGTCGCGAAGCCCTTCCATTCGCTGGCCGCCCGTAGTGCCTGGTCCGTGGCGGGCGACTTCCGCGACGAGACCATCTACCGGTACCACGAGGGGGAGGCCACCGCGCGCGACACCCTGGCGCGCCGCTACGCCATCGGCCGGGTGGATGCCGCGGTGGCCCATCGCGCCGGGTCCTGGGGCTATACCCGGTTCGGCGCCTTCGCCCAGCTGCGCCGGGACGACTACGCCTCCCCGGCCGATGAGCCGGCGCTCGAGCGCACCATTACCGCGGCGGTGGGTGCCGCCGTCGAGTGGCGCCGCGCGGGATACGTGGTGGCGTGGGGCTTCGCGGGCACCGGCCAGCAGGAGGACGTGGACCTGAGCCACGTCGCGCGCGCCGGGGTCGCCCTCGCGCCGGAGGCCTTCGGCTACGATCGGGACGGTGTCGTGCCCTCGGCGGCCGCACGGGTGTCGATCCGGCATGGGGAGAACGTGATGGGCTGGGCGGAATTCACGGCGCATGGACGGTTCACCGGCGCCGGCCTGGACAGCGGCCGGGTGCGCGCGGCAATGACCGGCTTCGGTGAGCTCTCCCAGCACCGGTCGGTGGTGGTCCACGCCGAGGCCGGGTGGCTCGAGGCGCCGGCCCCAGGCAGCGAGTTCGACCTCGGCTTCGGCGTCGGCCCGCGCTCCTTCGGGGCCCACGCCTTCACCGGCGATCGCGCCGTCTTCGCCACCGCCGAGTATCGCTGGTATCCCCTCCGGGACTTCCTCGGGCTGGTGACGGTCGGCGTCGCCGCCTTCGCCGACTGGGGCGGCGCATGGTACGAAGGCGCCCGCAGCCGGACCGGGTGGGACGCCGGCCTCGGGCTCCGCCTCGGCGCCAGCCGGTCCTCCGATCCGCGCGCCATCCGGTTCGACCTGGGCCGCCGCAGCGCGTCGGGGGAGGATGCAGCGGGATGGGTGCTGTCGGTGGGGACGGGCCTGACGTTCAGCCCGAGGCTGTTCTAGTACGGCGGGGGGAGAGGGGAGAGGGGAGAGGGGACCGGGCCCTCTCCCCTCTCCCCTCTCCCCCCACACCATCCCCGCCCGCGCCTGCAGCCGGTCCGGTCCCTCGGTGAACGCCGGCTCCTTCGCCACCCGGTCGTGGAGTCCCGACGCGAACACCCAGTCAAGCAGCAGCGGCGCGTGGCTCGGCCGCCATCCCGCCGGCCGACTGGCAGCGTTCCGCCGGCCGCGTCTGCATGGCGCGGCGCACGATCTCGATCACCCGGTCGGGCTGGCCCACGGGCACGAAGAGGAGCTGACGCCGGGGCAGCACGGCGGATAGGTTCCGCCCGATGACCCGGACCCGCCTTGCCGTCCTCACCCTCGCCGCGCTCACCGCCTTCGCGGCCAACTCCGTCCTGGCGCGCCTGGCGCTCCGGGGCGGCGACATCGACGCCGCGAGCTACGCTGCCATCCGGCTCATCACCGGGGCCTTGATGCTGGCCCTGATCGTGCGCGTCCGGGGTGGCCGCCGCGCCGGCAGCGGCACCTGGGGCTCGGGCGCCCTGCTGGCCGCATACGCCATCCCCTTCTCGTTCGCCTACCTCGCCCTCACCACGGGAACCGGCGCGCTGATCCTGTTCGGTGCCGTCCAGCTCACGATGATCGGCGCCGGCCTCGCGCTGGGCGAGCGGCCCCCGGTGCCCACCTGGCTCGGCGCCGCACTCGCCGCGGCCGGGCTCGTCGCCCTCGTCCTCCCCGGGCTCGCGGCTCCGCCCCTCGGCGCCGCGGCGCTGATGGCGGTCGCCGGCGTCGCCTGGGGGGCGTACTCGCTGGTCGGCCGCGGGGCCACCGAGCCGCTCCTCGCCACCGGCGGCAACTTCCTCCGCGCCACCCCGCTCGCCCTCCTCGTCCTGGCCGCGGCGTTCCTGGTTGCCCCGTCCACCCTCCGCGTGACCGCTCTCGGGGCGGCGCTCGCCACCATCTCCGGTGCGCTCGCCTCCGGGCTCGGGTACGTCGCCTGGTACGCGGCCCTCCCGGGGCTCACCCGGACCCAGGCGGCCCTCACCCAGCCGGCGGTGCCCGTCCTGGCTGCCGCTGCCGGGGTGCTGCTCCTCGGCGAGCCGCTCACCCTCCGCCTGGTGCTCTCGGGCTCGGTGATCCTCGCCGGCATCGCGCTCGTCGTCCTGCCCCGACCGATGGTCTGACCATCTCGCGGGACGTTTCACCGCCCCCTCAGGGCTCCTTCAGCCGCCGATGGCCATCATTGGCCCGGGACCCACAGAGGAGGCGCGATGCAGCACCCGCTCGAGGTGACCGCCCGCGGCATGACGCTGCCCCCGCGGCTCGGGGCGTCCGTCGCCCGGCGGGTCGAGAAACTCGAACGCCTTCATCCGCGGATCGTGGGATGCCGCGTCACGGTCGAGCGGCCGATCCGTCGCCGGGAGACCGGCGATCCCTATGCCGTCCGCGTCAACCTCGCGCTGGCCGGGAACGATGTCGTCATCACCCGTCAGACCGGCGAGACCCCGATGAACGCGGTGCAGCGCGCCTTCGAGGCGGCGGAGCGGAAGCTCCAGGATGCCGCGCGCCGCCGCCGCGAATTCCAGCGGGGCCCGGAGGCCTGACCACGGGAGGGAGGCAGCCATGTCGGCAGGCAGGATCTGCAGCAGGACGTTCGCGACCGCCTTCCCCGGCGAGACGGTGCGGGTGGCGGCCCAGCGGATGCAGCGGAACCGGGTGGGGAGCCTGGTGGTGGTCGAGCCCGGCGAGACCGTCGAGGCGCGCGGGGTGATCACCGACCGGGACATCACGCTCCGCTGCGTGGCGCCGGGCCTCGACCCCGACGCGACGCTGGTGGCGGCGGTGATGACCGCCCCGGTGATGACCGTGGACGAGGACACCCCGGTGGAGGCCGCGGTGGAGGCGATGGCGCGGGCCGGCACCCGGCGCCTCGTCGTGACCGGGATCGGCCGCAAGGCGGTCGGCATCCTGGCGATGGACGACGTGCTCGACCTGGTGGCCGAGGAGCTCGGGCCGATCGCGCGGCTGCTCGCCAAGCAGCAGCCGCAGGTGCCGGCCTGAAGGCTTCACGCCGACCTCACATCCGGTTTACCGGGCGGGTGCTATGTTCACCTTGCGGCCGGATCTCCGGTCGCGTTGATGGAGGGCCGTCGCAGTCCTCCATCCATGTCACGCTGGCGCGGTGACGTGCAGGGCGGATGATCCGCGACAGGATCGATTCGCAGCGCCCATGCCGGCAAAGCTCGAGGCTTGATCGGCCTCCAGTGGATCGAAGCCGGAGCTCCCCAGGCCCTACCATCGAATCGGTTGGCGGCTGCGGGAAGAAGAACGGCGGGAGGCAATCCCCCGACTCCGGGTAGCCGGCATGCCTGACGGCCCGTTTCCTCACGGAAGCGGGCCGTCTCGATTTCCGGCCCCCGGGCCTAGCGGCGGCCCGCGTGCAGCAGCTTCCGGAGCCGGGCGAGCGGCAGGGCGTTCGCCACGTCCTTCCTCTCCACCCACCCGCGCCGGGCCTGGTCCACTCCCCAGCGCAGGAAACCGAGTTCGGGCGCGGCGTGCGCGTCGCTCCCGATCACCAGCCGCGCGCCCCGCTCCACCGCCGACCGCGCCGCGAGGTCGTCGAGGTCGAGCCGTTCCGGCTGTGCGTTCACCTCGAGCATCACTCCGTGCTCGGCCGCGGCCCGGGCCACTGCGTCGAGGTCGAGGGCGATTCCCGCCCGGCGGCCGATGATCCTGCCGGTCGGGTGGCCCAGGATGTCGACCGCCGGATGCGCGAGCGCCCGGAGCACCCGGCGGGTCTGCTCCGCCTCCGGCAGGTGGAACCGCGAGTGGATCGAGATGACCACCACGTCCAGCCCGGCGAGGGTCGCGTCGTCCAGGTCGAGCCGCCCGTCGGCGAGGATGTCCACCTCCGCCCCCGCGAGCACGGTGAGCTTCCCGAGCTTCGCGTTGAGCTTGTCGATCCTCCTCCGCTGCGCCCGGAAGCCCGCGGCGTCCATCCCGCCCGTCACCCGCACGGAGGGCGAATGGTCGGTCACCGCGAGGTACTCGTGCCCCAGCGCCTCGGCGGCGCGGGCCATCGCCTCGAGGCCGTCGCGGCCGTCGCTGTCGGTGGTATGGCACTGGAGGTCGCCGCGGAGGTCGTCGAGGGTCACGAGGTCGGGCAGCCGGCCCGCGCGCGCGGCGGCGATCTCGCCCCGGTCCTCCCGGAGCTCGGGCGGGATCCAGGGCAGGCCCACCGCGGCCAGCACCTCCTCCTCGGTGCGCCCCGCCACTCGCGCCTTTCCGCGGTACACCCCGTACTCGTTGATCTTGAGCCCGTCGGCGCGGGCGATCCCGCGCACCGCCACGTTGTGCGCCCTGGAGCCGGTGAAGTAGAAGAGCCCGGCGCCGAAGCTCTCCGGCGCGAGCACGCGGAGGTCCACCTGGAGCCCGGAACCGAGCCGCACCGACGCGCGGGTGGTGCCGCGGGCCAGTACCCGGGCCACGCCGGGCGCGCTCGTGAACGCCTCCACCACGGCGGCGCGCGCGCGGCCGGTGACGAGGAGGTCGAGGTCCCCCACCGTCTCCCGCCCGCGGCGGAAGCTCCCCGCCACCTCCACCCGCTCCACCCCCTCCACGGCGCGGAGCCGCTCCACCAGCGGCTCGGCGTAGCTCGCCGCGCGCGCCCGGAGCATCCGCTTCTCCCCGACGGCCGCCCCACCGCCGATCGCGGCGAGGATGGCGGACTCCGTCTTCGCCCCGAAACCGGCCAGCTCGCGCACCTTGCCGGCCCTCGCCGCCCGGGCGAGCCCCGCCACGCTCCGGACGCCGAGCTCGTCGTACAGCAGCCGCGCCCGCTTGGGGCCGAGTCCCGGCACCTTGAGCAGCGCGGGGAGCCCCTTCGGCGTCTGCTTCCGGAGCCGCACGAGCAGCGGGAACGAGCCGGTGGCCAGGATCTGACGGATCTTCTCCGCGAGGTCCTCGCCGATGCCCGGCAATGCATCGAGCGCCCCGGCGCCCCGTGCCGCCACCCGCGCCACGGGCG
>CAVQWA010000006.1:0-62047 GCA_963717315.1 uncultured Gemmatimonadales bacterium
GTAACCTACTGGTTCCATTACGGTATTGCTAACTGTTCGACACCGCCATCAACGCCTGGATCGGCACCCGGGCCGGCGTCGACGCGGCGACCGCGCCCTGCCTGGGAATGGTCGCCGAATCGAGCTGCCGCTACTTCGCCGAGCTGAAGTTCCCCTCGGACCTGGTGGTCGGACTCGCGGTCACCCGGCTGGGCAACAGCAGTGTCACCTACCGCACCGGGCTGTGGGCCAAGGATGACGCCCGGTTGGCCGCCGCCGGCAGCTGGGTGCACGTGTACGTCGACCGCGAGAGCCGGCGCCCCGTCCCGATTCCGGCCGAGATCCGGACCTGCTGCAGACCGCCGTGACCGATTGACTCGGCATTCCGGGCGGGGAAGTGCGAGTGGGCCGCACCCTCACCGCAGAGCCAACGCAGCGGGCGACCCCGATATGCTCGCCGAATGCCGATCGTCAGCAAGACCGTCGAGTATCCGCACCTGCCGCCGCCGCGATCACCAGTTTCGACCTGAGCGCCCAGGGCGCCATCGAGTCCGCCGCGAACGCCCGCGCCTTCGGGCCGCTGCCGGACGGTTGGGAGGCCGACGTCTTGCCGATCCTCTTCTTCTTCGAGCCGCGGGGTGGCCGATGACCCGCCGGCTGCTTCCGCTCCTCCTGCTCCTGCCCTTGCCGCTCGCGGCCCAGGACCGCCCGGTGGACCAGGGCATCCGGATCGGGATCTCCTACAATCCCGGCGTCCGGCCCACCCTCCTGGTCCTGCCGCAGGCGGGGCTCGATTCCGCCCGCGCCATCGTGGCGCGGGACCTCGACTTCAGCGACCGGTTCGAGGTGGTGAGCGTTCCCACCGGTTCGTCACCGGCCGGCTCGGCGGTCGACTACCGGCGGTACCGGGTGTACGGCGCGCAGTACGGGGTGGACGTGATCCGCGGGGCGGCCCCGGGGAGCGCCCGGGTGCGGCTGCACGACCTGGCCCAGGGCAAGGTGCTCAACGAGCAGGAGGCGTCGCTGCCCGATCCGGCGGCGGCCGGCTTCCGGATGGCGGTGCACCGGCTGAGCGACGAGGTGGTCCGCTGGGTGACGGGCACCCCGGGGTACGCCGCGTCGCGCCTCGCCTTCGTCGGGACCGACGGGCGGCTCTGGCGGGTGGATGCCGACGGCGCGGGGCTCACCGCGGTCACCGCCGCGGGGGAGCGGATCCTCTCGCCGGTCTGGGCCCCGGACGGCCGGCGGATCGCCTACACCCGCTTTCGTGAAGGCGCCGGCGCGGTGCTGGTGCAGGACCTGCTCACCGGCGGCCGGGCCACGGTGCCGGGCACCGCCACCGGGCTCGCCTTCTCGGCGGCGTTCAGCCCCGACGGCCGCAGCGTGGCGTTCGCGCGGGCGGACGAGGACGGCGGCACCGACCTGCACAGCGCCGACGTGGCGGCCAATTGCTGCGTCCGTCGGTTGACCGTGGGACGCTTCGCGGATAACCTTTCCCCCACGTTCGCGCCCGATGGCCGGCGCCTCGCATTCGTCTCGACGCGCGCGGGCCCGCCGCAGATCTACGTGATGAGCGCGGACGGCACCGACCAGGAGCTGCTCGCGCCATTCAACTTCGGCGTGGACGGACCCTCCAACGGGCCGGAGTGGTCGCCCGACGGCGCCAGCGTCGCGTTCCACCGCGAGATTGACCGCGCCCCGCAGATCTTCCTGCTCGACGTGGCCGCTCGCCGCAACCGGCAGCTCACCTCGGCCGGGCGCAATGAAGATCCCACCTGGGCCCCGGACGGCCGGCACCTGTCCTTCGTCTCCGATCGCAGCGGGCGTCGCCAATTGTGGATCGTGGACGTCGAGACCGGACGCGTCCGCCAGATTCATACGCCGGCCTCGGTGCGCCTGCCGGCCTGGTCCCGGCGCCTCGTCCTGGGCACGCCGTGACCTTCGACCTTCGACCTTCGACCCTCGACCTTCGACCCTCCACCGGGAGTCATAGCAATGCGCCGATACATCCTCCTGCTCGCCGCCGTGGTGGCTGCGGGCGCCTGCAGCCAGAGCCAGCCCGAGGTCGCCCCCGCGCCGGCGCCGGCCCCCGTGGACAGCGCCGCCATCCGCGCCCGTGAGGACTCGATCCGCGCCGCGCAGGCGGACGCGGAGCGCCGGGCCCGGGAGGAGGCCGAGCGCCTCCGTCGCGAGGCCGAGGCCCTTCGCGCCCAGCTCACCGCCGACATGGCGGCGATGATCCACTTCGACTACGACCAGTCCACCATCCGGGCGGAGGACCAGGCGATCCTCGACCGCAAGGCCGCCATCCTCGCGGCGAATCCGTCGGTCCGGGTCCGGATCTCGGGCCACGCCGACGAGCGGGGCTCCGACGAGTACAACCTGGCGCTGGGGAATCGCCGGGCCGCGGCGGCGAAGCGCTACCTGGCGGGCCGCGGCGTGACCGAGTCGCGGATGGACATCGTCTCCTACGGCGAGGAGCGGCCGGTCGCGGCCGGGCAGGACGAGGGGGCGTGGGCGCAGAACCGCCGCGCCGAGTTCGAGGTCACGGCCGGCGGCGCGGACCTCCGCGCGCCGAACTGACCGTGCGGCGCGCCGCGATCCTGCTGCCGGTGGCGCTGGCGGCCGTCGGTGGCTGCGCCCTGCGGAGCGACGTGGACCGGGTCGAGGCCCGCATCGCCACCCTGCAGGAGGAGACGGCCCGGCAGGACTCGGCCCGCGCCCGGCAGGTGACCGAGCTGCTGGCGCTCCAGCGCCAGCTGCTCGACACCGTCGCGGCGAGCCAGCGGGCGCTCACCGCCTTCCGCGGCGACGTGAGCCGCGACCTCTACGGCGTGCAGCAGCAGCTGATGCAGGTGCAGGAGCTCACCGGCCAGAGCCAGCGGCGGTTGTCCGAGTTGCGTGGCGATCTGGAGGCCCGCGGGCAGCAGCTCGAGGCTCCGGCCGGCGCTCCCGCGGCGGGGAGGCCGGGCCCGTCGTCGTCCCAGATGTACGAGGCCTCGCTCCAGCAGCTCCGGGGCGGCAGCACCGCCACCGCGCGGATGGGCTTCCGCCAGCTGCTGGCGCAGTTCCCGTCCGCGCCGGAGGCCGCCGACGCCGTGTATTTCATCGGCGAGAGCTTCGCCGGGGAGGCGCCCGATTCGGCGGCGGCCTACTACCGCCGGGTGGTGCAGGACCATCCGCGCTCTTCCCGGGCGCCGGCGGCGCTGTACAAGCTCGGGCTCCTGGCCGAGCAGCGGCGGGACACCGCCGCGGCCCGGCAGGCCTACCAGCAGGTGGTGGACCGCTACCCGGGCGCCGACGAGGCCGCCCTGGCGCGCGACCGGCTGCGGGCGCTCGGCCGCTAGGCCGGCGCCCGGCCCCGCCCGCGCCGCGTTCCGATGACCGGTCCCCGCGGCGAGATGCCGTTCCTCGACCACCTCGAGGAGCTTCGCAGCCGGATCCTGCGGAGCCTGGCCGCGCTCGCCGTGGGGATCGGGGCCGGCTGGTGGCTGGTGCAGCGCTTCCAGCTGGTGGCGCTGCTCAAGACCCCCATTGCGCCCTACCTCCCGGACGGCAAGCTCGTCGTCCTGAGTCCCACCGACCCGTTCCTGATCGTCCTCAAGCTCGCCTTCGTGGTGGGGCTCATCCTCGCCGCGCCGGTCATCCTCTGGCAGGTCTGGGCGTTCGTGGCCCCCGGACTGTACGAGCGGGAGCGGCGGGCCGTGCTGCCCGCGCTCTTCACCGGGAGCGGGCTCTTCCTCGTGGGGGCCGCGCTCGGCTTCCGGTTCGTCGTGCCCCAGGCGCTCGCGGTGCTCTTCAGCTTCCAGACCGAGTCGCTGGCCACGATGATCACGTACGAGAAGTACTTCGGGTTCGTGATCCAGATCGTGCTCGCGCTGGGCCTTTCCTTCGAGCTGCCCCTCCTGATCGTGATCCTCGCGGTGCTGGGGGTGGCTACCCCGGCGCGGCTGGCCCGCTTCCGGCGCGCGGCGCTGGTCCTCGCCTTCATCGCCGGCGCGATCCTGAGCCCGGGCGGGGACATCGTCACGATGGTGGTGATGACGCTGCCGCTGGTCCTGCTCTACGAGGTCGGGTACTGGTGCGCGGTGGTGATCGACCGGCGCCGCCGGCGGGCGGCGGGCGCGGCCGCCGCGCTGCTGCTCGCGGCCCTGCTGCTCGCGCCGCCCGCCCGGGCCCAGCAGCCGGTCCGCCCGGCGCCGGGCCAGCCGGCACCGGCCGTCGGGGACACGCTGACCGACAGCCTCCGCCGGGTGCGGGACGCGCGCCAGGCGGCGGCCGACTCGGCGAAGCAGCGGCGGGTCGGGCTGCCCTCGGGCCCGACCCGGCAGTTCGCCCCGGCGGACTCGATCGTCGAGCGGCTGCTCCGGCAGGCGGGCTACGAGGTGACGCGCTATCACGCCGACTCGGCCACCTTCCTCGCGGCCGATCGCCGGCTCCGGCTCAGCGGGAATGCGCTCACCGAGCGGGGGACGGCGATCCTCGAGGCGGACCGGATCGCCTACGCGGAGGCCTCCTGCGCGCTCCAGGCGGAGGGGAGCCCCCGCCTCTTCGACCAGCCGAACGTGCTGGCGGGCGTGCGCCTGAACTATGATACCTGCAAGCGACGAGGGGTGGTGGACTCGGCGCTCACCAGCTTCAACGAGGCGGGGACGGTCTGGTTCCTCCGGGGCAACGTGGCCCAGGACTCCTCCTCCAGCCGGATGTTCGCCGCCGGGAGCGGCATCACCAGCTGCGACCTGCCGGTGCCGCACTACCACTTCGCCGCCCGGGAGGTGAAATGGGTGTCGAAGTCGGTGCTCGTGGCGCGGCCCGCCACGCTCTTCGTGCAGGACGTCCCGGTGCTCTGGCTCCCCTTCGTGTTCCAGGACATGCGGCCGGGGCGGCACTCCGGCATCCTGGTCCCGCAGTTCGGCATCAACGACATCGTGCGCCCCTCCGGGGGGTACAACCGGCAGATCACGAACGTCGGCTACTACTGGGCCCCCACCGACTATTTCGACGTGACCGGCCGGCTGGACTGGTACGCCAACCGGTACACCCAGCTCGGGCTCCGCGCCGGGTACCGGTGGCTGGACCGGTTCCTCGACGGCTCGCTGGAGTACGCGGTCCAGAACCAGGCCGAGGGCGGGGGCTCCACCCGGGTCCGCTGGAGCCACCGCCAGACCTTCGACCTCCGCACCACCCTCAACCTCAACCTCGACTACGCCACCGACACCCGGATCGTCAACCGCAACGCGATCGACCCGCTGCTCAACACCCAGCAGATCACCAGCCAGCTCAACTTCACCCGGCGGTTCGCCTGGGGCTCGGTGGCGATCGGCGGCAACCGCCGGCAGTCGCTCTCCGACGGCAGCATCACCCAGCAGTTCCCCTCGGTGTCGGTCAGCCCGAAGCCGCTCGACTTCGGGCGGCGGATCACCTGGTCCCCCACCGCCAGCTTCGCGGTGGACCAGGCGCTCAACACCCCGCTCTCGCCCCTGGTCCTGCCCGCGCCCGGCGGCGGGATCGACTCGCTCATCCCGCTGCAGGACCGGACCACGCGCTCGATGCGGGTCGGCACCCCGCTCCGGATCGGGAGCTTCAACTGGTCCAACAGCGTGAACTGGGTGGACCAGTCCATCGAGGGGCGGGTCACCGAGTCGCTCCGGCTCCCGGACGAGTCCACGCCCGACCCGACCGACTCGATCACGGTGGACCGCGTGTTCACCGGCGACTTCAGCACCGCGCTCGACTGGCAGACCGGCCTGAACCTGCCGCTCCTCTTCCGCCGCAGCTGGAAGATCCAGCCGGTGCTGGGCGTCACCAACGTCACCTCGGGCGCGTTCGCCATCCGGAACCGCCGCACCGGCGGGGACTGGGTGGTGCAGGGGAAGCGCTTCTCGCTCGACCTCAACGCCTCGCCCACCTTCTTCGGGTTCTTCGGCGGGTTCGGGCCGGTGCAGCGCCTCCGGCACAGTGTCTCGCCGCTGGTGAGCTTCCGCTTCGCGCCCGCCGCCGACATCCCGGAGGAGTATGCGCGCGCCATCACGGCACCGGGCCAGGAGCTCCTGCTCCGGAGCGACCCCACCCGGACGCTCAGCATCGGGCTCGCCCAGAACATCGAGGCCAAGCGGCGCCCGGCCCCCGGCGACACCACCACCGACCCCGCGAACCTGCCCAAGTTCCGGGTCCTCGGCCTCACCACCAGCGCCCTCACCTACGACTTCGAGCAGGCGAAGAAGCCGGGCCGGACCGGCTGGGTGACGCCGTCGATCACCAACACGCTGCAGAGCGACCTGCTTCCGGGGTTCAGCCTGAGCCTGAGCCACGACCTCTGGGATGGCGCGGTCGGGTCGGACACGGCGAAGTTCGACCCCTTCCTCTCGAGCCTCACCACCAGTTTCGCCTTCTCGGGAGCAACCATCCGGCGGATCCTCGGGGCGATCGGGCTGGGGAGCGGCGGTGGGCCCGGGGCGGGAGAGGAGGACCTGCCCACCTGGACGGCCGATCGCGGCCGGCGCCGGGGGGACCCGCCGATCTTCAACACCGACGACCAGCAGCTCGGCCGCCAGCGGCAGTTCACCGCCAACGTCACCTACACGCTGGCGCGCACGCGCGACGGTGCCGCCTCGGGCTTCGGGGACCGGCAGAACCTCCGGCTCTCGACCGCCTTCTCGCCGACGGCGTTCTGGGCGGTGTCGTGGTCCTCGCAGTACAACGTCGCCGAGAGCCAGTTCGAATCGAACGTGCTCCGGCTCGAGCGGGACCTGCACGACTGGCGGGCGACCTTCGACTTCGTGCGCAACGCGAACGGCAACTTCTCCCTGGTGTTCGCGATCGCGCTGATCCACCTGCCCGACGTCAAGATGGACTACAACCAGACCTCGTTCGTGGAGTAGGGCGCCGGGGCGGCAGGACGGCAGGTTGGGGCTGACCCCCGGAGGGGACGCCGCGGGAAACCGGGGGTCCGAGGTCAAACCATTGTCCCGCAATGAAATGGCCGAATCCGCCCGATGGCACACTCCCTGCTAGGCTACCCCACAACCCCTCACCGGATCATCCCGATGCGCGCCCGCTTGCTGGTGCTCGGCCTCGTGGCCCTGCTCGCCGCCTGTGACGACGACCTCTATTCCGGCCCCGGCAACGGGGTGGCTCCGCCCGGCAACCTCACCTACGTGGTGGACCCGAACGGCGACGACGACCTGCCGACCGGCGTCCTCCTCCGCTGGGACTTCGACCCCGATCCCGACCTCGAGTCGTGGCAGGTCTACTCCCGCGGCTCCGCCGGGGGGACCTTCGTGCTCCGCGGCACCACCACCTCGAACAGCTTCCACGACACCGGCCTGCCGCACCTCGACTACTACGTGACGGCAATGTCGGTGGACGGCGTGGAGAGCGAACCGAGCAACACGGTGCGGATCGACGAGCGGCTGGCGCTCGGCGCCCCGGGCACGCTCACCAGCGTCTCGCTCGACGGCGCCGTGGCGCTCCTCTGGGCGGACGACCCCGCGCTCGACAACCCCGCCGAGTTCTCCAACTACCGGGTCTACTCGGCCTCGTTCGACCTGGACGCCGGGCTCTGCGGCGCCGACTGGGCGCTCGAGGGCACGACGGTGAGCCCCGAGTTCGTGGTGGGGGTGCTGGCGAACGGCGTGCCGCGCTGCTTCGCGGTGTCGAGCCAGCACGTCCTCGGCTACGAGAGCCTCTGGTCGCCGATCGACGACGACACCCCGCGGCCCGATGCCCGGAACGTGGCGCTCTTCACCGAAGCGGCGGACGCCGGCCAGTCCGGGTTCAGCTTCTGGAAGGACCTCGACACTGACGGCCAGGTGGACCCGAACGAGCTGGGCGTGGTGGGTGCCGCGGCGGGCGCCGACCTCGTGCTCTCGGATCCGGGCGCCGTGGCGACGCTGACGCCGGCGGTCAACGTCGGCTTCCGGACGTACGTCGACGCGCCGGTCGCCGACCTCACCGACATCGACCTCGCCCCGCTCGGCGGGTACGGCAGCACCCCGCTCGCCGCGCAGCCCGGCTGGGGATACGTGGCCGAGATTGACCGCGGGGGGGCGTTCCCGAGCTACGGGGCGATCCGGGTGAGTCACGTGGGCGCCACGTTCATCATCCTGGACTGGGCGTACCAGACCGACCCGGGGAATCCCGAGCTGGTGGTGAAGTAGGGGAGAGGGGAGAGGGGAGGGGGGAGGGGGCTTCCGTCTCCCCTCTCCCCTCTCCCCTCCCCTTGTCTCGCCCCCCGCGGGCCAGCCACCTTCCCGGCATGGCCCCTCCCCTCCTGCTCGACGGCAGGTCGCTCACCATCCCCGACGTGGTCCGCTTCGCCCGCGAGGGCGGGCGGGCCGTCGCCGATCCCGGCGCCCTGGCCGGCCTCGCAGCCGCACGGGCGCACGTGGACCGGGCGCTGGCGGAAGGGCGGGTCGTCTACGGCATCAACACCGGATTCGGGAAGCTCGCCAACGTCCTGATCGCCCCGGACCGGCTGGACGAGCTGCAGGTGAACCTGGTGCGGAGCCACGCGGCAGGGGTGGGCGCACCGCTTCCGGCCGACGTCGTGCGCGCCACGATGCTGCTGCGCGCCAACGTCCTGGTCCGCCCGACCAGCGGCGTGCGGCCGGCGCTGGCGGAGGCGGTGCTCTCGCTGCTCAATGCCGGGATCGTTCCCGCGGTGCCGGAGCAGGGGAGCGTGGGTGCGAGCGGTGACCTCGCCCCGCTTTCCCACATCGCGCTCGCGCTGATGGGCGAGGGGGAGGTGCTGGCGCCCGGCGGCGGCACCGAGCCCGCCACGGCGGCCCTCTCGCGCGCCGGCCTCGCCCCCTTCCGCTTCGCGCCCAAGGAGGGCCTGTCCTTCATCAACGGGACGCAGGCGCAGACGGCGATGCTGGCCCTCCTGGTGCACGATGCCAAGGTGCTCTGGCGCACGGCGGTCGGCGCCGCGGCGATGAGCCTCGAGGCGCTCCGCGGCACGCCGGTGCCCTTCGACGCCCGGATCCACGAGGCGCGGCCCCATCCGGGCCAGGTCCACACCGCGGCGCTCCTCCGCGCCCTGCTGGACGACAGCGAGATCCGCGAGTCGCACCGGGAGAATGACCCGCGGGTGCAGGACGCCTACAGCCTCCGCTGCACCCCCCAGGTGCTCGGCGCGGTCGCCGACGCCATCGCCTTCGCCGCCGGCGTGGCGGCGATCGAGCTCAATGCATCCACCGACAATCCGCTCGTGCTCGACGACGGGAGCGTGGTGTCGGGAGGCAATTTCCACGGCCAGCCGGTGGCCCAGGCGCTGGACGTGCTCGGGCTCACCCTCGTCACCCTCCAGGCCATCGCGGAGCGCCGCGTGGAGCGGCTGGTGAACCCCGACCTGAGCCAGGGGCTGCCGGCATTCCTCACCGCCGACCCCGGCCTCTCCTCCGGCTACATGATGGTGCAGATCACGGCGGCCGCCCTCGTGGCCGAGTCCCGGAGCATCGCGATGCCGGCCAGCATCGGCTCGATCCCCACCGACGCGAACCAGGAGGACTTCGTCCCGATGGGGATGGCGGCGGCGTGGAAGGCGGCGCGGATCCTCGCGAACGGTCAGCGGGTGGTGGCCGCGGAACTGCTCTGCGCCGCGCAGGGCCTGGAGTTCCTCCGCCCGCTCCGGCCGGGACGGGGGGTGGAGCGTCTCCACCGGGCGCTGCGCCGGCTCGATCCCCCGGTCGCTCCGCTGGGGGCCGACCGGCCGCCGGCGCCCGACCTGGAGCGCCTGGCCTCCGCCGTCCGCCGAGGCGAGCTGGATCCCGGCGAGGGGCGCTGATCCCCCGGTTCCGCTTGCCCCTCCCCCCTGACGGGGCCTATCTTTGCAAATTCAAGTCCTGTAGAGGTTTTCGCTCCTTACGGCCGGCCTAATGAATCTCGAGAAGCTCAAGGACGCCGCCAGGAAGCACGAGCTGAAGGAGGATTGGCACCGGGCGATCGAGGTCTATCAGAGGGCCATCGAGGCCTTCGAGTCCGGTGCCGATGGCGCGCCCGACCTCACGGTCTACAACCGCATTGGCGACCTGCAGCTCCGGGTCAACGACACCGCGGCCGCGGTGGCGTCCTACGAGCGCGCCGCCGACCTCTACGCCGACCAGGGCTTCGTCAACAACGCCATCGCGCTCTGCGGCAAGATCCTCCGGGTGAACCCGGGCCGGGTCCAGACCTACCTCCGCCTCGCCCAGCTCCACGCGCGCAAGAACGTCGTCATCGACGCGAAGCGGAACCTGCTCGAGTACCTCGAGCGGATGCACGGGCAGGGACGGCTCGAGGAGGCCTTCGGCTCGATCCGCCAGTTCGCCGCGCAGTTCGCCACGAGCCCGGACATCCGCCAGATGCTGGCCGAGCTGCTGCGGGCCGGGTCCCGCTCCGGGGAGATCCGGTCCCAGCTGGAGCGCCTGGCGGACGAGCTCAACCGGGTCGGGGACCACGCCGGGGCCGACGAGGCGCGGGCCCGGATCCATGACATGGATGAGGAGGGCGGGGGCGGCGGCGGCCTCGTGTTCCTCGACACCGGCGTGGCCCCGCCGGCCGGTGGCGCTCCCCCACGCCTCGAGGGACTCCAGCGTCCCGACGCGGCGGGCGTCGAGGTCGAACCCCTCGAGATCGAGACCGGCCGCGCGGACGAGTCGGCCGTCGCGATCGACGGCAACGCGGCGGTTCCGATGGCGGGGCTCGAGACCACCGCCGTGGACGTGTCGCTCGATGCCGGGGACACCGAGCCGCCTCGCTTCGAGGGCCTCCTCGTGGCGGACAGCCTCACCGGAGGGGCCGAGATCCCGCCGGCGCCCGGGCTGGAGGTGGAGCAGGCGGCCGCCGGGCCGATCGAGCTGCAGCCGGCGCCGCCGGGTGAGCTCGAGATCGATCGCACCGGCGACGGCGAGCACCTCACGCCCGCCACCGAGCCGCCGGCCACCGCCGACTACGAGCCGCTGCCCGTGCCGCCGCCGCCCAGCCTCGACGAGCTCACCGACCGGGTGCTCGACGATCCGGACTCGGCGGAGGCGCACCGTGCGCTGGGCGAGGCGCTGCTCGCCGCCGGCGAGCGGGACCGGGGCCGTGAGGAGCTGGAACTCGCCCTCGAGCGCCACGAGGCCACGTCCGACTGGGTGCACGCCGGCGACGTGCTCACCGAGCTCCTCCGGCTCGACCCGACCAGCATCCGGCTCTACCAGAAGCGGGTGGAGCTCGGGTTCCGGATGGGCGATCGCGTCCGCCTGCTCGAGGCCTACCTGGAACTGGCCGACTGCCTGGTCCGGGTGGGCTCGCTGGACAAGGCGGAGGCGGTCTATCGGCGGGTGCTCGAGCACGACCCGGCCAATGGGAGGGCCCGGGCCGCCCTGGAGACGATCGCGGCCCCGCCGGCGGGCGCCGCGGTGCCGGGAGGGTCGCCCGCGGGCCACGCCGTCGCCCCGCCGGCCGGCGCGCCCCGGGTGCCCGCCCCGCCGCCGGCCGCCGACCCCGCCTACGTGGACTTCGGCGCGATGGTGCTGGATGAGGCGGCGCCGAGGGCCGACACCCGCATCCGGGTGGAGGACGAGGAGCCGACCGGGGACGAGGAGGCCGACTTCCGCCAGATCCTGCGGCAATTCAAGACCGGGCTCGAGCGCGGCCTCGCCGCCGACGACTTCGAGACCCACTACGATCTCGGGATCGCGTTCCGGGAGATGGGGCTGCTGGACGAGGCGATCGCGGAATTCCAGAAGGCGCTGCGGGCGCCGGAGGGACGACTCCGGACGGCGGAGGCGCTCGGCGGGTGCTTCTTCGAGAAGGGGCAGTTCCCGGTGGCGGGGGCGATCCTCCGCCGCGCCGTGGACACGCTGCCGGGCGGTGACGACGAGAAGATCGGCCTGCTCTACTGGCTGGGCCGGTCGGAGGAGGAGCAGGGGCGCGGGTCCGAGGCGGTGCAGCACTACCAGCGGGCGCTCGCGGTGGACATCGGCTTCCGGGACCTGAACGAGCGGCTCGGGCGGCTTGCCGGCGGGGCCGCGTGACGTCGCCGGCGGCGTCGGTCTCGCTGGCCGACCTCCAGGCGCCCGTCGCCGGCCGCCTCGCCCGCGTGCCGGGCGAGGTCACCCGCATCGTCGAGGCCGACTTCGGGCTGATCGCGGAGGTGAACTCCCACCTCCAGCAGACCCGGGGAAAGCTCTTCCGCCCGACGCTGATGCTGCTCGCCGACGAGGCGACCGGGCGGCACGAGGACCGGGCGGTGACGCTGGCCGCCGTGATCGAGCTGATCCACGTCGCCACGCTGGTGCACGACGATTCGGTGGACCATTCGGTGCTGCGGCGCGGGATGCCGACGATCAACTCGCTCTTCAGCCACCAGGTCTCCGTCATCATGGGCGACTACCTCTACTCGCGCGCGGTGGTCGAGCTGGTGCAGCTCGACGACCTGGAGCCGCTGCGCGTGCTGGCGCGGGTCACCAACGAGATGACGGTGGGTGAGATGCGCCAGCTGCTGGCGCACGACCGGCTGCTCTTCACCGAGGACCAGTACGACCTGCTCATCCGGTCCAAGACCGCCTCCCTGCTCTCGGCGTCGACCGAGGTGGGTGCGCTCCGCGCGGCGCCCGCCGAGCGGGCGGCGCTCCGGCGGTTCGGCGAGCGGCTGGGCATGGCGTTCCAGATCGTGGACGACCTGATCGACTATACGGAGGATGAGGCCGTGACGGGCAAGCCCACCGGAGCCGACCTGCGGGAGCACAAGGTCACGCTCCCCCTCATTGCCGCGCTGCCGCGCATGACCCCGGCCGAGCGCGCGACCGTCGAGGCGCTGATGGCTGCGCCCGAGCCGGCGGACGCGCTGATCACGGAGGTGATCGGCGCGGTGGACCGGGCGGGAGGCCTGGCCTATGCCCGGGCTCGCGCCCACCGGCTGGCGGCGGAGGCCGATGCCGAGCTCGAGGCGCTGGAGCCCTCTGCCGCCCGCGACGCCCTGCGTGCGAGCATCACCTACGCGGTCGAGCGGCGGCGCTGATGGCGAGCGGACCCCGCCGGCCCGGCTTCCACCTGGGCGTGCTGCTCGCCGGCTTCATCGTGGGCGGCTTCCTCGGCGCGCTCCTGCGCCAGTACCTGCCGGAGAGCGTCGCCCGCGACTTCTTCACCACCGCGGTGACGCCCACCCTCGGGCCTGTCTCGGTGGACCTCCTGGTGCTATCCTTCACCCTTGGCCCGGTCGGGTTCAACGTGTCGCTGATGAGCCTGGTCGGCGTGCTGATCGCGTACCTGGTGGCGCGGTCGCTCTTCTGAGAGGCGGGCCCCATGTTCGGCAATCTCGGGTTCGGCGAGATCATGATCATCATGCTGATCGTGCTCCTCTTCTTCGGGGCCAAGCGGCTGCCGGAGATCGGGTCCTCGATCGGCAAGGGAATGCGGGAGTTCAAGCGCAGCCTGACCGAGGCGAACGACGCGATCAACGCGCCGCCGCCGGAACCGCCGGCCCGCCAGCTTGACGCGCCGGGCGAGCCGGCGGAGCGGAGCGGCGAGCCGAAGCGGCTCTCGCAGTAGGCGGCCGGCAGCGAAACGAACGGGGCGGCTCCGGTGCCGGAGCCGCCCCGTCGCGCGTCCGGTACCCCGGGCGTCAGCGCCGGGCGGGCGCGCCCGGCAGGGCACCGGCCTCGGCGTCGACCTGGGCCGCCGTCCGGTCCTGCTCCGCCCGGCGATCCACCACCTTCGCCGTGCTCCGGAGGGTCTGGAGGTAGCTTCGCACCCGGTCCTGGCGGGCCAGCGTGATCTGGCGCAGCCGCCACTGGTCGAGCTGGGCGCGGAACGCCGCGGAGTCGGCCGGGATCCGCGAGAGCAGCGTGATCACCTGCAGCCCGCCCGCCGTCTCCAGTACGTCGCTGGTCTGCCCCACGCCCAGGCCGAAGGCGGTGCCCACGATCGTCGGGTCGTCCACCGGCGGGCTGACCCGCGGGAAGGGGCCGAACTCCTGGTAGGGGAGGCCCATCGCCCGCGCCGCCTGGGCGAGCGTGGCGCCCTCCCGCACCCGGCGGACCAGGGTCTCGGCGATCGGCCGCGCCATCGCGGCCTTCTTCTCGTCGCGCACCGCCCGGCGCACTCCCTCCCGCACCTCGGCCAGCGGCGGCACCCCGGCGGGGGTCAGGCTGTCGAGCCGGAAGAGGTAGTAGGCCGCTTCGGTCTCGACCACCGGGCTGGTCTCGCCCGGCTTCGCCCGGAACGCCCACACGCCGGCGTCGGGCACCACGAACCGGCCCACCTGGACCCGGGAACCCTTCTGGACCGGGCCGGACGTCAGGATCGGCAGCCCGAGCGCCCGCGCGGCACTGTCCAGCGCACTGGGGTCGAGGCGCTCGGCCCCGATCTGCTCGAGCGAGTCGGCCCGCGCCTCGACCGAATCGCGCCGCGCGCCGGCCAGCTCGATCGGGATGAGCACGTGCCGGGCGGTGGCCGAGTCGGCCGTCCGGGCGGTCACCTCCACCACGTGGTAGCCGAACTGGGTGGCGAAGGGGTCCGAGAGGGTGTCGAGCGGGAGCGAGAACGCGACGCTGTCGAAGGCCGGCACCATCGCGCCACGCGCAAAGGTGCCAAGTGACCCGCCCTGTGCCGCGCTGACCTCGTCCGAGGACTCGCGCGCCGCCACTTCGGCGAATGGCGCCCCCGCCAGGATCTCGGCCCGGATGGCCTCCGCCCGCGCCAGCGCCGCCGCGGAGTCGGAGGCGGTGAGGAAGCGCGGCGAGGCGATGTAGCTCAGCCACGCCTCCGCCGGCCGCTCGAGCTCGGCCCGGTGCGCGGCGTAGTACGCCTCCATCTCGGCGTCCGACACCGACACCGCGGAGTCGGGCACCGCGGACCGCGACAGCACCGCCGCCATCCCGATCCGCACCTGGTCGTTCTCGTCCCGCCACCGCTGCCAGAGCGCGGCGTCGGAGAGGTACACGTCCGCCGTCACGACCCGGAGGAGCTTGCTGCGGTACAGCTCGTCGGTATAGCGCGCCTCGAGCATCGGCACGAGCTGCTGGCCGACCGGCGAGGTGAGCCAGCGCTGGTACTTCGCCAGGTCGAACTTGCCGTCGGTCTGGAACTCGGCCTGCGAGACGAGCTCCTGGGGCGGCACGTTGCGGACCGCATCGGCCACCTCCTGGGGCGAGACGACGAGGTTGTACCGCTCGTACTCGCCGCGGAGGACCAGGTCGTCCACGATGGAGTTCCACACCTCGTCCCGCACCGCCTGCGCGTCCTCCAACGTCATCTGCCCCGTGCCGGCACGCTGGCGCTGGTCGATGGCCTGCTGCACCGCGGTCTCGTAGGCCCGGAGCTCCACCGTCTTCCCGTTCACCTTGCCGACGCCGGTGCGGGTGAAGAGGGTGGGACCACCGTCGAACACGCCACTCAGCTGGATCACGAAGATCAGCATCAGGACGGCAAGGACGACGCCGGCCAGCTTTGCGCTGCTGCGGAAGATCTGCATCACGGCCATGGGACGATTCGCACCTGCGGCGGCGCTGGGCCGACGGTTGAGGGAGCCGCCAAGCATAAGTGCGGGCGGGGACATTCTCAAGCGGGCGCGGCCCCCCGCGTGTTGACACGCCCGCGGCCCGGCCTTACACTCTTACCATAATCCCCACAACAACTTAGGAGCGCCCGGCGGGATGGCGTACACCAGCGAGATCGAGAAGCTCGAGCGCCGCAACGCGGAGAACCCGCGGGGCCGCCTGTTCGCCCCCCTGGCGGACGCCTACCGGAAGCAGGGCGACCTGGAGCGCGCGATGGCGCTGCTCCGTGAGGGGCTGGAGCGGCACCCCGATTACATCGGGGCCCAGATCGTCCTGGGGCGCTGCCATCTCGACCTCGGAGAGGAATCGGAGGCGTCCGGGGCGTTCCAGCGAGTCCTCGATCTCGACGGTGAGAACATCATCGCGCTCAAGGCGCTGGCCGACATCGCCGAGCACGGTGGCCGGCGGGACGAGGCGGTGGCGCGGCTGGAGCGCCTGCTCGAGATCGACCGGGGGAACGAGGAAGCCGCCGCCCAACTCGACGGACTGCGCTCGCGGCGGGCCTCGGCGACCAACGTGGCCGGCGCGGGCGTCGAACCCGTCGCGGCCGCCGACCCGGAGGCGGAGGATGCTCCCGCCGCCCCACCCCCCGGCATCGAGCTCATCCGCGGCTTCGGCGCCGAGGGCATCGACGCCGACGATGAGGCGGGAGCGCCCCCGGTCGCCGACCTCCAGGTGATGGAGCTCGCGGCCGACACCGGCCACATCGAACCGCTCGAGGGGCTGGAGGCGCCCGAGTTCGACGGCGAGGAGTTCTTCGTCGAGCCGGAGGCCGACATCCTGCTCGAAGGGAGCGCGGAAAACGAATTCCAGGCGCGGAACGATGCGGAGCGCCTGGCGGCGCCCGAGATGGCCGCCCCGAATCCATGGCAGGACCTGGCCGCCGAGGTCCTCACTCCGGCGGGAGAGGCGACGCCACCCGCCTCCTGGGTCGAGGACGAGGCGGAAGCGGAAGCCGAAGGGAGTGAGGAAGAGGACGCCTTCGCGGCGGCGGAGGCCGCGGCGGCAGAGCCGCCGACGTTCGAGGAGTTGGGGGATGTGTCGGCCGTGGTCCCGCCACCGATGGTGGAAGAGCTCCCGGGGGCCGGCGAACCGGAGCTGGTGGTCACCGAGACGATGGCTGCGGTGTACGAGCGCCAGGGACTGCGGCAGGAGGCGCTGGCGGTCTACCGCGAGCTCGCCGCCCGGCGCCCGGGCGACGGCAGGCTCGCGGCGAAGGTGGCGGAGCTCGAGGCGGCCGCGCCGCCCCCACCACCGCCCGCCCCCGCCCCCAGTCAGGCCGCTGTGCCGGAGAGCCGCCCCGCCGCCGGCTTTGCGGCGGCCGAGACCGGGGGCGAGCCGCTCGGCGCGTTCCTCCGCGGGATCCTCGGGGCACGGCTGTCCGGACCGGGTGCCGCGCCGGCGCCGTCCCCCCCGCAGGACCTCGCCGAGGCGGGGATGGACGCGGCGCCGACCCGGCCTGCGGCCGATCCGGTCTCGCTCAGCGCCGTCTTCGGTGACGACCTGCCACCGGCGGGGCCCGCGACCTCGCAGTCCACCCCGTCGGCCGGGCAGGGGTTCTCCTTCGATGCCTTCTTCGGCACGTCCGGCGCCCCGGCACGCGAGGGGGCCCGTCGGTCGGCAACCGGGGAGGATGATCTCGAGCAGTTCCACGCCTGGTTGCAGGGCCTCAAGAAGTAGATGCGGGTCGCCGTCCTGAACGGCCCCAACCTGAACCTCCTCGGCGAGCGCGAGCCGTCCCGGTACGGGACGATCACGCTCGCCGCGCTCGAAGCCGAGACGCGCTCGGTCGCGGCGTCGCTCGGGGTCGGTCTCTCGTGGATGCAGACGAACCACGAGGGGGTACTGGTCGACGCGGTGCAGGGGCTGCGAGGAACCGCGGACGGCGCCGTCATCAATCCCGCCGCCTGGACCCACACCAGCGTGGCGCTCCGCGATGCCCTCCTCGCGGTCCGGGTCCCCTTCGTCGAGGTACACCTTTCCAACATCCACGCGCGGGAGCCGTTTCGGCGACTCTCGCTCGTGGCCGATCTCGCGGTCGGCGTGGTCGCCGGCCTCGGGCCGGCAGGGTACCGGTTCGCGCTCGAGGGCCTGGTGGCGCACCTCCGTGCCCGCTGACCGGCGGCCGGAGCGGATCGCGGCCCTCCACGCCCGGCTCGGCCCGGCCGGAGTGGACGCGCTGCTCGTCAGCGCGCTCCCGAACATCCGGTACCTGACCGGATTCACCGGCAGCGCCGGGCTGCTGCTGCTGCGGCCGCCGGACCTCCCGGTGCTCGTGGTGGACTTCCGCTATGCGGTACAGGGCGAGGCGGAAGTCGGCGGCGTGGCCGAGCTTGCGGTGGACCGGACGAGCGTCTGGACCCGCCTGGGCCGCGCGCTGGCACGGGTGCCGGACGGCCGGCTCGGGTTCGAGCGGGAACACGTCACCGTGGCGGACTTCGCGCGGCTGGAGGCGGCAGCGCGCGGCGGGTGCCTGCCCGTGAGCGGCCTGGTGGAAGCCCTCCGCGAGGTGAAGTCGCCGGAGGAAGTGGCGGCGGTGCGCGCGGCGGCGGCGCTGGCGCAGGAGGCGCTCGCGGAAGTGCTGCCGACCGTCCGGGTGGGGGAAGCCGAGCGTGCGATCGCCGCCCGGCTCGAGGCGGCACTGCGGCGGCGGGGCAGTGAGTGGCATCCCTTCCAGACCATCGTGGCGTCGGGGCCGCGGAGCGCGCTCCCGCACGCGCGCACCAGCGACCGCCCGGTGGGCCGGGGCGAGTGGCTGCTGCTTGACTTCGGCGCGATCGTGGACGGATACTGTGCCGACCTCACCCGCACCGTGGTCGTCGGCGCCCAACCGGACGCGCGGCAGCGCGACACCCACGAGGCGGTGCGCCGTGCCCACCTTCACGCCCGCACGGCCGTGCGCGCCGGGATGACCGGCCGTGCGGCCGACGCGCTTGCCCGCGACCTCCTCGCGGCCGACGGCCTGGCCGACGCCTTCGGCCACTCGCTGGGCCACGGGCTGGGCCTCGAGGTGCACGAGGCGCCGCGGCTTGCCCCGACCGTGGACACCCCCCTCCCGGCCGGCGCCGTGGTGACGATCGAGCCCGGCGTCTATTTTCCGGGCTGGGGCGGCATCCGCCTCGAGGACGACGTGTGGCTCGGGCCGGACGGCCCGGATTGCCTGTCCGACGGCCGCACCGAGCTCGTGGCGCTCACCTGAGGCCGCGACCACGCTTCGCGACGACCCTGGAGCCGACCCATTGATGAAGCCTTCCGAGATGCAGGAACTGGCCGAGCTGCTGGAGCGGATGCCCGGCATCAAGGCCATCGAGCTGAAGGACGTGAAGCGGCTGGTCGAGCTGCTGCGCGAGACGCCCGAGGTCGGCGCCATCGAGGTGAAGGGCTGGTTCGGGAGCGGGGTGGTGGTGACCCGCACCGGCCACGGCGGCGGGGCGGGGGGGGCGGCGCCTGCCCTGCCGGTCCCGGTGGCCTCCGGCCCGCCTGCCGCCACTCCGGGAGGCGGCGCCCCGGCGGCCGCGGAAGCCCGCCCGGCGCCGCACCTGCGGGAGGTCAAGTCGCCGATGGTCGGCACCTTCTACAAGGCGCCGGAGCCGGGCGCGGAGCCGTACGTGAAGGTGGGCAGCCGGGTGAGCCCCGGACAGACGGTGTGCATCATCGAGGCGATGAAGATCATGAACGAGATCGAGGCCGAGGTGGGCGGCGTCGTCCGGGAGGTGAGCGTGGATGACGCGCAGCCGGTCGAGTTCGGCCAGGTCCTCTTCCGGGTGGATCCGAATGGCTGAGCCCACTCCCGTACCGGCGGCCGCGCCGGACGCCGAGGTATTCAACTTCAAGCGCGCCATCTCGCGCCTGGTGCAGCTCAACGCCTCCGACCTGCTGCTCAAGGTGGGCCGCCCGCCGACGGTGCGCGTCAACGGCGAGCTGCAGAGCCTCCCGATGCAGGCGCTCAGGCCGGAGGACCTGAAGCAGCTGGCCGAACAGATCATGACCCCGCGGCAGGTGAAGGAGTTCGCCGAGAAGAAGGAGGCGGACTTCGCCATCGGCGTGCCGGGCGTGGGGCGGTTCCGGACCAACATCTACCAGCAGCGGGGCACCCTCGCCTTCGCCTTCCGGGCCATCCCCTACGAGGTGAAGACGATCGAGGAGCTGCACCTCCCGAGGGCGCTCGAGGAGATCTCGCTCCGGCCGCGCGGGCTCGTGCTGGTCACCGGCATCACCGGCTCGGGCAAGTCCACGGCACTCGCCGCGATGATCAACCACGTCAACCACCACCGGCGGGTGAACGTCATCACGATCGAGGACCCGATCGAGTTCCTCCACCGGGACGTCCACGCCAACATCTCCCAGCGCGAGGTGGGGAGCGACACGCTCTCGTTCGGGACCGCGCTCCGGCACGTCCTGCGGCAGGATCCCGACGTGATCCTGATCGGGGAGATCCGGGACATGGAGACGCTCGACACCGCGCTCAAGGCCGCGGACACGGGGCACCTGGTCTTCTCCACCCTCCATACCACCGACGCGACCCAGACGATCAACCGGGTCATCTCGTTCTACCCGCCGCACCAGCACCAGGAGATCCGGTCGCTGCTCTCGACCGCACTGGCCGCGGTGGTCTGCCTCCGCCTGGTGCCCCGCGCCGACGGCCAGGGCCGGGTCCCCGCCGCCGAGGTGCTGATCAACTCCGCGGCGGTGGCCGACAACATCCGCGACATCGACAAGGCGCTCAACATCCCCGACCTGATCGCCGAGGGCACGGTGTCGTACGGGATGCAGTCCTTCGACCAGTCGCTGATGCAGTGGTTCAAGTCCGGCGCGGTGTCGTACGAGAGCGCGCTGTTCTTCTCCTCGAACCCGAGCGAGTTCGCGCTCCGGGCCTCGGGCATCGACGCCGCCTCGGACCGCACGTTCAGCGACATCACCGGCATGACCCCCCCCACCCGCGGTGGGGACGGGCACACCTGATGTTCCGCAAGGTGCTGATCGCGAACCGCGGGGAGATCGCCTTGCGGGTGATCCGGGCATGTCGCGAGATGGGGATCGGCACCGTGGCGGTCTACAGCGAAGCCGACCGCGAGTCGCTCCACGTGCGCTTCGCCGACGACGACGTCTGCATCGGCCCGCCCCCGAGCCGGCAGTCCTACCTGCGGATCCCCGCCCTCATCGCGGCCGCCGAGATCACCGGGGCGGACGCCATCCACCCGGGGTACGGCTTCCTCGCGGAGAATGCCGAGTTCGCCGAGACCTGCGCCGCCTCCAACCTGACGTTCATCGGGCCCACCGGCGAGCAGATCCGGCAGATGGGCGACAAGGCCACGGCGCGGCGGCTCGCCGCCGAGGCCGGCGTCCCCACCGTGCCCGGCTCGCCCGGCACCATCGAGGATCTCGACGAGGCGCTCGAGGCGGCGGCGGGCATCGGCTTCCCGGTCATCATCAAGGCCACCGCTGGCGGGGGCGGGAAGGGGATGCGGATCGCCCTGGACGCCGAGCAGTTCGCCCAGTCGTTCGGCCTGGCCCAGAGCGAGGCACTGGCCGCGTTCGGGAACCGGTCGGTGTACATCGAGAAGTACCTCGCGCGGCCCCGCCACGTGGAGATCCAGGTGATGGGCGACCGCCAGGGGCGGGTGGTCCACTTCGGCGAGCGGGACTGCTCGGTGCAGCGGCGGCACCAGAAGCTGATCGAGGAGAGCCCGAGCCCCGCCCTCGACGAGGCGCTCCGCGCCCGGATGGGCGAGGCGGCGGTGGCGCTCGCGTCCCGGATCGGGTACGTCGGCGCGGGCACCCTCGAGTTCCTGCTGGACGAGGGCGGTTCGTTCTACTTCATGGAGATGAACACGCGGATCCAGGTGGAGCACCCGGTCACCGAGATGGTGACCAGCTTCGACCTGGTGAAGGAGCAGATCCGCGTGGCCGCGGGGGAGCCGGTGAGCTTCCGGGGTGACGGCCGCTACCTCCGCGGCCACGCCATCGAGTGCCGGGTGAACGCCGAGGATCCCTACCGCAACTTCCAGCCCTCGCCGGGGCAGATCACCACCTACCATCCGCCGGGCGGCCCCGGGGTGCGGGTGGACAGCCACGTCTACGCCGGCTACCGCGTGCCGCCCTACTACGACTCGCTGCTCGCGAAGGTGATCGTGCACGGGAACACCCGGGCCGAGGCGCTGCAGCGGATGGGGCAGGCGCTGGACAGCTTCATCATCGAGGGCGTGACCACCACCATCCCCTTCCTCGCCCGCGTCATCCGCCATCCCGATTTCGTGGCCGGCTCGGTGGACACCAAGTTCCTCGAGCGGGAGTCGCACCTCCTCCGGCCCGAGTAGGCCGCCGATGCGGCTCGACGTCTTCCTCACCCCGCTCGGACTCACCCCGGGCGACCTCGCCGGTCGCACGGTGCTGGTGCTGGATGTCCTCCGCGCCACCACGACGATGTGCGCGGCGATGCACGCCGGCGCGCGTGCCATCGTCCCGGTGGCCGACCCCGAGGATGCCCGGCGCCTGGCCGAGGGCCTCGGGCCCGACGCGGTGCTTGCCGGCGAGCGCGGGGCGCAGCGGATACCCGGCTTCCACCTCGGCAACAGCCCCCTGGAGATGACCCGTGACGCCGTGGGCGGCCGCACCCTGGTGATGTGCACGACCAACGGGACCGGCGCCCTGCTCGCCACCCAGGGCGCCCGCGCCACCTGGCCCGCGGCGGCCGCGAATTTCACCGCCGCGAGTGCCGTCGCCCGCGCCGCCTGGGAGCGCGACCGGGACCTCGTGATCCTCTGCGCCGGGCGGGGCGGCCTCTGCTCGCTCGATGACGCCTACGCCGCCGGGCGGTTCACGGTGGCCGCGCTGGGCGGCCGCGGGCTCCGCCGCGGCCTCAACGACGGCGCGCTCGTGGCGCTCGACCTGGTCCGCCGCCACGGCGAGCGCTGGGGGCGGCCGCTGGCGCTCAGCGCCGCCGGCCGTGACCTGGCTGCCCAGGGCTTCGGGGACGACGTGGCCGCCGCGGCGGAGCCCGACCGCTGGCCCGTGCTGCTCCAGTTCCGCGACCGCCGCGTGCTCGCGGCGGGCCCCGAGGAGCGCGCCGCGTGAGCGAGCGCGAGTCCCGCCGGCTCGCCGCGGTCACGGCGCTGGTGCTCGGCGCCTTCGCCGCCCTCACGCTGCTCCCGGTGCCCGTCACCGGCCCCATCGGCGAGTTCCTCGGTTCCGGCCTCTGGCGCCTGCTCGGCGCCGGGGCGCTCTGCGTGCCCCTGCTCGGCTTCGGCCTCGCCCTCGCCGGATTCGACCGGCTGCCGCGATTCGACATGAAGCGGATTGCGGCCCTGATGGGCGGACTGGCCCTCATCCTGCCCTTCCTGGCGGGCGTCGTCGCCCGGGTGGATGCCGGGGATTTCCTCACGGAGTCCCCCGCCAACTGGCCCTGGGCGGCGCGGGTCGCCGGCCTGCTCCCGGGCTTCCTGGCGCGGGTGGCGAACGATTCGATCGGGCTCGCCGGCGGGGTGCTCGTGGGCTTCCTCGCACTCTCGGCCCTGACCCTCGTCACCATCGCGTGGCATCCCCTCCAGCGGCTGGAGGGAGGCGCGGAGGCGGCGCCGGCGGACCCCGAGGCCGAGGCCCGCGCGATCGCCGCCGAGGGACGCGCGCGGAAGAAGCGCGCGCCGGCACCCGAACCCGGGGAACCGGAGCCCCCGGCGCCCGCGCCCGCCCCGGTGGCCGCCGCCGGTGCGGCGCTGGCGAAGGCCGCGGCCCTCGCCGGCAAGCTCCGGCGCCCGAAGAAGGAGGCCGAGGCGGATGACGTGTCCGCGGTCGCCCTCCCCGAGGAGGACCAGCTCCCCCCGATCGAGCTCCTCGCCCCGCCGCCCGCCCAGGACGTGGACGCGGGGGAGGCCCAGCTGGACCGGCTGGGCCAGACCCTGATCGAGACGCTGCGCACCTTCCGGGTGGAGGGGCGCATCTCGGGCCGGACCACCGGGCCGGTCGTGACCCAGTTCGAGATCGTGCCGGCGCCGGGCGTGAAGGTGGGGCGGATCGCCGCGCTCGCCGACGACCTCGCGCTCACGATGCACGCCCCTTCCATCCGGATCGTGGCGCCGATCCCGGGGAAGGGTGCGGTGGGCGTCGAGGTGCCGAACCCGACCGCGCGGGTGGTGACCATCCGCGAGCTCATCGCGAGTCCCGAGTGGGACCGGGCGCGCGCGGCGCTCCCCATCGTGCTCGGCCGCGACCTCGAGGGCCATCCGGTGGTGGCCGACCTGGCCCGGATGCCGCACCTGCTCATCGCCGGTGCCACCGGCTCGGGGAAGTCGGTGGCGATCAACACGATCGTCACCAGCCTGGTGTACCGCTACACGCCGGCCGAGCTCCGCTTCCTGATGATCGACCCGAAGATGGTCGAGCTCTCGGCCTATGGGGGACTGCCGCACCTCCGGCACCAGGTGGTGACGAACAACCACGAGGCGGCGGCGGTGCTCAAGTGGGCGGTCTTCGAGATGGGCCGCCGCTACGAGCTGCTCCACGCCAACGGCGCCCGGAACCTCGCCGACTTCAACCGGAAGGTCTCGTCCGGGGCGGAAGTGCGGCTCCCGGAGAAGCCGCGGCCCACGCTGTCGGTGCTGGCCGCGGAGGCGCAGACCACGCCGCCGGCGCCGGAGGAGCCGCTGCTCTACACCGAGGGCCCGCTGCCGTACATCGTGGTGGTGGTGGACGAGCTCGCCGACCTGATGATGACGGTGCCGGGCGAGGTCGAGACCCCGCTCGCGCTGCTGGCGCAGAAGGCCCGCGCCATCGGCATCCACCTGATCCTCGCCACCCAGCGGCCCAGCGTGAACGTCATCACGGGCCTCATCAAGGCGAACTTCCCGAGCCGGATCGCCTTCCGGGTGGCGTCGAAGGTGGACAGCCGCACGATCCTCGACCAGAACGGGGCGGAAGCGCTGCTGGGCAACGGGGACATGCTGTTCCTCCCGCCCGGCAAGAGCGAGCCGATGCGGCTCCAGGGCGCGTTCATCGCCACCGAGGAGACCGAGCGCGTGATGGAGTGGTACCACCGGCGCCGGGAGCAGCGCGCGCTGGCGGAGGCGGGGGCGGAGCCGGACATCCTCGAGCAGATCCGGCTGGAGGAGGGCGCCGAGGAGGGCGCCGCCGGCGGGGAGGAGGGAGAGCGCGACTCGCTGTTCCGCGAGGCGGCGGAGGTGTGCATCCAGCAGCAGGGCGGATCGACCTCGCTGCTCCAGCGGAAGCTGCGGATCGGCTATGGCCGCGCCGCGCGGATCATCGACCAGCTGCACGACGCGGGCATCCTCGGCCCGCCCGACGGCTCCAAGCCGCGCGAGGTGCTGATCGGCCCCGGGCAGCTGGACGAGTACTGCTCGTAGCTGCTTCACCGCGGAGGCGCGGAGGGCGGCGGAGACTTCTGAACTGCATTCACCGCGGAGGCGCGGAGGGCGGCGGAGACTTCTGAACTGCATTCACCGCAGAGGCGCAGAGGGCGCAGGGAACGGCAGGAAATTGATGCCCCACCCCGCCCCGAGAGCACCTGCCAGTGTGGAGTGGGGCAAACAACATCATCGAAGTCGCCGTTCCCTGCGCCCTCTGCGCCTCTGCGGTGAATCCCCCGGATGTACTCCGCCGCCCTCCGCGCCTCCGCGGTGAATCCATCCGGAATGCGTCATCCGGAGTAGCCCGCACCCAGCGGCCGGCGCCATCGTGCCGCCGTGACGACCGCCCGCCCCCGCATCCCCGTTTCCCAATGGACCGACCCGCGCCACGTGCGGGGGCTCTTCGGCGAGCGCGCCGCCGCCCGGTGGCTGCGCGCCCGGGGGTGGGAACTGCTCGACCACCGATTCCGCGTCGGCCGCCACGACCTCGACCTGGTGGTGCGCCGCGGCGGCCTGGTGGCGTTCGTCGAGGTGAAGACCCGCTCGGGCACGGAGTTCGGCTCCCCGGTCGAGGCCGTCGGCTGGCGCAAGCGCCTGGTGCTGGCCCACCTGGCCGAGGCTTGGCGGGAGCGCCACGGCCGTCCGGGAGAGACCTTCCGGTTCGACGTCGCCGCAGTCACCTGGCGTGCTGGCCAGCCCCCCGTGGTCGAGGTGGTGGAGGACGCGTGGCGTATCGAATGACCGGAAATCGGTCACTCCGGTACTCTTGATTCGGGGGCTATTCGGTTGTAGCTTGGGGTCAGTACTTGGGTGTCCAGAAATCGGTCACAATACCACCTCGAGGACCTCACGATGGCCGCTGCTCCTGACGAGACCAAGCTCGACACCGAGCGCCGCAAGGCGCTGAACCTGGCCATCGCGCAGATCGAGAAGAATCTGGGCCGGGGTGCCATCATGCGGATGGGGTCGGAGTCCCCCCGGGTCCGGGTCCAAGCCATCCCGACCGGGGCCATCAACCTCGACGCCGCCACCGGCGTGGGCGGTGTCCCCCGCGGCCGGATCACCGAGATCTACGGCCCCGAATCCTCCGGCAAGACCACCCTCACCCTTCACCTGGCCGCCAACGTCCAGCGGGCCGGCGGGGTGGCGGCGTACGTGGATGCCGAGCACGCCCTGGACATCGAGTATGCCCGGAAGCTCGGCGTGGACGTCGAGAACCTCCTGGTCTCGCAGCCCGACACCGGGGAGCAGGCGCTCGAGATCGTCGAGATCCTGGTGCGGTCGGGCGCCGTGGACCTGGTCGTGATCGACTCGGTGGCGGCGCTGGTGCCCAAGGCCGAGATCGAGGGCGAGATGGGGGACAGCCACGTCGGCCTCCAGGCCCGCCTGATGAGCCAGGCCCTTCGGAAGCTGGCCGGCGCCATCAACCGCTCCAACTGCGCGGTGGTATTCATCAACCAGCTGCGCGAGAAGATCGGGGTGATGTTCGGCAACCCGGAAACCACCACGGGTGGCAAGGCGCTCAAGTTCTACGCATCGCTCCGGCTCGACATCCGGCGGATCGGCCCGGTGAAGGAGCGGGACGCGATCATCGGCAACCGGGTGCGGGTCAAGGTGGTGAAGAACAAGGTCGCCCCGCCGTTCAAGCAGGCGGAGTTCGACGTCCTCTTCGACGAGGGGATCAGCCACACCTCGCTGCTGGTGGACCTGGCGGCGGAGGCGAACATCATCCAGAAGTCGGGCGCCTGGTACTCCTATGGCGACCAGCGCATCGGCCAGGGCCGGGAGAACGCCAAGCTCTTCCTGCGGGACAACGCCGAGTTGACCGCCGAAGTGGAGACCCGGGTGAAGGAAGTGCTCGGGATGCGGCCCGACGTGGTCGTCGCGGGCGAGGCCGAGGGGGAGTAGGTGGCGGAGCCGCGGATCACCGGCCTCGAGCCCGATCCGCGCCGTCCCGGCGCCCTTCGGGTGGCGCTCGACGGCCGGGTGTGGGGCGCAGTGCCCCTCGAGGCCGCCGAGCGCCTGCGCCTCGCGGCGGGCGCGCGGCTGGATGAACCGGCGCTCGCTGCGCTCGGCGCCGCGGCGGACGAGGAGGCCGCGTTCCGGGCGGCCCTCCGTCACCTGGAGCGGCGGGGCTTCGCCACCCGGGACCTCGCGCGTCGGTTGGGCCGCCGGGGGCACGGGCCGGACGCGGTGGGTGCGGCCACCCGGCGGCTCCACGCGCTCGGCCTGCTGGACGACGCGGCCTTCGCGCGGCAGTTCGTCGAGAGCCGCGCGGCGCGGGGCCGCGGTCCCGCCCGGCTTCGCCGGGACCTGCTGGCCCTCGGCGTCGCCGACGGGGTGGCGGACGCCGCCATCGCCGCGCACTGGCCGGACGGGGCGGACCTCGCCGGGGCCACCCGCCGCCTGGTCGAGCGCCGGGCGCGCCAGCTCGGCACGATGCCGCGGCCGGTGCTCCGGCGGCGCCTCCTCGCCTACCTTGCCCGCCGGGGATACACCGGGCGTGAGGTGGGCCGTATCGTCGCGGAGGTGCTCGGGGAGCGCGCCTGAGCGGCGTTATATTCGGGGCATGGACTCCGCCCTGATCCGTCGCCGTTTCCTCGAGTACTTCACTGCCCGAGGGCACCGCCAGGTGCCCTCCTCGCCGCTGGTCCCCGCCGACGACCCGACGCTCCTCTTCACCAACGCCGGGATGGTCCAGTTCAAGCGGGTGTTCCTCGGCCAGGACCCGCGCGACTACGCCCGCGCGGTGACGGTGCAGAAGTGCGTCCGCGCCGGCGGCAAGCACAACGATCTCGAGCAGGTGGGCCACACCACGCGGCACCACACCTTCTTCGAGATGCTGGGCAACTTCTCCTTCGGCGACTACTTCAAGCGCGAGGCGATCGCGTACGCCTGGGAGTGGGTCACCAGCCCCGAGTGGCTGGGACTCCACCCCGACCGGCTGCGCGTGACCGTGCATCACACCGACGACGAAGCGCGCGCGCTCTGGCGCGAGGTCGCCGGGCTCGACGACGGGCGGATCCACGGGCTGGGCGACCAGGACAACTTCTGGCAGATGGGCGACACCGGTCCCTGCGGCCCCTGCTCCGAGATCTACGTGGACCTCGAATGGCAGCCGGGCAGCCCGCCGGCGGCGGTCGGCCAGGCGGAATTCGAGCGCCTCGCCGAGGAGGGCCGGTTCCTCGAGATCTGGAACCTGGTCTTCATGCAGTTCGACCGGGCGGCCGACGGGACCCTGACCCCGCTCCCCCGCCCCTCGGTGGACACCGGCGCGGGGCTCGAGCGGATCGCGGCCGTGATGCAGGGGGAGGACTCGAACTTCCACACCGACCTCTTCCTCCCGCTGATCGCGCGGGCCGCCGAGCTGGCGGGCATCCCGTACGACCGTGGCCCGGCGGGCGCGCCGCTGCGGGTGCTGGCGGACCACGCCCGGGCCGTCGCCTTCCTGCTGGCCGATGGCGTCTACCCGGCGAACGACGGACGCGGCTACGTGCTTCGGCGGATCCTCCGCCGGGCGGTGCGCCATGCCTGGCTGCTCGGGCGCCGCCAGCCGACCCTCGCGCCGCTCACCGACACCGTCGTCACGGAGATGGGCGGGGTCTGGCCCGAGCTGCGCGCGAAGGCGGCCCACATCCATGCGGTCACGGAAACGGAGGAGCGGCGCTTCCTGGAGACCATCGAGGGCGGGCTTGCGCGGCTCGACGAGCTCTTCGCCGGCGGCGCTTCCGGGATCCCGGGCGACGAGGCCTTCCGCCTGTACGACACCTTCGGGTTCCCCCTCGACCTCACCGTGCTCATCGCGCGCGAGCGGGGTGTGGCGGTGGACCAGGCGGGCTTCGACCGGGCGCTCGAGGTGCAGCGGGAACGCTCGCGGAGCGCCCGTCGCGGCGCGCGCGTGGCGGCGGTGAGGGAGGATGCAGAGGGGTTCGTCACCGAGTCGTCGGCGCCCCAGCGCTTCGTCGGCTACGAGTCGCTCGTGGCCGAGACGGCCCCGCTGGCCTGGCGGCGCGACGGCAACCGGCTCGACCTGGTCCTGGAGGAGAACCCGTTCTACGTGGAGTCGGGCGGCCAGGTGAGCGACGCCGGGACGCTCGAGGGCCCGGGCTGGAGCGTGGCGGTGGATGCGGTCCGGAAGGGCGGGCGCGGCACGGTGCTGAGCGGACTGCTGGTGGGCGAGTTCGACCCCGGCGCCGCCGTGCTCGCCCGGGTGGACGAGGCGCGCCGCCGCGACATCGAGCGGAACCACAGCGCCACCCACCTCGCGCACCTGGTGCTCCGCCGCCGGCTCGGCAACCACGTGCGCCAGCAGGGCTCGCTGGTGGAGCCGGGCCGGCTCCGCTTCGACTTCTCCCATCACGGCCCGATCGACCCGGCGCAGCTCGACGAGATCGAGCGCGAGGTGAACGAACTGGTGTGGGCCAACGCCCCGGTGGAGGTGCGGGAGATGCCCTACCGGGACGCGCTGGCCCTCGGCGCGATGGCGTTCTTCGCCGACAAGTACGGCGACCGGGTGCGGGTCGTCACCATCGGCGACTCGATCGAGCTCTGCGGCGGCACCCACGTGCGGAGCGCCGGGCAGGTCGGCCTCTTCCGGGTGGCGAGCCAGGGGGGCGTGGCCGCCGGCGTGCGCCGGCTGGAGGCGCTCACCGGACCGGGCGCGTACGCCGAGGTGCGCCGGCTCGACCACGAGTTCGCGGCGGCGGCCGAGGCGGTGAAGGCGCGGCCGGAGCAGCTCCGTCGCCGGCTCGAGCAGCTGGTCGAGGAGCGGGGGAAGCTGCAGGCGCGGCTGGCGGACGCGCTGCGCTCGGGGCCGGCCGGCGTGCCGGAGGGCGAGACCCTGCAGGTCGACGGGGTGAGCATCACCGTCACCGCCACCTCCGAGGAGGACAAGGACGAGATCGGCGCGCTCGCCGACCGCTTCCGCGAAGGCCGGAGCGGGGCGGTGCTGGTGCTCTTCAGCGACGCCGGGCGCGGGGCGATCCACGCCGCGGTGACCGACGACCTGGTGCGCGCCGGGCGCCGCGCCGGTGACCTCGTGGGCCGGCTCGCGGCGGTGAGCGGCGGGAAGGGCGGCGGCCGTCCGCACTTCGCCTCCGCGGGCGCCGGCGACGTGGCGCGGCTGCCCGAGGCCCGCCAGCAGGCGCCGGCCATCGTGGCGCGCTGGCTCAAGGGGGAGTCCTGAGCGCCGAGGCCTGGCTCGCCGCGCGCACCGGGTCGGGGCCCGTCGCCCTGCGCCTCCGCGCGGCCGAGTGGCTGGGGCGCACCCCCCCCGGGCCCGACCTCGCAGCGCGCCTGGCGCGGGCCGCCGACCGGGCACTCGCCGGGGCGCTGGAACAGGGGGAAGGCCGCGCCGCCGCGCTCGACCTGCTCGCCGCGGACGCCCTCGTCACCCTCGCCCTGCTGGCCCGCGCCGAGTCCGCCCCCGGCGCGCTCGGCGACTTCGCCACCGCCCTCGTCACCACGGCCGCCCGGACTTGATCGACCTCCACTCCCACCTGCTCCCCGCGGTGGACGACGGCTCGCGGTCGGTCACGCAGTCGGTCGGCGTCCTCCGCAGGTACGCACAGGAGGGGGTGACGGCGGTCTGCCTGACGCCGCACCTCCTCGCGAGCGAGGCAGCCTCGCCGCCGCCGGCGCACGATGCCGCCTTCGAGGCGCTCCGGCTGGCGGCGCCGGACGTGCCGGCACTGCACCGCGGCGCCGAGGTGATGCTCGACCGGCCCTTGCCCGCGGCCGTGGCCGAGCGGCGGGCGGTGACGATCGCCGGCACGCGCCACATCCTGGTGGAGTTCCCGCGCCTCGTGGCCTACCAGACGGTGGCGAACGCGCTCCACCTCGTGGTCCAGATCGGGCTCCTCCCGCTCCTCGCGCACCCGGAGCGCTATGCCTGCTGCTCCCCCGGGGCGGTCGAGGCGTGGCGCCGCCTTGGCGCGCTGATGCAGGTGGACGCGACGACCCTGGCGAGCGGGGGGAGCCGCGGCGACCGGGCGCGCCAGCTCGTGGCCCGCGGCCTCGCGGACATCCTCGCCGCCGACAACCACGGCGACGGGCGTGGCCTCCTCGCCGCGCGCGAGCTGCTGCTGGAGCACGGCGGCGAGGCGCAGGCGGACCTGCTGCTGGTGGCGAACCCGGCCGCCATCCTGACCGACGGCATCGTCGAGGAAGTGCCCCCGCTCGAGCTGCGGGCCTCGCTGGGCGAGCGGCTCAAGCGGATCTTCCACCGGGAGGACGCGTGAGCGCGGAGCGGATCGTGGCCGGGCTGCGGGCCCTGGCCGAGGGGGCGGGGCGGGCCACGGCGCTTGCGCCGCAGGTGGCGCGCGTGGCCGAGCGCTACGTCGCGACCCTCCGCGCGGGCGGCACCCTCTGGTTCGCCGGGAACGGCGGCAGCGCCGCGGACGCGCAGCACCTCGCCACCGAGTACGCGGTGCGCTACGGGCGCGACCGGCGGGCCTACGCCGCGGCCGCACTCACCACCGACAGCTCGCTCCTCACGGCCGTGGGCAACGACCTCGGCTTCGAGCGGGTCTTCGCGCGCCAGGTGGAGGCGCTCTGCCGCCCCGGTGACCTGCTGGTGCTCCACACCACCAGCGGCCGGAGCCCGAACCTGCTGCGGGCCGCGGAGGCGGCGCGAGCGAAGGGCCTGGGCGTGGTGGCGTTTCTTGGCCGGGGCGGCGGGGAGCTCGCGGCCCTCGTGGACGAGGCAGTGATCGTGCCGGGCGAGGCGACCAGCCACATCCAGGAGCTCCAGCTCGCGCTCGAGCACCTCGTGGTGGAGTGCGTCGAGGAGGCGCTCGGCGGGTGACGGCTCCGGCGCGCGGGCTCGATTTCACCGGCAAGGTGGCGCTGGTCACCGGCGGATCCCGGGGCGTCGGACGGGCCGTGACGCTCCTCCTCGCGCGGCACGGCGCCGACGTCGGCGTCACCTGGCACACCCGCGCGGCCGACGCCGAGGCGGTCACGCGCACGGTGCGGGGGATGGGGCGGAAGGCGTTCGCCGCGGGCGGGGACCTCGCCGATCCCGAGGTGGTGGAGCGCGTCTTCCGCGAGTTCCGGGCCTGCTTCGGCCGGCTCGACCTCTTCGTGGCGAACGCGGGGGTGTGGCCCCCCGAGGCGGTGCCGCTCCGCGACCTCCCCGAGGGTCGCTGGCGCCGCACCGTGGCGGCCAACCTCGACGCGGTGTTCCTCACCACCCGCGGCGCGCTGCGCCTGATGGGCCCCGGCGGCCGCGTCGTCCTCATCGGCAGCACCGCCGGACAGCGGGGCGAGGCGGGCCACGCCGACTACGCGGCCACCAAGGGCGCGATCCACGCGCTCACCAGGTCGCTCGCCGTCGAGGGGGCGCCGCACGTGGCGGTGAACTGCGTGGCGCCCGGCTGGGTGGACACGGAGATGACCGCCTCGGCGCTGGCGGGCGAGGCCGGCGTGGCGGCGGCCCGCGCGATCCCGCTCGGCCGGGTGGCGAGCGCGGAGGACATCGCCGGCCCGGTGGCGTTCCTGCTGAGCGACCTCGCCCGGCACGTGACGGGCGAAGTGCTCAACGTCAATGGCGGGAGCGTGCTCTGTGGGTGATGGGGAACGGGGAGCGGGGAACGGGGAACGGGGGGTGGGCCCCGGGCGGAGCGACCCGCCGGTGCCGCCGGAGGTGCTCGATATCGTGCGCACCCTCGAGGGTGCAGGGTACGAGGCGTGGTGCGTGGGCGGCGCCCTCCGGGACGCGATCCTCGGCCGGCCGCACTCCGACTACGACATCGCCACCAGCGCCGCGCCGGAGCGGGTGCTGGGCCTCTTCCGCCGCACCGTGCCGGTCGGGCTCCGGTTCGGCACGGTGGGGGTGCTCGACCCGCGCGGCGGGCTGCACGAGGTGACCACCTTCCGCCGCGACGTCGCGACCGACGGGCGCCACGCCGAGGTGGCGTACGGGGTCTCGCTCGACGACGACCTGGCCCGGCGGGACTTCACCGTGAACGCCATCGCGTGGCACCCCCTCCGCCGGGAGTGGCGCGACCCGTTCGGCGGCGCGCACGACCTCGCGGCGGGCATCATCCGCGCGGTGGGCGACCCGGCGGCGCGGTTTCGCGAGGACTACCTTCGGGTGCTCCGGGCCTTCCGGTTCGCCGCCCGGCTGGGCTTCGAGATCGAGCCGGCCACCTGGGCGGCGGCGCGCGAGGCCGCGGCCGGACTCGACCGCCTGTCCGCCGAGCGGGTCCGGGACGAGTGGGCCAGGGGACTCGCCACCGCCCTCCGGCTCGAGCGGTTCGTGCGGCTCTGGCACGACTCGGGGGCGGCCCGGGCCCTGCTGCCCGAGATCGCGCCGCCGGAGTCGCCCGCCGCGGCAGCGCTCTTCGCTCACGACCCCGGGCCGCCGCGCGATCCGGTGCTGCTCACCGCGCTCCTCTGCGGCGACCCCGCCGGCGTGCTCCTGCGGCTCCGCGCCTCGAACGCGGAGATCGCCCGTGCCCGCGCAATCGTTGCAGGGCCCCCGCAGCCGGCCAGCACGAGCCCGGCCGACGTGCGCCGCTGGCTGGCGGCCACCGGGGCCGCGGCCGAGGACCTGCTGGCGGCGTGGCGGCTCGCCCGCGGCGGCGACGCGCCGTGGGCGGCGGCGGTGGCCGCCGTGCGCGCCCGGGGCGAACCGCTCGGCCGCGGGGACCTCGCGGTCTCCGGCGCCGACCTCGCCGAGGCGGGCATCCCCCCGGGCCCGGCAGTCGGCCGGATCCTCGAGAACCTCCTCGGCCTCGTGCTGGAGGACCCCGCACTCAACCGCCGGGAGCTGCTCCTCGCCCGCGCCAGGGAACTCGCGTGACCGCCGTCGCCTTCGCCGTCGCGTCCGCCGTCGCGAACCTGATCGGCGCCTGGGCGGTGGTGCGTCACCTGCGCCGGAGCCTGACGCTCATCGAGGGGTGCGTCGCCTTCGGCGCCGGGTTCATGCTCGCCGTGGCGGTGATCGGCGTGATTCCCGAGGTGTTCCACGAGCTGGGCAGCCTGGGGCCGGTGCTGGTGCTGCTGGGCTACCTGCTTGTCCACCTCGCGCAGCACGTCTTCACCCCTCACTTCCACTTCGGGGAGGAGACCCACCGGGTGTCCGCCTCGGCGGGCGTCTCGGCGCTGCTCGGCCTCGGGCTGCACACGTTCTTCGACGGGGTCGCGATCGCCAGCGGCTTCCACGTCTCCGCCACGCTCGGGCTGCTGCTCTTCGCCGGGGTGTTCCTGCACAAGCTTCCGGAAGGGGTCGCGGTGGCGAGCGTGATGCTGGCCTCGGGTCAGCCGGCGCGTCGCGCGATGCAGTCCGCCGGGCTCCTGGGCCTCGCCACGGTGGCCGGCGTGCTGGTGACCGACCTGGCGGAGCCGCTGGCGCGCTACGGGCTGGCGGTCGCGGGCGGCGTCACGCTGTACGTGGCGGCGTCGAACCTGGTGCCCGAGTTCCAGGGCAAGCGGCGGCTGTCGCTGCCGCTGGCCTTCTTCGCCGGGGCGGCGGCGTTCTTCCTCGCCCGCCAGCTCCTCGCGGGGTTCGGGGCGTGAGCGCCCCTTCGCTCTTCGGCGTGGAGGAGCCGCTGGCGGCGCGCATGCGCCCGCGGGTCCTGGACGAGATGGTGGGGCAGGGGCACCTGCTCGCGCCGGGGCACGCCCTGGGTGACGCGATCCGCCGGGGCGACGTCGGCAGCATCGTCCTCTGGGGTCCCCCGGGGAGCGGCAAGACCACGCTGGCGCGCCTCATCGCCCGGCACACCGACCGGGAGTTCGTCGGGTTCAGCGCCGTCACGGAGGGCGTGCCCCGGGTGCGGGAGATCCTGCGCGACGCGGAAGCCCGGCGGGCGCTGGGCCGCGGCACGATCCTCTTCTGCGACGAGATCCACCGCTTCAACCGCGCCCAGCAGGACGCCTTCCTCCCGGCGGTGGAGAGCGGGATCGTCACCCTGGTCGGCGCCACCACCGAGAACCCGAGCTTCGAGCTCAACGGCGCGCTCCTCTCCCGGGTCACCGTGCACGTGCTCGAGCCGCTCGGCGCCGCGGACCTCGAGGCGCTGGTGCGCCGCGCGCTGGCCGACCGCGAGCGGGGGCTCGGTGCGCTCGGGCTCACCGCCGCCGACGACGCGGTCGCGCTGATCGCCGTGGGGGCGGATGGCGACGCCCGGCGCGCGCTCACGGCCATCGAGTCGGCGGCGCGCACCGCGGGCGCCGGGGGTCGGATCACCCGCGCGGTGGCGGCCGACGCCCTGGCCCGGCGCCTCCCGCGCTACGACAAGTCGGGCGAGGAGCACTACAACCTGATCTCCGCCCTGCACAAGGCCGTGCGCGGGAGCGACCCGGACGCCGCGCTCTACTGGCTGGCGCGGATGCTGGAGGGCGGCGAGCACGCGCTCTACCTGGCGCGGCGGCTGGTCCGGATGGCGGTGGAGGACGTCGGGCTGGCCGACCCGCAGGCGCTCACGGTCGCCATCGCCGCGCGGGACGCCTACGACTTCCTCGGCTCCCCGGAGGGCGACCTCGCGCTGGCGGAGGCGGTGGTCTACCTCGCCACCGCCCCCAAGTCGAACCGGGTGTACGAGGCGTACGGGGCCGCCCTGGAGGCCGCGCGGGCCACGCCGGCCGCGCCGGTGCCGCACCACATCCGGAACGCCCCGACCGGCCTGATGAAGGAGCTGGGGTACGGCGCGGGCTACCGCTACGCGCACGACTCGCCGGATGCCTATCTTGCGCAGGAGTACCTGCCGGAGGCGTTGCGCGGGCGGACGTTCTACGCCCCGGGCGGGTTCGGCTTCGAGAAGACCATCGCGGAGCGGCTCCGGTGGTGGGCCGAGCGCCGCGCTGCCGACCTCGGCAAGGAGGGCTGATGCGGATGGCCGGGATGGCTGCAGCGGTGGCGGGTGCGGCGCTGGGCGCGTGCCTGCCGTTCGGCGCCGCCCCCGTGATCGAGGAGCCGACGGCCTCGCTCGAGCGCGTGGTGGTCCGGCAGGCGGGCCTTGCCGGCGCCACGCTCGACCTGGTGCTCCGGGTGAACAACCCGAACGGCTTCGACCTCCGGGGCGGCTGGATCCGGTTCGACCTGGCGCTGGCGGACCAGCCCATCGGGTCGGTGGACGCCACCCAGCCGTTCCTGCTGCCGGCGCGCGCGTCCGCCGACCTCGTGCTCCCCCTGCAGGTCACCTGGACGGGGCTGGCGCCCGCGGCCCGCACCGTGCTCCAGGGCCGGCGCGCCGAGTACCGGGTGACCGGGCGCATCGGGGTGGAAGCCGGCGGGACGAAGCTGGCGGTGCCCTTCTCGCGCGGCGGTACCGTGTCCATCCTCGGGCAGGGATCGTGAGCGTCCGCCAGCCGATCGACGTGCTCCCGCCGGTCGAGCGCGCCGTCCTGGTGGCGGTCCCGCGCAAGGGCTCGGCGGACAGCCGCGCGGTGGACGAGCACCTCGACGAGCTGGCCCGCCTGGTGGACACCGCCGGCGCGGCGGTGGTGGGCCGGCTCACCCAGCAGGTGGCCGCGCCGAACCCGGGCACCCTGCTGGGGGAGGGGAAGGTGGAGGAGCTCCGTGCCCTGGTGGAGGCGGCCGGCGCCACGCTCGTCATCTTCGACGAGGAGCTCACCCCGGTGCAGGGGGCCAACCTGGAGCGCGAGCTCCGGGCGCGGGTGATGGACCGGCCCGAGGTCATCCTCGACATCTTCTCCACCCGCGCGCGCTCGCACGAGGCCAAGCTGCAGGTCGAGCTGGCGCAGCTCGAGTACCTCCTTCCGCGGCTGACGCGGATGTGGACCCACCTCTCGCGCATCCGGGGCGGCATCGGCCTCCGGGGCCCGGGCGAGACCCAGCTCGAGACCGACCGCCGGATCATCCGGCGGAAGATCCAGCAGCTCAAGTCGAAGCTCCGCGACGTGGCCCGGCACCGGGCGAACCTGCGGAGCGGCCGGGCGCCGCTCCTCACCGTGGCGCTCGTGGGCTACACCAATGCCGGCAAGTCGAGCGTCCTGCGCGGGCTCTCGGGCCAGCACGACATCGTGGTGGAGGACCGGCTCTTCGCCACGCTCGACACCCTCACCCGCGAGGTGGACCTCGGCGAGGGCTACCGCGCCCGGGTCATCGACACCGTGGGGTTCATCCGGAAGCTGCCCCACCACCTGGTCGCGAGCTTCCGGGCCACGCTCGAGGAGGCGCGGGAGGCGGACGTGCTCCTCCACGTGGTGGACGCGAGCCACGCCGACTGGGAGGAGCACTGGGAAGTGGTGGAAGGGGTGCTCGCCGAGCTGGAGCTCGACGACAAGCCGGTGCTGCCGGTGTTCAACAAGATGGATGCCGTGGCGGACCCGCTCGCCTTCGCGCGCCGCGTGCGCGGGCTGCACCCCGACGCCATCTTCGTGACCACCGTCCGCACCGACGGCCTCGAGCCGCTCAAGGGCGCCCTGCGGGAGCGGGAACAGGCCGTGCGCCCGACGGTGCGGATCCGCGTGCCGCACGCGCAGGGGCGCCTCCTCGCCGCGATCTACCAGGCGGGTGAGGTGGTGCGGCGGACCTCCGGCGATGACGGGGTGGAAGTGGCCGTGCGGCTCGCGGCGGACCAGGTGGCGCGCTTCCGCGCCGCCGGCCTCGAGGTGCGCCTCGCCCGCTGATCAGCCCGCGCTGCGCGCCGCGCCCGCCCGCACCTCGGCCCACCAGGCCGCGGTCCGTCGCGCGACGGCGTCGTCGGTGTAGTCCGCCAGGATCCGGCGCCGGCCCGCCGCCGCGAGCTCGGCCCGCCGCCCGGGATCATCCACCAGCCCCTGGATCGCCGCCGCGAGGGCCTCGGGGTCCTCCTCCGGCACCACGATCCCCGCTCCCTCCACCAGCTCCGGCACGATGCCCGACCGGGTGCCCACCACGGCCACGCCGCGCGCCATTGCCTCGAGCGGGACCGCTCCCGTGGTCTCCACCCACTCGCTGGTGGACCGGGGCGGCACCACCACGCAGTCCAGGCCGGCCCACCGCGGGGCGAGCGCCTCCGGGCGGATCGCGCCGAGCCAGGTCACCCGCGCCGCGATCCCCAGCCGCTCGGCGAGCGCCTCGAGGTCCGCCTGCTCCGGGCCGCTCCCGGCCACGACCACGCGCCACGGCCCCAGCAGACGGACGCAGGCGCGGAACAGCAGGTCGAGTCCGCGCGCCGGAACCAGCCGGCCCACGAAGCCGATCACGAAGCCGTCGTGGGGATCGCGCGCGGCGTCCAGTGGGGCGGTGACCCCGAACTGCGGGAGGACGAGCGCGGGAACGCCGGTGGCGTGCCGACCGGCGAGGCCCAGGGCGAGCCTCGTGGCACCGGCGAGTCCGGCGGCGCGCCGCAGGGTACGGCGACGGCGGAAGCGCTCCGCCAGCGGCCGGGCTCCCTCCACGCTCTCCCGCACATACAGCACCACGGGAATCCGGAGCGCGTGCGCCGCCGCGGCGCCGACCGCCGCGGCGGGCGTGCCGGGCTCCTCCTCCACCTGGACCAGGTCGGGACGGAAGTCGGTCAGGAGGCGACGGAGCGCGCGCCGGCTCCACCGGGTCTCGGCCGGGTCGCCGGGGGCACCGCTGACCGGGATCGGGACCACGCGAACGCGGCCGTCGTCGCTGTGCGGCACCCGTGCCGCCGTCCCGCCGTCGGGGCCCGGCCACGCGTCGGGCACCGCCAGCGTGACCGCGTGGCCCAGGCGGGCGAGGGCCTGCGCCTTGCCGCGTCGCGCGGGATCGGCGTAGGCGTGGGAGAGGAGGAGGAAGCGCACGGGGTGCCCGGGATCGAGGAAGCCGGCGGAAAAGATCACCCGCACCGCGCGAACTTCCAAGTGGGGCTATAATTCCCCCCGACTCCAGGGGGCTCGATGAAGATCCTGCACCTCGCGAAGTACTACTGGCCCCGCTCCGGCGGGATGGAGCGCGTGGTCCAGGACCTGGCCGAAGGGGCGGCCGAACTGGGCCACGACGTGCACGTGGTCGCGGTGGAGAAACTGCTCGGCCAGCGGGGGGGGCAGCGCCGGGGCGCCACGATGCGGCGGGTGCTGTCGGTGGGCGCGCTGGGGCAGCAGGAGCTCGCGCCCGGCTACCTGGCGGCCGCCTGGCGCGGCGCCGACGTCGTGCACTTGCACCACCCGCATCCGCTCGCCGACCTGGCGATGCTGCTCCGGCTCCGCCGGACGCGGCTCGTCATCACCCACCACGCCGACGCGGGCCACTCCCTCGACCGCTTCTGGGCCCGGCGCGCGCTCAAGCGGGCCGCCCGCGTGGTGGTGCCGAGCCAGGCGCACGTCGCGCTGTCCGGGGAGCTGCGCGACTTCGAGGAGAAGACCGAAGTCATCCCGTTCGGGACCGACGAGCGGCGCTGGGCCGACGTCCCGCCGGCGCCGGAGCGCGGCCCGGTCCGCGCGCTCTTCCTCGGCCGGCTCCTCCGGTGGAAGGGGGTGGACGTCCTGCTCCGGGCGCTGGCGCTCGCCCCCGACCTCCGGCTGGACATCGTGGGTGACGGCCCGGACGGCCCGCGGCTCCGCACGGTGGCGCAGGCGGTGGCGGTGAGCGACCGGGTCCGCTGGTACGGAAGCCCCGCCGACGAGGACCTGCCCCGGAGAATGGCGGAGGCGCACTTCCTGGTCCTGCCCTCGGTGACCATCGAGGAGATGTTCGGCCTCGTGCTCATCGAGGCGATGGCCAGCGGCCGGCCGATCATCTCCACCGAGCTGCCGAGCGGCGTGCGCGAGGTGAACGCGCCGGGAGTCACCGGGCTCGAGGTGCCGCCCCGCGACCCGGCGGCGCTCGCCGCGGCGATGACCGCGCTCGCGGCGGATCCCGCCCGTCGGCGTGAGATGGGCGAGGCGGGCCGGGCACGGGTCCTGGAGCGCTTCACGCGGAGCCTGATGGTGGAGCGCTACCTCCGGGTGTACGAGGCGGCGCTCGGGGGACCGGGCGAGCGCCGGTGACGGGCGGCCGGTACCACGGCCCCGACGCGAAGGGGCGGGGTTGAGCGAGCCAGGAGCGGCGACAGCGGGCGTGCCCGCGGCGGACGCCACCTTCGCCCGGCGGGTCGCGGGGGAGGCGTCGCGACGACGGACGTTCGCCATCATCAGCCACCCGGATGCCGGGAAGACGACCCTCACCGAGAAGCTGCTGCTCTACGGCGGGGCGATCCACCTCGCGGGGAGCGTGAAGGCGCGCCGCGCCGCCCGGCACGTGACGTCGGACTGGATGGAACTCGAGCGGGAGCGCGGCATCTCCGTGACCTCGAGCGTGCTCCAGTTCGACTTTGCCGGCCTCCGGGTGAACCTGCTCGACACCCCGGGGCACGAGGACTTCTCGGAGGACACGTTCCGGACCCTCGTGGCGGCGGACTCCGCCGTCATGCTCCTCGACAATCGCAAGGGTGTCGAGGAGCGGACCCGGCAGCTCTTCGAGGTCTGCCGCCGTCGCCAGCTGCCGATCTTCACCTTCGTGAACAAGTGCGACCGGGCCGGGACCGACCCCCTGCAGCTCCTGAGCGACGTGGAACAGGAGCTCGGCATCGAATGCGTGCCGCTTACCTGGCCGGTGTACTGCGAGGGCACCTTCTGCGGCGTCTACCGCCGCCGCCTCGGCCACGTGGTGCTCTTCACCCGCCGCGGCGACCACGGCGCGTCCCGCCCGGGATCGGACGTGGTGCCGGTGGGCGCGGCGATGGAGGACCGCCTGGGCCGGGAGACGGCGCGCCACCTCCGCGACGAGATCGCGCTGCTCGACGCCGCCGGTCACGCCTTCGATCCTGCGGCGGTGCACGCCGGCCGCCAGTCGCCGGTCCACTTCGGCAGCGCCATCACGAACTTCGGGGTGGAGTCCTTCCTCGAGGATTTCCTCGCCCTCGCTCCCGCGCCCGGCCCGCGTCCCTCGACCGCGGGCGAGGTGGACCCGGCGGACCCGCGGTTCAGCGGCTTCGTCTTCAAGGTCCAGGCGAACATGGACCCCAGGCACCGGGACCGGGTCGCCTTCCTCCGGGTCTGCTCGGGCCGCTTCACCCCGGGCATGACGGTCCACGTGGCCCGCACCGGGCGCCCGGTCCGCCTCACCGCGCCGCAGCAGTTCCTTGGCCGCGAGCGGGTGGCCTCGGACGAGGCCTGGCCGGGCGACGTCGTGGGCATCATGGACCGCGGCCACCTGCGGATCGGGGACTCGCTCGCCGAGACCGACCTCGCCTACGAGGGGATTCCCCGGTTCCCGCCCGAGCTGTTCGCGCGGATCTACCCGGCCGATCCCCTCCGCCGCAAGCAGCTCGACGCGGGGCTCCGCGCCCTGTCGGAGGAGGGCGCGACGCAGGTCTTCTTCAGTGACACGCGGTCGGGTGCGACGCCGATCCTCGGGGCCGTCGGCGCACTGCAGTTCGACGTCGTCCGCTTCCGCCTGGAGCACGAGTACGGCGCGGCCTGCCGGCTGGAGCCGGTGTCCTTCGGTCACCCGCGCTGGGTCCGTGGCCCCGCGGAGGCGATCGAGCGCGCCGCGCGCCACGCCGGGCGGCTGCTCCTGTACGATGCGCGGGGCGACGCCGTGCTCCTCTTCGACACCCCGTTCGCCCTCCGGTGGGCGCTGGAGCAGGAGCGTGGCGTGGAATTCTCCGACCTGCCGCCCTGAGGACGGCGGGACGGCGCAGGGTGTTGCGGGCCCTTAGCTCAGCTGGTCAGAGCGGCGGACTCATAATCCGACAGGCGCAGGTTCAAATCCTGCAGGGCCCATTGTCGCCGTGCCCCGCGCCGTGCACGGGGCAACCCGGTCCGCCGCGCGCCCCGCGGCGCCGGCGTCCGTGATCGGGCGCAGGCTGTGCACGTACGCCGCCACCGCTCGCACTTCCGAGTCGCTCAATGACGACCCGCCCCTGGGCGGCATCGGCACGCCGGTCCGGGCGGCGCCGGCCGGGACCCCGCTCCGGATCTGCGCGACGATGGCCTCGTAGCTCCCGTCGCTGTGCCACCAGTCGGCGTCGGTCAGGTTCGGGCCGAGCAGTCCGGTCGCCTTCGCCCCGTGGCAGGCGGAGCAGAGGCCGCGCCCCTCGAAGAGCTTCCGCCCTTCCGCCACCATCTGCGGCGTCACGCCGTCGGGGAGCGCCTGGGCCCGGGCCCCGCCCGCGGCCAGGAGCACCGCCAGCGCTAGAACGCCACCACGAAGCCGGACGTCCATCTCACATCCTCCGTGTCGAGGTTGTAGCCAAGTTCGGTCATCAGCCGGAGGTTCCGCCGGAGGACGTAGCCGCCCCCCCCGGAGACCGTCTCCCACCGGCGCAGGTTCGCCGGGCCGCCGAGCCGGACGTCGAGCAGCGGCGCATCGGCCACCACCAGGTTGTACAGCGCGATCCCGTACCATCGGCTGCCCGGCGGCCGGAACATCACCTCCGCGAAGCCGCCGTCGGTCTCGACCGTCGGCTCGCCGGCGAGGTACCGCGGGTGGGTGTCCTCGCGGTGGACGTACTGTGCGTTGAGCACGACGGGACCGGCACCGAGCGACGCATCCAGGCCCGCCATCGTGGTCCGGTTGTCGAGGCCCTCGCTCCGGGTCTTGCCGTAGAGCCCGAATCCCCCGATCCGCAGCGGTCCGATCCCGGGCAGCCTGGCGTGCACCAGGGCCGTCTTGAGCGGGTCGTCGTCGAAGCGGCGCGCGTCGTCGGCCTCCCCGATGCCATTGCCGTTCACCACCTGGCCGCTCACGGTGATCCCCGCCACGTCCGCCACCGCGTAGAGCCCGCGGTCGTAGGTCAGGTTGGTCGGGGCGTCGCCGACGCGGGCGCGGTAGGCCGCGTAGTCCTCGTAACTGAGCCGGGTCTCCCGCTTGAACATCGGGTCCGACATCTGGAACTGGCCCACCATCACGTCCACCGCCCCGCCGGCGTCGTTCCAGTGGAGGTAGGCATCCTCGAGGCCGGCCACGTCGCCCCGCTCGGCCAGGAAGGCGTAGAAGTAGTAGGAGAGGGACTTCGAGATCGGCGCGCTGGAGAGGAGCTTCAGCACGGACGGGGTCTCGAAGTCCGCGGCGGCGTTGTCCCCGGCGTAGGCCTGCACGTACAGGTCGAGGCGGACGGCCAGCGGGAGCCCGCCCTGGAGGGCGAGCAGGTCGTCGCCCGTGTCGGTCGTGTCGCGGGGCGGCTCGCCGGGAACGAGCCGGAACCCGTTGCCCGCGAACCGCTCGCCGAACTCGTTGAGCGCGGGCACCGGATTGTGGCAGGCGGCGCAGGACATCCGGTAGCGCCGGGCGAAGACGGGGATCGCGGCGGCCGGGGCGGGGAGCGCCACGAGCGCGGCCAGCGACAGCGAGGCGAACGTGCGTGACATCGCATGCTCCAGGACGAGGGTGCGGCCCGTTTCAACTCGCCGGAAGCCTACCCGTCGCGTCGTGAATCGATGGTGAATGGGACGTGTCCGGCAATTCACGCTGGCTTCAGCCACGCGGGGTAGATAGGCTATCGAGGGTCACCTCCGGAGGTCCGCCGTGTCGTCCATCGCCCGCATCCTCGTTCCGCTCGACGGCTCCGAGTTCGCCGAGCAGGCGCTCCCCCGCGCCGCCGCGCTCGCCGCACACCACGGGGCGGAGCTGGTCCTGGTCCAGGCACTCGACCTGGTGTCGCCGGGCGCCTCCGTGGACCCGATGGACGTGCCGCTTCCGGCGCCTCCCGCCGCGATCCGCGATTCGGTCGAGGGCTACCTGCGGGTCCGGGCCCGGCACGCCGGCGGCCTGGGTGCCCCGTCGGTACGGATGCTCGTGCTCGACGGCCCCCCGGTGGACGCCATCGCCGGTGCCATCGAGTCCGAGGGCGTGGACCTGATCGTGCTCACCACGCACGGGCGAGGCGCCGTCGGCCGGATGTTCCTCGGGGGCGTGGCGCACGGGCTCCTGCACCGGCTCCGCATCCCGCTGCTCCTCCTCCGTCCCGGCGCCGCCCCGGAACCGGCGTCCGCCTTTCGCCATGTGCTCCTTCCCGTGGACCAGACCGGCTTTTCCGAGCAGGCCCTGGCCACCGCGGAGCGGGTCACGGCGGGCATGCAGCCGGACCTGACCGTGCTCTCCGTGGTGACCGCGTGGCCCCCGACCGGCTTCGAGGCCGACGCCGGGGTCGTGGCGGGACTGTACGAGGAGTTGACCGCGCGGGAACTGCGGGAGCGGGAGGTGTACGTCGCGCAGGTGGCGGCCGACCTGCGGGCCCGCGGGCACGCCGTGGTGCGCGGACGGATCGAGCTGGGCGGCAGCGTGGGGGGGACGATCCTGGACGTCGCCGAGGCGATGGACGCCGACCTGATCGCGATCGCCACGCACGGAGCGCGGGGCGCGCGTGGCCTGATGATGGGGAGCGTGGCGGACAAGGTCGTGCGCGGCGCGCGGTGCGCCGTGCTGGTACAGCGGCCGGAGGCGGCCGCTACCTCCGCACGGTGAAGGGCGCGGTCTCGGCGGAGGTGAGGGGCGGGGAACTCGCCACGAGGGTGAAGCCCTGGCCGTCGTTGTTGATCCGGAGGTCGTTGAACGTGGCGACGCCGGCCGTGGTGCCGCGGATGAGCGTGCCGCTGAGCGTGGCGCCTACCGGGTTCTGGCCGAGGGCGATCGTCACCGGGACGCCTGCCACGGGAACGGTGTTGTCGAACGCGTCCGATACCGCCACCTGGACCGGCGGGTTGATGAACCGGTCCTCCCGCGGGCTCGGGGTGGCGCTCAGGTACCGCAGCTTCACCGCGATGCTCGGCTGGATGTTGAAGGTCGTGCTCGCCCCCGGGCCCGCCCCCGCCGTCACCGCGCTCAGCCGGTAGCCCGTTCCCGACACGTCGATCCGCAAGTCGGCGAAGGTCGCGATGCCGGCCATGGGCGTCACGCTGAGCGTGCCCTGGAGCGGCGCCCCCGTGGGATTGGTGCCCAGGGAGACGGTGACCGGGGCGGTCGCGCCGATCGCGACGTTGCCCACGGCGTCGCGCAGCGTGACGACCACCGGGGCCATCGAAAGGCCCGCCGTGCCGGTGGTCGGCTGGACGGTGAACTCGAGCGACGTCACCGGCCCCGCGGTGACGTCGAATGCGTCGCTCGTGGCCCCGGTGAGGCCGTCGGCGGAGGCGGCAATCCGGTAGCCGACGCCGCTCCGGTTGAGGGTGATGTTGTCGAAGGTCGCGATGCCGTTGCTCGCGTTCCGCGTGGTGGTGCCGCCGAGGGCGCCGTCGCCCGGGTTGGTGGCGAGGGTGAGCGTCACCGCCCGCTGGTCGTCCGCCAGGTTCCCGGCGGCGTCGAGGATCACCACCTCGATGGCCGGCGTGATTGATTCGCCCGCCGCCGCGTCAGTCGGCTGCACCCGGAAGGCGAGCCGCGTGGGCATGCCCGCGAGGATCCGGAACGGCTCGCTCTCCGCGCCGGTGAGGCCGCCGGCCGCGGCGGTCAGCGTGTACTCGCCGGGCAGGCTGACCGTCAGGTTCTCGAAGGTGGCCACGCCGGCCACCGCGGCTCGCGCGGTCGTGCCCCCGAGCGTGGCGCCGGCGGGGTCGGCCAGGGCAAGCGTCACCTGCGTCGTGCCGGTGCCGGTGGGGTTCCCGAACGCGTCCACCAGCGCGACGGTCACGGGCGGCGTGAGCACCGCCCCCGCGGCCGCGCCGGTGGGCTGCTGCAGGAACCGGAGCGCGGCGGCCGGGCCCGGCGTGATCGCGAAGGTGCCGCTGGCGGCCGGGACCAGGCCGGTGCTCGTGGCGGAAAGCGCGTAGCCGGTGCCCGCGAGGTCCAGGCTCAGGTCGGCGAAGCTCGCCACGCCGCCCACCGTGGCCGCGGTGAGGGTGCCGGACAGCGTGCCGCCGGCGGGGTTCGCCGCCAGGCCGACGGTGACGTTGCGGCCGTCCACCGGCACGAAGTTGCCGAAGGCATCGAGGACCTGCACCGCGGGGATCGGACGAATCTGCGCCCCGGCGGCGGCGTTGCCCGGGTCGGTGCTGAAGACCAGCGCGGCGGGGGCGCCCGGCGCGACCGCGAACGGGTCGCTCGTGCCCGGTCCCGCGTCGGCGCGGGACGCGACCAGCGTGTACCCCGCCGCGGCCTTGTCGAGCGTGAGGCCGCTGAACACCGCGACCCCGTTCACCGGCTTGGCCTGCAGGGTGCCGGACAGCGTGCCGCCGCCCGGATTGGCCCCGAGCGCGATCGTGATCGCGTCACCCGGATCGGTGGTGATCACGTCGCCCTGCGGGTCCACCACCGCCACGTGCACCGCGGCGAGCGGCGTGCCCGCCGTGCCGTCCTGCGGCTGGACCTGGAACGCGAGGTGCGGGCCGGGGACCGGCTCGACCGTGATCGAGGCGGTGCCACCCACACCCTCGATGGTGGCCGTGATCGTGACGGGACCCCCCGCCGACATCCCCGTCACGACACCGGCGGACGTGACCGAGGCCACTCCGCCGTCGCCCGTGGACCAGCTCACCGGCCGTCCGGTGAGCACGTCGCCGTCCGCGTCGCGCGCGGTGGCGGTCAGGGCGATGGTTTCGGTGACCGCGATCGTCGCCTGGCCGGGGACGACTTCCACGGTGGCGACCTGCGGCGGCGTCACGGTGACCGACACCGACGCCGAGACGCCCTCCGAACTCGCCGTGACCAGGGCGGTGCCAAGGGCCTCGCCCGTCACCATCCCGGTGGAGGAGACGCTCGCGACCGCGGGCGTGCCGGTCGACCACGCCACGTCCGCGTCGGCGATCCGGTTGCCGCATGCCGAGCGCGGCACGGCGACGAGCTGCAGGGATTCGCCGAGCGCCACCCCGGGATCGTCCGGGGAGATGTCCACGGTCGCGACGACCGCCGGTCCCGCGACCGAATCGCACGGGTCGTCGCCACCGCAGGCCAGCAGCGCCGCGGAGGTGGCGGCGAGCAGGGCCGCCAGCCTAGAGGCCGACACCGAGTCCCAGCCGCACGGTGGCATAATCGGAGCTCGCGGCGTCGGTGACGACGAAGTACTGCCCGCCGAGGTCCAGGTTGAGCCGGTCGCTGAGCTTGAAGAGGAGGCCGCCGCCACCGCCCCCCACGACGTGCCAGGTGTCGTCGCACCGGTCCCGGCTGCACACCAGCTGCCCGGCGCCGAGGCGGCCGGCGAGGTAACCGGCCACGGGGCCACTGGCGAACGCCACGTATCGGGGCTCCAGGAAGCCGAGCGAAAGGGCGATCGTCAGGTCGGAGGCGCTGGTCTGGTAGACGTCGCTCCGCTGGTAGCCGGCGCCGAGGGACCAGCGACTGAAGGTGTAGCGGAGCTGCGCGTCGAAGCCGAGGCCGATGTCCGAGTCGAGACCTTCCGGCACCGACACCGGAGCGATCATTGCCGCCGAGCCCTGGATCGACCAGTGCTGGAGGGACTGGGCGGCCGCAGGAGGGGCCGCGAGGAGCAGGGCCGCGAAGGCGAGGGTGGCGCGAGGCATCACGGCAGGTCCGGCGGAGGAGGTCAACGGGGCGAGGCGTCGAGCGGTTGCGCGCCGGCCACGCGCCACTCGCCCTCGCCATTGCGGGCGAGCAGGCGGACGCGGACCTGGCCGCGGCGGGTGACGCCGAAGTCGCCGCGCCACTCGAGTTGCAGGGTGGCGTCGGCCTGGGCCGTCCCGTCCTGTACGGTGACCGGGCCGACGCCGGCGACGCTCGCGGTCGGCTTGGAACTCCGCACGAAGTCGACCAGTCCGCGAGCGGCGCCGTCGGAGGCGAGGATCTGGCTCGTCAGGGCCCCGGTGGACGCGGTCCGGGCCGAGGTCACCGCGGCGGCAAAGCGCTGGGCGCCGCGCGAGAGCGCTTGACGCGCCTCGTCACGTACCGCCTCGGGGTCGGGTGCCGGCGGCTCCAGCGTGAGGGGCGATTGCACCGAAGGGGCGAGCGGCTCGGCCTGCTGGACGAGGGTCCGGCCGACCGGCGCCGGAGCGAGCTCCAGGGGGGTGGTGTCCGGTACGGCGGCGGGCTTCGCCGCCGCGAGCTCGACTCCGCGATCCGGCGTGACAGCGCTGGCCGGCTCCCGCCGCGGGGGCGCATCCACCCGCCTGGCGTTGGGCTCGAGGGCCGGTGGGGGCGCGGACTGCGTCCCGGGCGGTGCGGTGCCCTGGTCGATGGCGGGGGCCGGGACGGCATCCGCGGTCATCGCGCCGATGTCGTCGGCGCCGGGTCCGGGTGCTGCCTCGGGCGGACCGTTGGCAGCTTCGAGCGGACCCTCCGCTGCCTCGATGGCCGCCTGGGCCGCCGGAGCCTCCCGGGATGCCAACCGTAGCCCGATCCCCAACCCCGCGACGAAGATCCCCCCGATCACCAGGGGGGACACCCACCGCCGTCGGCGCGGAGGCTCGGGCCAGAGCCCGCGCGGATCCCGCTCCTCGGACTCCTCCGGAGGGAGAAGCACCACGGCGTCGGGTTTGACCAGGGCGGGATAGGGTGGCTTCTTCATCGGCTCTATCTGCTTAATACCCCGCCGGTGGAGAGCCGGTCAACTCCGCGTCGGACGCGGCGTTGAGTCTACGGTGCGGAGACCCGAGGATCTGTGACCCCGCGCACCGGGATCACCCCTTCACAGGCCGCATTCCGGGCCTTTCCGGCGCTCGAATCCGACCCCCCCGCCGGCCGAGGCCCGCTCGACCGCACCGCAGTCGGTGAAGGCGTCCTGGAGAAGCTTCCGGCCGCGCTGGACTCGGCTCTTCAGCGCGGAGATCCCGAGCCTGAGCTCCTCGGCGACGTCCACCTGGCGTTCCCCCAGGAGCTCGACCTGGTGCAGGGCATCGCGACGGGCGGGCGGGAGGGTCGCCAGCATCGGCTCCACGCACCCCGCCAGGGCGGCGCGCGCCCCTGCGCCGGGATCGTCCCTCCTCGCCGATCGCGAGGGATGCCGGACCGGCGTTCGTCACGAGTGAGAGGATGCCGGCTTCCCGCCGGGCGGCAATCCCGGCGGGAGTTCGGCCGGGTGGGCTCAGCGGCAGCTGCAGCCTTCCGCCCCGCCGCAGGAGGGGGCTGAGTCGGTGGCCGGGCAGCAAGTGGGCTTGGCAGCCGCGGTGCGACAGGGGGTGTCGTTCGAGCGGGGCAGGTGATCCTCCGGTGAGGTGGTCTACCGGTCGCCGACCGGCGGCGCCCGACAGTCGGGACGCCTGCTCCCCCAGGAAGACGCAGGGGGGAGTTCCGTGGGCCCTCGACGGGGCGTTGACATAGGGGAGGGGGGTATGTATGTTTGCATTCATACCCTCAACCGGAACTTCGCCATGCAGACCGACCCCACCCGGCTTGCCACCCTGACCATCCGGGTGAAGGGGATGAGCTGCGGCTCGTGCGAGGCCCGCGTGCATCGCGCTCTCGCGGCTGTCCCCGGCTTCCGTGCCGCCCGGATCGAGCGGGCGGATGAGCGGGCCATCGTCGAGTACGATCCCTCGATTGCGGTTCAAGCCGAGTTCGCCGCCGCCATCGTCGCGGCCGGGTATTCGGCCACCCTTCCGCCGAGCCCCGGGGCGTCGGCGCTGACCCCGCCGGATGTCGGCCCGAACTGCGAGGGTTCGGACGAACCCGGAGGCCCGGATCCGGAGCAGCCCCGCGCATAGCGGGTCCTGACCAGCGCGACCGCCGGCCCGGGTATTTCGGTGACTGGTTCGGCCACAACCGGATCACGCTGCCGGTTCTCGGCCTCAGCTTCGAGGACGACCCGATCGTGCCGCGGAGGGTCCCCCGCGGAAGGGGACGAGAAAGCCCCCGCTGGCTGGTGCTGCCGGCGGGGGCTCTGCGCATGGGCGATGAGGGACTTGAACCCCCGACCTCGCGCATGTGAGGCGCGCGCTCTAACCAGCTGAGCTAATCGCCCGGGGAGGGAAGAGAGTAATGGGGGGGGGCGAAAACCGGTAGGGAGAGGGGAGAGGGGAGAGGGGAGAGGGGAGACGGGAGACGGCCCTCTCCCCTCTCCCCTCTCCCCTACAGCATTCCCCCCCGCCTCAGCATCCCCACCTGGTCGAACCGTTCCTCGTGCACCGCGAGGATCTCCTCGGGGCTCACCGTGGCCACGCCGGCCTTCCCGACTTCGATGCCGGCAGCGTAGTTCGCCAGCGTGGCTGCCTCGAGCAGGGTGGCGCCCGCTGCGAGTGCGGTGCCCACCCAGGCGGTCACCGTGTCGCCGGCGCCGGAGACGTCGTACACCTCGCGCGCGATGCTCGGCAGGTGCACGATCTCCCGTGCCTTGGTGACCAGCACCATCCCGTCGGCGCCGAGGGTGAGCAGGAGGTTGTCCACCTTGAGGCGCTCCAGCGCGCGCGGGAGCGCGTCGCGATGCTCGAGGTCCACCGCGGCGCCGAGCGCCGCCTCCAGCTCGCGGCGGTTCGGCTTGAAGACGGTGGCGCCGGCGTACTCGAAGAAGTGGCGATACTTCGGGTCCACCACCACCGGCATCCCGCGCCGGAGCGCGGTGGCGATGCCCGCGACGATGAGCGGCGCGGCGAGGAGGCCCTTGTTGTAGTCCTCCAGCAGGAGGGCGTCGGCGTCGGCGATCGCCTCGTGGAGGAGGGCGGTGATGCGCTCGAGCGCGCCGGGCTCGAGCGGTGCGTCCACCTCCTCGTCGATGCGCACCACCTGCTGGCCCCGTGCCATCACCCGCGTCTTGGTCGTGGTGGGACGCCCGGCCACGGTCAGCACCGTCCGGTCGTCGAGCCCGGCGGCGCGCAGCGCCTCGCGGAAGGCGCGGCCGTGCAGGTCATCGCCCGCCGCGGCCACCAGGTGGCAGCGCGCCCCGATGGCCACGACGTTCGCCGCCACGTTCGCCGCGCCGCCGAGTGCCGCGCGGGTCTCCTGCACCGTGACGACCGGCACCGGCGCCTCGGGGGAGAGCCGGTCGGTGTCGCCGAGCAGGTAGCGGTCGAGCATCGCGTCGCCCAGCACGACCACCCGCACCCCGCGCATCCTCTCGAGCAGGCGGAGGACGCGGTCGCGGGTGAGCGGGGCGGGTGCAGGCGTCACGGCAGGACTCCCCGGCGGCCGAGGCGGAACGTCGCCTGCAGCCGGCCCTCGAAGCGGTGATCGGTGACGCCGCGCTCATGGCCGGCGTTCTGGACGTGATGATACCCGCCGCGCGCCGCCAGGTCGAGCGGGCCGGCCCGGCCGTCGAGCCGCGCGCCGAGCGCCCAGGTGCGCTCCATCGTGCCGGTGAAGAGTTGCGGGGTCGAACCGCGCTCGCCCGGCGGCGGGAAGGGATCGGCGAGCCGTCCCTCGCCCTGCCGGAGGAGCGACGCCTCGGGCTGCAGCAGCCACTCCCCGCCCACCGGGACCCCGACCCGCACGGCGAAGCGGTCGTAGTCGGTGGCGCTCCGCCCGAGGCCGGTGCCCGCATCCACGAAGCTCTCGAAGGGGTCCGCGGCGCGGAAGGCGGTGCTGGTGGCGAGCGCGTAGTGCGCGGACCAGGAGAGCCGCTCGCCGAGCGGGCCACTGGCCCCGAGCGCCAGCGCGAGGCGGTCGGGCGCGCGGTCGGGATCCTCGCGCTCCTTGTAGTTCAGGTCGTCCACCGCCAGCTCGGCCCGGACGGTGGTCGCGCCCAGCGCACGCCACGTGACATCGGCGCCCACCATCACGTTGCCCTTCTCGCCGAACCCGTAGGTGTTGGCGAGCAGGCTGAGCGAGAACGGATTCCGGAAGATGGACTCGAACTCGCGATCCTTCCCGGCGATGACGACCGTCTCCCAGAGCCCGACCGTGAGTCGTCGCGAGAGGCGCAGGTCGAGCCGGTGGGCCGCGAAGTAGCGGTGGACCGTGGCGCCGGCCGAGTCGGTCTCGTCCCGCAGGTCGGTCCAGAGGCTCCGGAGCCTCACCCCCGCCGGGCCGAGCTCGATCCCGAAGTCGGTGCGCGGGTACCGGAAGCCGCTGAGGGCGGCCCCCGGTTCGCCCTCCGGGCCCCACTGGCGGTCGAGCTGGCCGTAGAAGACGCTGCCGTAGGTGAACTGGGCGCTGGCGTACGCCTCGATGGCACGGCCCACCACATCGAGGTCCCGCCGGCCGGGCCAGTCGGGGTCGTCCGAGAGCCGGGGCTCGATGGCGAATCGGCTGCGGGCCACGACCTTGTCGAGCGCGGCACCCAGGGCCAGGTCCGCGTAGGGGCGGGTGCCGCCGGGGCCGTCGGGCCGGGCGTCGTCGCGCCCCGCGGCGGTGTAGGCCTGCAACCCCGCGCGCCCGGCCACTTCGCCCCACGCCTTCGCCCCGGGATCGCCCCAGGCCTCCCGCAGCCGCCGCACGAGCGCAGGATCGGCGCGAACGGCGCCCGCGAGCGCCTCCAGCGCATCACGCCGGCGGAAGGGCCGCACCATCGGGGTGGGGTCCGTCACGTCGCCGCGGGCGACGAGGTGCTCGAACAGCGGCAGGAGTGGATCGTCCAGCGGGACGTAGGGCGACGCCTGCGCGGCGGCCGGCCCGGCGACGAGCGCGAGCGCCAGGACGAGGTGCAGGGATCGGGACATTGGCCCGGGAAGGTAACGGGCGGGAGGGCGGGGTCAACGTGACCCGCTCGCAGGCCCCGTGTATCTTGCTCCGCAATGCCGGACTTCCGGATCGAGAGCACGCGGGGGCGCCTGGTGGAGTCGGTCCATCGGGTGTCCGCGGCGGTGGTGGGTGCCGACGGGGGGCTCCTGGCCGCCGCCGGGGACCCCGACCTGGTGACCTTCTGGCGCTCCTGCGCCAAGCCCTTCCAGGCGTTCGCGACGGTGGCGGACGGTGCGGCGGACCGCTTCGGCTTCGGCACCGAGGAACTCGCCCTCGCCTGTGCCTCGCACTCGAGCGAGCCGGTCCACCTCGCGGTGGCACAGCGGATGCTCGATCGCATCGGCTGCGCCGAGTCCGACCTGGCCTGCGGGCCCCACCCGCCCCTGGGCCACGCGGTGGCGGAGGAGGTGGCGCGGCGCGGCACGGTGCTGACCCCCCGGTGGAGCAACTGCTCCGGGAAGCACGCGAGCATGCTCGCGCTGGCGCGACATCATGGGTGGCCGACCGCGGGATACGAGCGGTCGGGCCATCAGGTGCAGGAGCGGATCCTCACCGAGGTCGAGCGCTGGAGCGGGATGGGCCGCGGCGCGGTGGTGCTCGCGGTGGACGGGTGCACCGCCGCCTGCTTCGGGCTCCCGCTTCGCGCGATGGCGCTGGCCTACGCCCGCCTCGGCACCGACGGCGGGGCGCCCCTGAGCCGGCTGCGCGGCGCGATGGGCGCCCATCCCGACCTGGTGGCGGGCACCGGGCGGTTCGACACCGAGATCATCCGCGCGAGCGAGGGGCGCATCCTGGCGAAGGTCGGGGCCGAGGGCGTCCACTGTGCCTGCATCGTGCCGGCGGGACTCGGCGTGGCGATCAAGGCCGAGGACGGGGACCTGCGCTCCGCGCCGGTGGCGATGGCGGCGGCGCTGCAGGCGCTGCTCCGCGCCGCGCCCGTCCCGGACCTCGACGCGGTCACGCCCGTCCTCGAGCGGTTCGCCCGGAGCCCGATCCTCAACACCCGGTCCGAAATCACCGGCGAGATCCGTGTCGCCGGGGAACTGCGGTTTTCGGCCTAGCCCTGCGGTCCGGCGGGCCGCACGCCCGGCGGGCCTGGAGACAGACTGATGCAGAAGTCCGCCAGCCTCGACCGCCACACCCTGGAGCTCGTCCGCCTCGCGGCGGCCGTGGCGCAAGGCTACGAGCCCGAACTGCGCGAGCGGGTGGACGGCGTCCGCTCGGCGGGGGTGCCGGCCGCCTGGGTGGACGAGATGCTGCTCCAGTCGCTGCTGTTCGTGGGATATCCGCGCACGCTGGTCGCCTTCGGGCTCTGGCGGAAGGCGTCAGGAGAGGACGCGGCCGCCGAGGATCCCGACAGCGACTATGCCAGGGCGGGTGAGTGGACCAGGCGGGGGGAGGAGACCTGCGGCATCGTCTACGGCGACAACTACAGGAAGCTCCGGAACAACGTGAAGGACCTGCATCCCGCGCTCGACGCGTGGATGGTCGTCGAGGGATACGGTCGCACGCTGTCGCGGCCGGGGCTCGACCTGCTCCGCCGCGAGCTCTGCATCGTGGCACAGGTGGGGGTGCTGGAGACGCCACGGCAGCTGCACTCCCACATGCGGGGGGCGCTCAATGCGGGGGCGAGCATCGGCCAGGTGGAGGCGGTGCTCTCGCTGATGAACCCGATGCTCTCCTTCGACTCGTGGAAGCGGGTGAAGGAGCTCTGGCGCTCCGTCAAGGAGGCGTGGATCCCCGAGGACTGATGTTCGTCGATCGCGTGGTGGTCCAGGTGGCGGCAGGCGTCGGCGGGTCCGGCGCCTGTTCGTTCGCGCGCTTCAAGTACCAGCCGAAGGGCGGACCCGACGGCGGGGACGGAGGCCGCGGCGGGAGCGTGTTCGTGCGCGCCGACCGCAACCTCGCCACGCTGCTCGACTACCGGTATGCCACCGCGTGGAAGGCCGAGCGCGGCGAGCACGGCAAGGGGAAGACCCAGACGGGGCGGAGCGCCGACGACCTCTTCCTTCCCGTCCCCTGCGGCACCGAGGTCCGGGACGCGGACAGCGGTGCCGTGCTCGGCGAGGTGCTGGGGGAGGGCGATACGCTGCTGGTGGCGAAGGGCGGGCGGGGCGGTCGGGGCAACGCGCGCTTCGCCACCAGCACGCATCAGGCACCGCGCGAGTGGGAGCCGGGCGGGGAAGGGCAGGAGCGGCGCCTGGAGCTGGTCCTCAAGCTGATCGCCGACGTCGGCCTGGTGGGCGAGCCGAACGCCGGCAAGAGCACCCTCCTTTCCGTGATCAGCGCCGCGCGGCCGAAGATCGCCGACTATCCCTTCACCACGCTCGAGCCGAACCTCGGGGTGGTGGGGCTCTCGGGTCACCGCTCGTTCGTCGTCGCGGACATTCCCGGCATCATCGAGGGCGCGCACGCCGGCCGCGGGCTCGGGCTCCGGTTCCTCCAGCACGTCGAGCGCACCCGGCTGCTCGCCTTCCTCGTCCCGGTCGACTCCCCCGACCCGCAGGCCACCTACGACCAGCTCCGGCACGAGGTGGCGGCCTACAGCCCGGCACTCGCGGCGAAGCCGCACGTGGTCGTCCTGACCAAGCGCGACCTCCTCCCGGACGATGCCGGCGTCCCCTCCGTCGCGGCACCGGGCGCCCTCGGGCGGTTCGTGATCTCGAGCGCCACCCACGACGGCCTCGAGGAACTGGTGGAGGCGCTCTGGACCCGGGTGGGCCTCCTGCGGGCGGCGGCGGTGGCGGAAGCGGAGGAGACGGGCGGCGAGCCGGCGTGGGAGGCCGGGGCGGAGGACGGCGGCCCGTGAGCGACCCCCGCGCGGCGTGGGTGGCGCTCGCCCTCACGCCCGGCATCGGCCTCCAGCGGCTGGCCCGCGTGGTGGCCGCGATCGGTTCTGCGGACGGCGCCTTCGGGGCGCCGTCCGCGTTTCTGGTCACCGCCGCGCGGCTTCCGGCCTCGCTGGCCGACGCGGTTGCCGGCGGGTCGCCGGCCCCCGGCGCCCGCCTCATCGAACGGGTCGAGGCCCTCGGCGGTCGGGTGCTGCTGCCGTACGATGAGGCCTACCCGGCCCGCCTCCGCGAGATCGCCGATCCTCCCGCCTTCCTCTGCGCCCTCGGACGGGTGGAACTCGTGGAATGCGAGGCGGTGGCGGTGGTGGGAAGCCGGGACCACACCAGCTACGGCGCCCGGGCCTGCCGGAGCCTCGTGCGCGCGGCGGCGCGCGAGGGCCTGGTGGTGGTGAGCGGGATGGCTCGGGGCCTCGACGCCGCCGCGCACGAGGCCGCGCTCGATGCGGGTGGCGCCACCATCGGCGTGCTGGGCAACGGCATCGCGGTGGTCTATCCGGCGGTGAACCGGCGGCTTTACGCCCGGGTTGCGCGGGAGGGCCTCCTCCTCTCGGAGTTCCCCCCGGACGATCCCCCCCGGCAGGGCTCCTTCCCGCGGCGCAATCGCCTCGTGAGCGGGCTGGCTCGCGTGACGCTCGTCGTGGAGGCGGCGAGGAACTCGGGCGCGCTGCTCACCGCCGGGTCCGCCCTCGACCAGGGCAGGGAAGTCCTCGCGGTGCCGGGCCCCATCACCAGCCCCGCCTCGGTCGGCGCCAACCGCCTCATCCGGGATGGCGCGGCCCCCTGCCTCGAGCCGGCGGATCTCATCGCGGCCTTTCCCGGGCTCGCGTCGCGGGCAGCCGCCCTTCGCGCCGTGCGGGGAGCGGCGGCGCCGGGCCCGGGAGGCGGGCCGCCGGACCCGATCCTGGCGCTGCTCGAACGGGAGCCGCTCCCGCTCGACGTGCTCGCCTCGCGGCTCGGCCGCCCGGCACCGGGGGTGCTCGCCGCACTGACCACGCTCGAACTCGCCGGCCGGGTGGCGCGCCGGCCGGACGGACGGTTCGAGGCCGCGCCGCCGCCCTGACTGGCGCGTCGTCCGGTCCTCCCGTAGTATCGGCGCGATGCCGTCTCCGCTCCGCGCGCTCTCCCTGATCTCCTGCCTCGCCGCTCCCCTCGCCGCGCAAGCGGTGGACGGGACGGCGTCGGCAGCGGGCGAGCCGGTGGGTTACGCCCTCGTCCTCCTGGTGGACAGCGCCGGGCGGGAGGTGGGCGCCACGCTCTCCGACGCCGAGGGGCGCTTCACCCTGCGCGCCCCGGCGCCGGGAAGCCACCGCGTGGCTGTCCGCCGGGTGGGTCAGCGAACCTGGCTGTCGGAGCTTGTCATCCTCGGCACCGCGGCCCAACCGCTCTCGCTCGACCTTCCCGACCAGCCGGTGCGCCTTCCCGACCTCCGACCGGAAGCCACGGGGCGCTGCCGGGTCCGCCCCGCGCTGGGCGCGGCCACGACGGCACTGCTCGATGCGGCGCGCACCGGACTCGGGGTGGCGGAGGCTACCACCCGGCTCGGCTCGATCCACGTCCGGCTGGAGACCCGGCTCAGGTTCCTCGACCCCGCGCTCGCCGTGCAGTCGGAGGAGCAGGACACGGCCACCGGGCGGCTGGACTGGCCTTTCGGCGCCCCTGCGCCGGACAGCGCCGCGGTGGAGGGATTCGTCGGTCCACTGCAGGACGGCGTGCGCGACTACTACGGACCCGACGCGCGTCTCCTCGGGGCTGACTGGTTCCTCGACTCGCACTGCTTCGACCTGGTGCTCCCGGAGGCGCCCGGTGACACGCTCGTCGGCGTCGCGTTCCAGCCCGAGCAGTCGTCCCCCCGAGCCGACCTCCGCGGCACGCTCTGGCTCGACCGCCGCACCCTCGGGTTCCTCCGCCTGGAATTCCGCTGGACCGGGCTCGGGGCGTGGGTGCCCAGCGAGGCCGCGGGTGGCGACCTCGGCTTCGCTCCCCTTCCGGGCGGCGGCGTGCTCCTCGACCGGTGGTGGGTTCGCGTGCCGCTCGCCGACTACTTCGGGCGGGATCCCGTGCTGGTGGGCTTCCTCGAGGCGGCGGGCGAGGTGACGGAGGTGCTCGGCGCCCCCCCGGCGCCCTGACGGTGCACCTCTACCTGCACGTCCCCTTCTGCGCCCGCCGGTGCAGCTACTGCGATTTCGCCATCGCCGTGCGGCGCGAGGCGCCCGCGGCCGACTTCGTGGAGGCGGTGCTCCGCGAATGGGCGTGGTGGCAGCGGGAGCCGGTGTGGTCCGCCGAGCCGCTCGCCACCGTGTACCTCGGGGGCGGCACTCCCTCGCGGCTCCCGCCGGACGCGGTGGCGGCCTTGCTCGGGCGGTTCGCCGCCGACCGCGGGCTCGCGCCGGACGCGGAGGTCACGCTCGAGGCGAACCCCGACGACGTCAGCGCCGCCGCTGCCGCGGCCTGGCGGGCGGCGGGCGTCACGCGGGTGTCGCTGGGGGTGCAGTCCTTCGCGCCGGCGGTGCTGGCGTGGATGCATCGCACGCACGACGCCGTCCAGGCGGAACGCGCGGTGCACCTGCTCCGCGACGCGGGCCTCACGGAGCTCTCGCTCGACCTCATCTACGGGGTACCTGCATCGCTCGGCCGGGACTGGCGTGCCGACCTCGACCGCGCGCTCGCGCTCGCGCCGCCCCATCTCTCCTGCTACGCCCTGACGGTGGAGGACCGCACCCCGCTGGCGCGCTGGATCGCGCGCGGCGTGGCCGAGGCGCCGCCGGAGGAGGGCCAGGCGGGGGAGTTCCTCGCGCTCCACGCGGCAGCCGAAGCCGCGGGCTACGAGCACTATGAAGTCTCGAACCTGTCCCTGCCCGGGCACCGCGCGCGGCACAATTCCGCGTACTGGCGGCGGGCGGCGTTCATCGGGCTCGGTCCCTCGGCCCACAGCGGGTTCGGGGCCGAGCGGCGGTGGAACATCCGCGAGTGGGAGGCGTACCGCCGGGCGGTGGCGGCGGGCGGCGGGGCCGAAGCGGGGCGCGAGGCCCTGGACGCGGCCGCGGTGCAGCTCGAGCAGCTCTATCTCGGGCTCCGGACGATGGAGGGCGTGCCGGCCGGGCTGGTCCCCGAGCCGGTGGCCGACGCCTGGGAGCGTGAGGGGTGGGCCCTCCGCACGGCCGGTTCCCTGGCGCTCACCCCCCGCGGATGGCTGCTCCTGGACTCGCTGGTGGCCCGGGCCACGGCCTGACGCCCTTTGCCCGGCCTCCCGCCATCCCTAACTTTCCGCCATGCCAGCGCACGAGCAGTTGACGGACCGCGAGCGTCGGGTGCTCGAGGCCGTCGTCCAGTCATACATCGAGACCGCGGAACCGGCCGCCAGCCGGCGGCTGGCGCGGGGCTTCGGCCTCGGGGTATCGCCCGCCACGATCCGCCAGACAATGAGCGAGCTGGAGGAGAAGGGCTACCTCTTCCACCCCCACACCTCCGCCGGCCGGATCCCGACCGACCGTGCCTACCGGGCATACGTGGATTCGATGCTGCAGATCCGGACGCCGAGCACGGCGCTGCAGGCCAGCCTCCGGGCCGGCCTGCCTCCCGGGCGCGGCGCCGTCGAGGACATCCTGCGCCGGACCGCGCAGGTGCTCGGCGTGCTCACCCAGGAACTGGGCCTGGCCGTCGGTCCCGCGCTCGACTCGGTGGTGCTGGAGCGGCTGGATCTCGTGCCGGTGGCCTCGGACCGGCTGCTGCTGGTGTTCAACCTCCGGAGCGGGGTGGTCCGCACGATCTTCGTGCAGGTGCCCGGGGCGATCGCGGTCGCCACGGCGGAGATCGTGGCGCGGCTCCTGAACGAGCGCCTCGCCGGCCTGACCCTCGCCGAGATCCGCCGCTCCCTCGGCGAGCGGCTCCGGGATGCGGTGCCGGGGGACTCCGCCGGCCACGAGCTGCTGAACATCTTCCTCGCGCAGGGGGAGGAGATCTTCGCGCTGGGCGACCGGTCCGGCGGGGTCCTCCTGGGCAGCGCACAGCCCCTCGCGGAGCAGCCCGAGTTCGCCTCCTCCAGCGAGCGCATGCGCCGCCTGATCCACCTGACGGAACGGAGCGACCCGCTTCGCCGCGCGCTCGCCGGCCACCGCGAGGAGGGAATCCGGATCACCATCGGCGGCGAGCACGAGGACCCCGACCTGAACGAGTTCACCCTGGTGACCGCGTCCTACCACGCCGGCGAGCTCAGCGGCGTCATCGGCGTGCTGGGCCCGACCCGCATGCCCTACGACAAGATCGTGAGCCTGGTGGTCCACACCAGCCGCCTGGTGGAGGGGCTGCTCGAATGAGCGACCTCTACGGGCTGCTGGGCGTGCCGCGCAACGCCTCCGAGGCCGAGATCAAGAAGGCGTACCGCGGCCTGGCGATGCAGTACCATCCCGACCGGAACCCGGCCCCGGACGCGGAAGCGAGGTTCAAGGAGGTCACCGAGGCCTACGAGGTGCTCCGCGACCCGGCGCGCCGGGCCCAGTACGACCGCTTCGGCACCACCGGCGCGCGGACGGGGGCCTTCGCCGACGGCCACGTGGACCTGGCCGAGGCGCTCGAGATCTTCATGCGGGACTTCGGCGGTTTCGGGGGACTCGAGGGCCTCTTCGGCGGCGGGCGGAGCCGCGGCGAGAATCGGCGGGGGCAGGACATCCGGGTGAGCGCGCGGCTCACGCTGGCCGAGGTCGCCACCGGCGTCAGGCGGAACATCCGGCTCAAGACGCTGCAGGCGTGCGACACCTGCGGGGGGAGCGGCGCCAGGCCGGGCAGCCGGCCTGCCGCCTGCGCCACCTGCGGCGGGAGCGGGGAAGTGCGCCGCGCCGCCCGCAACATCTTCGGCCAGTTCGTGTCGGTGGCTCCCTGCCCGACCTGCGCCGGCGAGGGGACGGTCATCGCCGAGCCCTGCGAGGTCTGTCGCGGGGATGGGCGGGTCCCTGTCGAGCGCACGGCGAGCGTGGAGATCCCGGCGGGTGTCTCCTCGAGCAACTACCTCACGCTCCGGGGACAGGGCGCGGCCGGCCCCCGCGGCGGACCGCCGGGGGACCTTGTCGTCGTCATCGAAGTGAAGGACGACGACCGCTTCGAGCGCCACGGCGACGACCTCGTCACCGACCTGACGCTCTCCTTCTCCCAGGCCGCGCTGGGCGGTCGGTTCACCGTCCCCACCGCCACCGGCGAGGAGGTGGTCGAGGTGCCGGCGGGCATCCAGCCCGAGACGGTGCTCCGCCACCGGGCGAAGGGCCTGCCGCGCCTCGGGCACGCCGGCCGGGGCGACCTGCTCATCCGGATCCACCTCTACACGCCGGAGGCGCTCACCGACGAGCAGCGCGAGGTATTCCGCCGGCTCGCGGAGGTGGAGGCGCAGCCCCCGAAGCGTTCGTCCGGCTTCTGGTCCAAGCTCAAGGAGGCGTTGGGCGCATGAGCTGGTGGGCGCTGGAACTCACCCCCCCCGCGGAATCGCGCGATGCCCTCGCGGCCTGGCTGGTGGAGCGGAGCGGCCAGGCCGTCGAGGACCGCGAAGGCGGGCCGCTCGTGGCCTTCACCCCGAGCGAGGCGGCCCGCGCCGCGCTGGAGGCGGCGCTCCGCGACGAGCACCCGGGCCTCGCCGCCGCGACGCGCGAGCTGCCGACGGTGGATTGGGCCACCGCCTGGCGCGAGGGCCTGGGACCGCGCCGCTTCGGGCGGCTGGTCGTCTCCCCCACCTGGGTGGACGCGCCGCTCGGGCCGGGCGAGGTGCTCGTCCGGCTCGACCCCGAGACGGCCTTCGGCAGCGGCGAGCACGGCTCCACCCGCGCCGCGCTCATCCTGCTCGAACGCCTGATGGAGCCGGGCGACGTGGTCTTCGACCTCGGCAGCGGATCCGGCATCCTGGCCATCGCGGCGCGGCTGCTCGGCGCCTCGCGCGCGGTGGGCGTCGAGGTGGACGAGGATGCCATTCCGGTCGCCGAGCGGAATGCGGCCCGCAACGGGGTGCCCGAGGTGCACTTCCTCACCGGCGACGCGGCGGTGGTGACTCCGCTTCTCGGCCCCGCCGACATCGTGCTCTCGAACATCCTCCGCCTCATCAACGTGGCGATCCTGCCGGAGGTCCGCCTCGCCCTGCGGCCGGGAGGCATCGCGATCTTCAGCGGGATGGAAGAGTCGGAGGCGCCGGCCTTCCTCCCGGAGCTGGCGGCGGCGGGCTTCGCACCGGCCGCCGAGGCCCGCGACGGCGGCTGGTGGGCGGTGGCGGCGCGCGCGTGACGGCGGTGCTGGTGGCGCCGGGCACGCTGGAGCCCGGCGCGATCCTCGACCTCGCCGAGGGCGAGGCGCACCACCTCCGGGTCCGGCGCGCCGCCCTCGGCCAGCCGGTGCAGCTCCTCGACGGCGCAGGCGGCGTCGGTGAGGGCCGCCTGGTCGAAGCCGGCGCCGGATGGCGGGTGGAGGTCGGGGCTGCCCGTCGGGTGGCGCCGCCCCCTCGGCTCGTCCTCGCGGTCGGCGCGGGGGACCGCGAGCGATTCGCGATCCTGGTCGAGAAGGCGGCGGAGCTCGGGGCCACCGCGGTGATCCCGCTCGAGACCGAGCGGAGCCGGACCGTCGCGGGCCGGGTGCGGACCGCGCACCTCCACCGCCTCCGGCAGCGGGGCCTCGAGGCGCTCAAGCAGTGCGGCGGCGCCTGGGCCCCGGAGCTCTCCGCGCCGGTGCCGCTCCCCGCGTTCCTCACGGCTGCGGGGGGCGTCCGCTGGCTGGCCGACGGCGCCGGCGGCAACGCCCCGCCGCTCCGCCGCGACGACCCGGTGACCGTGGCCATCGGTCCCGAGGGTGGCTTCACCCCGGCCGAACGGTCCGCGCTGGTCGCCGCCGGTTTCGTGCCGGTGCGGCTCGGCGCCCGGGTGCTCCGGTTCGAGACTGCGGCCGTCGCCGCCGCGACGGCCGTCC
>CAVQWA010000007.1:0-3934 GCA_963717315.1 uncultured Gemmatimonadales bacterium
TCACCTTCACCGACTGCGCCGTGGTGCCCGACCCCGACCCGGGGCAACTCGCCGAGATCGCCCTTGCGGCGGCACGGGACCGGGCCCGTCTCGTCGGCGACGAGCCGCGGGTCGCCTTCCTCTCCTACGCCACCCGGGGCAGCGCGGAGGGGCCGGCGGTGGAACGGGTCCGCGCCGCAGTGGCGCGCTTCCGCGAGATCGCGCCCGGCACGGCCGCCGACGGGGAACTCCAGGCCGATGCTGCCCTCGTGCCGGCGGTGGCCCAGCGGAAGGCCCCCGGTTCGCCGGTCGCCGGCGCCGCCAACATCCTGGTGTTCCCGGACCTCGGCGCGGGCAACATCGCCTACAAGCTGGTCCAGCGGCTGGCCGGCGCGGTGGCCCTCGGCCCGATGCTCCAGGGGCTGGCGCGGCCGATGTCCGACCTGTCGCGCGGCGCGTCGGCGGATGATATTGTCGAGGTGGCGGCAATGGTCGCCCTGCAGTCCGATCCAGTGACCTGACGGAGGCGCGATGGGGTTCAGCGGCGCCCGCGACGCGAGCGGGGTGTACGTGATGCAGGTCGAAGGGCAGCTCATCGTGGGCAATCGCCAGGAGCTCAAGGAACTCGTGGCGCGTGCCCTCGAGGACGGCGAGCGGAAGTTCCTGGTGGACTTCTCCCACACCGGCTACATCGATTCCTCCGGGCTTGGCGCCCTGGTGTCCATCTCCAAGAAGGTGCGCGAGGAGGGTGGCCAGCTCCGGCTCGCCGGGCTGAACGAGGACCTCCGCTCGCTGTTCGAGCTGACCAAGCTCGACACGCTCTTCGCCATCGCGGACACCCGGGACCAGGCGCTCGCCGCGTTCTGACCCGTGGCCGAGCCGCTCGCCCTGCACGTCCGCCGCGCCCACCGCGCGGACCCCGTCGGGCCCGTGGTCGAGGTCTCGCTCCGGATTCCCAGCGACGTGGCCCACGTCGAGGCCGCGGTCGAGCTCCTCGCCCGCCACTGCCTCGAGCCCGTCGGCCCCACCCGCCGCACCGCGTTCCGGTTCAGGGTGGCGGTGGCCGACGCGCTCGCCAACGCGATCGTCTATGGCAACGGCGGCGACCCGTCCCGGTGGGTGGCCGTCCGCGCCGAGTGCCGCCCCACGGACCTCCGGGTCCACGTGACCGACGAGGGCGACGGCTTCGACCCCGACGCCGTGCCGGACCCGGTCGGCACCGACGACATCGAGCGCGCTTGCGGGCGCGGCCTCTTCCTCATCCGGAACCTCTCCGACCGCGTTGAATTCAGCCCCCGAGGCAACTCGCTCTGCATGACATTCCGCCTGTCCTGAGCCGGGTCGAGCGCGCGCTCGACGGGCTGGGCGGGCTGGCAGGGCGGCCACTCAGGCTCTGGCGCCGGGACGGGCGCAGCCTCAAGGTGGTCGCCGGTGCCGCTCCCGCCTGGACGCCGACCGTGCCCGACGGCCCGGGTCCCGTCGCGGGGGTCCGGGGGGCCACCTGGCTCGCGCCCGTGCCGGGCACGGAGGGCTACTGGCTCGAGGTGGCCGAGGCCCCCGCCGCCGAGGCGGAGGGCATCGCCGCGCTGGTGCTGCCCGCCCTCGGCGGGCTCCTCGAGGCCGAGGGCCAGCTCGGCCGCCTCGCCGGCGAACTGGCCGACCGCTACGAGGAAGTGGACCTCCTCTACGCGATCAGCGAGATCCTCGGCCAGACGCTGAGGGTGGAGGAGGCGAGTCGCACCATCCTCCGCGAGGTCGCCACCGTGGTGGGCGCCCGGCGCGGCGCGGTGCTCGTGGCCGACGAGGACGGCCGGCAGCTCCGGCGCGTCGCCACCCGTGGGGCCGCGCCGGCGGCCCCGGAGCTGGTCGCCGCCGATGATCCTGCGGCTCCGGTGGCCCGCGCGTTCCGCGAACGCCGCACCCTGGAGACACCGGCGGAGGACGGAACCGCCGCGGCCCTCACGGTCCCGATCCTGTATGCCGCGCCCGGCGCGGCCCCCCGTTGCGTCGGCGTCATGGAGCTGGCCGACCGCGTGGGCGGCGGCAGCTTCACCCCCGCGGACCGGAAGGTGGTCACGGCGGTGGCCAACCAGGTCGGTGCCGCGATCGAGAACGCGCGACTCCTGTTGCGCGACATGCAGCAGCAGCGCGTCCGTCGCGAGCTCGAACTGGCCCACGACCTGCAGCTCAGGCTCCTGCCGTCGCCCGACATCCTCGCCGGGGTGGCGGACGTGGCGGTGCGCTGCATCCCGGCCGAGACGGTCGGGGGGGACTTCTACACCTTCACCCAGCTCGGTTCCGGGCGGATCGGCGTGATGCTCGGGGACGTCTCTTCGCACGGCTTCAGCTCGGCACTGGTGATGGCGCTGGTGCTGAGCGCCGCCGGCATCCACTCCGGCGGCGCCTTCGCCCCGGACGAGACCCTGGTCGCGATGCTCCGGTCGCTCGAGACCGACCTCGAGACCGCCGAGATGTACTTCACCATCTTCTATGGCATGCTCGACCCGCTCGGCCACCGCCTGGTGTATGCCAACGCGGGCCATCCGCACGCCTTCCGCATCCCGGCGGAGGGGCCGCCGACGCGGCTCGAGGCCACCGCGCCGCCGATCGGCCTCGGCCCGGCGCCGGAGATCGGCCGCAGGCGGGTTCCCTGGCAGCCGGGAACCGACCTCCTCTGCCTGTGGACCGACGGCCTGGTCGAGGCCCGGAGCGAAGCGGGCGAGGCCTTCGGCGAGGAGCGGCTCCTGGCCGAGCTCGGGGCCCGCCGCGCCCTTCCCGCCGAGCGCATCGTGCGCGAGGTGCTGGCGCTGGTCGACGCACACGCTCCCGCGCCCGACGACGACCGGACCCTCCTCGTCCTTCGCGCCTGACCCCGTGGCGCGCCCGAACAAGCGCCTCGGCCAGCACTTCCTCCGCGACGCGCGGCTGCTCGGCCGGATCGCCGACGCCGTGGGGGCGGGTCCCGCCGACACGGTCATCGAGGTCGGGCCGGGCCCGGGCGGGCTCACCGCCGAACTCGCGGCGCGTGCCGGCCGCGTCGTGGCCCTGGAGAAGGACCGTGCCCTGGCCCGCGCGCTCGCCGGGCGCTGGCCCAATGTCGAGGTGGCCGAGGGCGACGCGCTCGAACTCGACTGGCCCGCCCTCGCCGGCGGACCGTTCCTCGTCGCCGGCAACATCCCCTACAACGTCACCTCGCCGCTCCTGGACAAGGCGCTCACGCCGCCCCGCCCGGCCAGCGTCACCTTCCTGGTGCAGCGCGAGGTGGCCGACCGCCTCGGCGCCGCACCGGCCACCCCGGAGTACGGCGCGCTCACCGTGGGCGTGCAGGCCGTGGCCGCGGTGGAGCGGCTCTTCCGGGTGCCCGCCGGCGCGTTCCATCCCCCGCCGAAGGTGGAGTCCGCCGTCGTCCGCCTCCTGCCGCTGGCGGAGCCGCTCGTGGGCGACGGGGAGGTGGCGGCCTTCCGCCGCACCGTCGTGGGGCTCTTCGGATTCCGGCGAAAGCAGCTGCAGCGGGGCGTGCGCGAGCTCACCGGGTGGGACGCCGAGCGCGCCGCGGCCGCCCTCGACCGGGCGGGCGTGACCCCGGGGCTCCGGCCGGAGTTGGCGCGCGGGCGCGCGCGGGGGCCTTACCCTTCGACGGGCTCAGGGTGAGCGGAGCCCCCCACCCCGTGCTTCGACGGGCTCAGCATGAGCGGAACCCCGGCTCCATCTCAAAAGGATTTACCCTACGCCTACCCTACGCCCGTGGTGCTTCGACGGGCCATGTCAGAGCGGAGCCCCTGCTCCGATGTTTGGCAAAGGACTCATGATTCGCTCACCCTGAGCTCGTCGAACGGGCCGCCCCGTTGAGCGCCCCGCCCCGATGCTTCGACGGGCTCAGCATGGGCGAATGCCCTCTTCTACTTCAAAGGACTCATCATCCGCTCACCCTGAGCCCGTCGAAGGGTGAGGCGCG
>CAVQWA010000008.1:0-11040 GCA_963717315.1 uncultured Gemmatimonadales bacterium
ACAACGTATTGCTGCAGGTCCTTCAGGATCACGCGCGCGGGGCGGAGTGCCCAGGCGCTCCGGGCGAGGTCGCGGATCGCGCGGTCGTCGCGGTCGCCGGCCTGGCCCAGGAGCACGGTTCGCGGGGCACCCGGGAAGAGCCGCGCGACGTCGGCGATCGCCGCGACACCGTGCGGGTTGTGGGCGAAGTCCACCACCGCCGTCACCTCGTCTCCCAGGCGGAACACGTTCGCGCGTCCGGGGTTGTCCTGGGCACCGCTCCGGAATGACCGGAGCCCCCGGGCGATGGCCTCGGGCGGGAGGCCGGCCGCCCACGCCGCACCGGCCGCCGCGAGGGCATTCCGCACATTGTGCCCGAGCCTGCCCCCGAACGTCGCGGGGATTTCGGTGACCGGAAGCACCGGCACCGCCGTCCAGCCGCGACGGAGCGTGAGCCGGCCGCCTTCCACCACGATCGCGTCGCCGCCCGCGGCGAGGTGTGCGCCCACCACCGGATTGCCGGGGTCCTCGGCGAACCAGAGCACCGGCGCCTCGCCGCCGCCGCCGGCAGCCACGAGCGCGGGGTCGTCGGCATTCAGCACCATCCGGCCATCGGCACCGATGGCCCGGCCCACCACCAGCTTCACCTCGGCGAGCCCGGCAAGATCGCTCACCCCGTACTCGCCGAAGTGGTCCTCGGCGACGTTCGTCACGACGCCCGCCGTGGCCCGCGTCACGGGGAGGCCACGGCGGAGGATCCCGCCGCGGGCCGTCTCCAGCACCGCGAACTCCACCCGCCGGTCCCGGAGCACACGCCGGGCGCCGCCGGGCCCGGCCCAGTCGCCAGCCTCCACCGGCTCGCCGCCCACCCAGATTCCGTCGGTGCAGGACCAGCCGGTCACGCGGCCCGCGGCGGTCGCGATCGCGGCCAGCATGCGCGTGGTCGTGGTCTTGCCGTTCGACCCCGTGACCAGCACCAGCGGGACGTCGTGGATGTCGCCCCAGGGAACGAGGGCCGGCGACGGCAGTCCGCCCAGCGGCCACGCCCGACTGCCGGCGCCCAGGCCCACCGAGGCCACCTCGTCGTCCACCAGCGCGGCGGCGTGGTGGTCCCGCGCCGCCTGGAGCAGCGCGATGAGCGCGGGCTTCCGTTCCGTGGCCACCGCCTCACCCAACCGGCGGGCGGCCTCCGCCGGCGATTCCGCGGCGCCGCCCAGCACGTCAGCCACGCCGGCGTCCCAGGCCCATTCGTTGATCTCGGTGGCGGCGTAGAGCACGTCCGGGGGCGCCCCGAAGGCGAGGCTCGCCCCGCCGGGCCACCGGAGGGCGGCCAGGTCGATCGCCGGCCAGCGGAGCAGCCCGAGGACCTCGCGCAGGCGGCGCTCCCAGGCGGCGACCAGCCGCTGGCCTTCGCTGCCGGGAAAGGCGACGTCGAGCACCGCGCCCGGTCCGGCGAGGAGCCGGTTGGGCCCGGTCAGCCGGCGGCTGTCGGTGCGGGCCGGGGCGGAGGGCGCGGTCAGTCGTCGTGCTCCCGCTGGAGGCGCACGCCGCGCTCGTCCACCACCAGCTGCTCCTCGACGTCGGCCTCGGCGCGCCGGGTCGCCCAGGCGGCGGGCTCGGCGGCCGGGCGGCTCGGCGGCTCGAGGGGAACCGTGAGTTTCGCGGTGGCGGTGCGGGAGGGCGTGGGGCCGGCAGCCGCCGGCAGATCCACCCGGAACGAGATGATCTGCTTCCAGGTGCGGGTGAGCGCGTCGCCGAAGACGAGGACCAGGTCGCCCGGCTCCGCGAGGCGGAGGGCGTGGTCCGTGGCCTCGCGCTCGTCGGGGATGACATCCACCGCCTCGGCGGGGACGCCGGCCCCGAGCAGCTCGGCGCGGAGGAGCGCCGGGACCTCGTCCGGCGCCCGGCCGCGGAGCGCATCGTCCCGCCGCAGCACGTAGCGGTCGAACTGCCCGGCCGCCGCGCGCGCGATGGCGCGCACGTCCTCGTCGCGCCGGTCGCCGGGTGCGGCGAGCACCACGATCCGCCGCCCCGTCACCTCGAGCCGACGCGCCAGCCCGCACATCAGCTCCACCGCGCTGGGGTTGTGCCCGTAGTCGAGGATCACCTTGAAGGGGTGCTCGTCGAACACGTTCATCCGGCCGGGCGCCTGGAAGAACGAGGTGTCGAAGGTGCGGAGGCCGTGGCGGATGTCCTCCAGCTTCACGCCCAGGCTGAAGGCGATGGCGGCGGCGAACATCGCGTTCTGCACGTTGTGCACCGCGCGCCCCTCCAGCGTGGCGGGGACCAGGTGGGTCCAGAGCATCGGGATGTGGGCGCCCTTGTCGTACAGGGTGATCATCTGCCCCTTCATCCCGCGCTCGAGCACGACGCCCCGGCCGCCGGCGGTGATGTGCTGCCGCACCAGCGGGTGGTCGGGGCTCAGGGTGACGTAGCAGATGGCCTTCGCCTCGGTGTAGTCGGCCATCCGGAGGCAGAGCGGGTCGTCGGCGTTGAGCACCGCCGTGTCGCGCGCGACCTCCACGACCACGCGCTTCACCTTCGCGAGCTCCTCGAGCGTCTCCACGCCCTTGAGGCCGAGATGGTCGGACTGGACGTTCAGCACGGCGCCCACGTCGCACCAGCGGACCCCCATCCCGGCGCGGAGGAGGCCGCCCCGCGCCACCTCGAGCACCGCGGTGTCCACCGCCGGGTCCATGAGCACCATCCGGGTGGCGACGGGGCCCGTCAGGTCGCCTTCCACCGTGCGCTGCCCGTTGATGTACACCCCGTCGGTGGTGGTGAGCCCGACGGTTCGCCCGGCGAGCTTCTGGATGTGCGCGACCATCCGCGCGGTGGTGGTCTTCCCGTTGGTGCCGGTGATAGCCGCGACGGGAATCGTCGCCGGGGTGCCCGCCGGGAAGAGCATGTCGATCACCGGCCCGGCCACGTCCCGCGGGCGGCCCTCGCTTGGCGAGCTGTGCATCCGGAAGCCGGGCGCTGCGTTGACCTCGCAGATGGCGCCGCCGCTCTCCTTGTGCGACACGGTGATGTCGGTGGTGAGGAAGTCCACCCCGCCCACGTCGAGCCCGATGGCCTGCACCGCGCGCACCGCCATCTCGGCGTTGTCGGGGTGCACCACGTCGGTGACGTCGGTGGCGGTGCCGCCGGTCGAGAGGTTGCCGGTCGAGCGGAGGCGGACCGTCTCCCCGGCGGGCGGGACCGAATCCCCGGTCCAGCCCCGGGCCGCCAGCAGCCGCTCGGCCTGGCCGTCGAGCTCGATCCGGGTGAGCACCTTCTCGTGCCCGATGCCGCGCCGGGGGTCCTGGTTCGTGATCTCGACCAGCTCGGCCACCGTGCGGGTCCCGTCGCCCACGATGTGGCCCGGTTCGCGGCGGGAGACGGCGATGAGCTGGCCGTTCACCACCAGCATGCGGTGGTCGTCGCCGCGGATGAAGCTCTCGATGATGACGCTGCGGCTGTGCTGCTGCGCCTCGTGGAAGGCCCGGCGCACCTCGTCGGACCGGGTGAGCCCGATGGCCACCCCGCGTCCGTGGTTCGCGTTGTACGGCTTCACCACCACCGGGAAACCCACCCGTTCCGCCTGGCGCACGGCGTCGTCCTCGGACGTCACCAGGCGCTGTTTCGGCACCGGGAGGCCGAGCGCCGAGAGGATCCGGTTGGTCTCCTCCTTGTCGGAGGCGAGCTCGACGGCGATGTGGGGGGTGCGGCCGGTGATCGTCGCCTGGATGCGCTGCTGCCACTTCCCGTGCCCGAACTGGATCAGGGACTGCTGGTTGAGCCGGATCCACGGGATGCCACGGGCCTCCGCGGCGTGCACCAGCGAGGCGGTGCTGGGGCCGAGGTCGCGCCGCTGCGCGAAGCGGATGAACCCGTCGCGCTCCGCCGGCCAGTCGAAGCCCTCGGCCGCCGCCGGCCGGACCTCGGGCGGGAGCAGCGATTCGAGGAGCCGGAGCGCCAGGTTCCCCGCCTCGAGCCCGACCTCCGGCTGCTCGTATTCGTAGACGACGTGGTACTGTCCCGCCGGGCCCGAACTCCGGGTCTTGCCGAACGTCACCTTCTCGCCCGCCGCGCTCTGCAGCTCGATGGCGACGTGCTCCAGCACGTGGCCCAGCCAGGTGCCCTCGTCCTCGGTCATCCGCCGGAGGAAGCCGCCCGGCTCGCCATAGGAACAGCCGTGCTCCGCGAGACCGGGCAGCGCCGCGACCAGCGCGTCCACGAAGCCGGGACCGAGACGCGCCGTCGGCCACGCCTCCAGCTCGGCCAGGTCCACGTCGAGCCGGATGACGGGAAAGTGGGCATAGAGGCTGGGGCCGACGTAGACCGAGCGGTCGACGATCCGCATGGTGCCCTCCGCGGGCGACGGGTCAGTCCCGGGCGAGGGTCGCCGGGCCGGGGGCGGCCTTCCGGCGTTCGAGGTCGAAGGTGGCGCCGCTGGTCAGGACGTGGAGCCGGAGGCCGATCATGCACACCGGGTCGCTCCGCTCGGCATCCGCCATCGAGGAGTACTCCAGCTCGGAGGGGTCGATGATGGTCACCGCCCCGCTCCCCACGACCTCGAGGACGTTGTCCGGGCCGATCACCGCCGCAGTGTCCTCGTCGAGGCCAAGGCCGATGCCGAACGGGTTGTAGGAGAGCGCGGAGAGGAGCCGGCCAAGCCGGCCGCGCTGCCGGAAGTGCTGGTCGATCACCACGCGGTTGGTGAGTCCGAGCCCCGGGGCGAGTGTCACGCCGCCCGCCGTCGGGATTCCGCCCTCGTCGCCCCCGGCGATCATGTGCTGACTCAGGAAGGCCGCCCCCGCGGAAGTGCCCGCCACCGGTACCCCGGCGGCGTTCCGCCGGCGGATCGCCTGCGCCACCTGCGTGCCGCCGAGGATGGTCGCGAGCCGGAGCTGGTTCCCGCCCGTCAGGAACACTCCGGTGGCCTTCTCCAGCTTCTCGAGCAGGGAAGTTCGCTCGCCGTCATCCCGGGAGTCGATCTCGAGCGCGCGGGCGCGGCCGGCGCCGAGCGCCCGGAAGAGCGCTTCATAGCGCTCGCCGGTGTCGTCGAGCTGGGAGGCCGTCGGGATGATCGCGATCCGGGCCTTGTCGCCCCCTGCGAGGGCCAGGAAGCGGCGGAGGACGGCGGTGGCGCCGATCTTCTCCTCGGCACCCCCGATCGGGATGATGGCACCTCGGGCAGCGCCCTCGGAGACGGGGGCGGGGGTCACGGGCGAGGGGTCAAGGGTCGATGGTCGAAGGTCGAGGGTCGAGCAGCGAATGGTGAAGCGCGATCATCGGGAGAACGGGTCGGTCACCACTGTTGCGCCGTCCTTCAGGTGCCAGACCCCGCGGGCCATCACGTCGGTCACGTTGCCGTCATCGTCAAGCAGGAGCAGGTCGGCGTCGGCGCCCACGGTGATCCGGCCCTTGTCCGGGAGGCGGAGCAGCGATGCCGGGGTGCTGGTGACGCAGGGGAGTGCCAGCTCGAGCGGGACGCCGGAAGCTAACAGGTCGCGCAGCGTCGCGGCCAGCGCCCCGGGGCTCCCCACGTCCATCGCCGCGACGCGTCCCTCGGCGTCGAATGCCGGCAGGCAGCCGCCGGCATCGGTGCTCACCGTGAGCCGGTCCGCCGGGAGCCCGCGCTCCAGCCAGAGACGCACCGCGTCGGCGGCGCTCCACGCGTCCTCGCCCTCCGCCACCGGGAACGCCGTCACGTCCATCGGCACGCCGAGGCGCGCGAGTTCCGCCGCCTCCTCGAACAGCGCCTTCCGCCGGTTCACGTGCGTCGGCTGCCAGGTGCCGGCCGGCAGCTCGGTCTCGGCCAGCGCCCGCCGCACCAGTTCGAGTCCGCGCGCACCGTCGCCCAGGTGCAGGTGGACCATTCCCGCCTTCCCGCTCATCAGGCCGCCGACGTGCGCCTCGGCGCCGAGCCGCGCCAGTTCCTCGAAGCCCGGCTGGCTCGAGCGATGGTCACTGAGTGCCACCTCGCCCACGCCGATCACCGGGTCGATGAGGGTGATGTCGCCGCGGACGGTGCCGGTGACGGTGGCGGGAGGCAGGTGGTACCCCCCGGTCCAGCACCAGGCGGAGAGGCCGTGGGCGCGGAGCGCGTAGGCCGCCGCCACCACCGAGCCGGGCGTGCGCACCGCGTCGTCGGTGCCGAGGAGGCCGACGACGGTGGTCACGCCGGTGCGGGTGAACCGCTCGATCGGGAGGGGCGGCACGCTCGTGCCGTGGCCGGCCTCGCCGCCGCCCCCGGTCACGTGGACGTGGCAGTCCACGAAGCCGGGGACCAGCCGGCGCCCCCCGAGATCGTGCTCCGCCGCTCCGAGCCCCGGCGGGAGCTCGGCCCGCTCGCCGATCCAGGCGATCCGGCCGCCCGCCACCAGGACATCGCGGATGCCGAGCGGCTCGGGAGTGTGGACCCGCGCGTGGCGGAGCAGGCGGAGCATGGGGGCCGGGGGTCGGGGAGGGGACAATTCTAGCGCGTCGGGAGTCCCGAGTCACGCGCGGCGGGCGTGGGTCGAAGGTCGAAGGTCGAAGGTCCAGGGCCGAGGGCCGCCTTCCGCGGTGCCCGGCGCCGCCATGCGGTAGCTCACCACCCGTCCCTCCGTCATTCCGGCCTACCGTCGGGCGTGCTCGCCCGCGTCCGCTCCGCCGCCGTGCTCGGCATCGAGGCCTACGTGGTGGACGTCGAGGTGGACCTCGCCAACGGCCTGCCCGCCTTCGCCACCGTCGGGCTCCCGCAGGCCGCGGTCAAGGAGGGCCGGGAGCGGGTCACGGCGGCCCTGGCGAATTCGGGGTTCACGGTGCCGCTCAAGCGGATCACGGTGAACCTCGCCCCGGCCGCCATCCCCAAGCAGGGCTCCGCCTTCGACCTGCCGGTCGCCCTCGGAATCCTGGCCGCCAGCGGGCAGCTTCCCGCTGAGGCGCTGGGCCGGACCCTGGCCTTCGGGGAGCTCGGACTCGAGGGGGACCTGCGCCCCGTCCGCGGCGCGCTGCCGATGGCGCTCGCCGCGCGCGCGGCGGGCTGCCGCGAGATCGTCCTGCCGGCGGAGAACGTGCCCGAGGCCGCCGTGGTCGATGGCCTCGCGGTACGCGGTGCGCGCACGCTCGCCGCCGTCTGCCGGCACCTGAGCGGCACCGCCGTGCTCGACCCCACCAGGGTGCCGGTCGGATCGCTGGTGGGGCCGCCCGAGGCAGATCCCGCGGACTTCGCCGAGGTGCGGAGCCAGGGGGCCGCCAAGCGCGCGCTCGAGATCGCGGCTGCCGGGGGGCACAACCTTCTCCTGATCGGCCCGCCCGGCTCGGGCAAGACGATGCTCGCCCGGCGGCTTCCCTCGATCCTCCCTTCGCTCACGCTCGAGGAGGCGCTGGAGACGACCAAGATCCACTCGGTGGCGGGGCTCCTCGCCCCGGGGCAGGCGCTCTGCGCGGTGCGGCCGTTCCGGGCGCCGCACCACACCATCAGCGACGCCGGGCTGGTCGGCGGCGGCGGGATGCCCCGGCCCGGGGAGGCGAGCCTGGCCCACAACGGCGTGCTCTTCCTCGACGAGCTGCCCGAGTTCCGGAGGCACGTGCTGGAGGTGCTCCGGCAGCCGCTCGAGGACGGCGTCGTCACCCTCTCGCGCGCCGCTACCAGCCTGACCTACCCGGCACGGTTCACCCTCGCCGCGGCGATGAACCCCTGTCCCTGCGGCCACCTCGGCGACCCCGCCCGCGAATGCCACTGCCCGGTGCCGGCGGTGGAGCGCTACCGCTCGCGACTCTCCGGGCCGCTGCTCGACCGGATCGACATCCACCTGGCGGTGCCGGCGGTGGCGTGGCGGGACCTGGCGGGGGACCAGGTGGCGGAGCCGAGCGTCGCCATCCGCGCCCGGGTGGAGGCGGCGCGGGCGCGGCAGCGGGATCGCTTCGCGGGGCAGGGCGGGGCGCACGCGAACGCGCACATCGGGGCGCGGCAGCTCCGCCGGCACTGCCGGCTCGACGCCGCGGGCGAGGAGCTGTTGCGGAGCGCCGTGGCGCGCCTCGGGCTCTCCGCCCGGGCGTACCACCGCGTGCTGCGGATCGCGCGGACCATCGCCGACCTCGCGGGGAGCGAGGCCGTGGAAGTGCCTCACCTGGCGGAGGCGGTGCAATACCGGGCGCTCGACCGTGCACGCATCCCCGGGTGAATCGTCTCCCGTGAATCACCCGTACAACCCGGCGCAACATGGAACGGCTATTGGTCGCGGTTCCGCCCGTCCCGATCTTGCACGGTCCCACGACCTCGGCCTTGCGCGTCCGCCTCGCCGTCCTCCCGGCCCTCGCCGCTGCGGGCGCGTGCACGCCGCTCGGAGCATGGCTCTACGACGACCCCTCGTTCGCCCTGAGCGCGGTGGCGCTCCGGGAGTTCGAGACCGGGCCGGACTCGGTGGAGCTCCGGATCACCGGGTGCAATCGCAACGACTTCGAGTTGATGGGAATCGGCTTCGAGGCGCGGCTGAACGTGGACGGCCGCGTGGTGGGATCGGGCCGGCACGAGAACGCCTACCAGTTGGGTACGCGCGACTCGACCAGTTTCACCGTGGTGTTGCCGGTGGCGTCGGTGGAGGACCTGATGCCGCCGGTGGACCGCAATTCGCCGTACGAGCTGATCGGTACGACGATGGTGAAGACCCCGATCGGTGACCGCGTCGTCGGGCTACGCCAGGAAGGGGAGGTGCGCCGGGGCGCGGAGGGGCTGCAATGGCGGGCGCGGAATGTTGCCGCCTGCCGCCCCGGCCAGTCCACCCTGCCGGGCGACTGGAACACCCGCACCACCCTCCCGGGCCCGGAAGGCATCCCGGACCTGCCGCCCAACCAGCCACGCCCCGGCATGCCGGTCGGGGGTGGTGGGAAGCCGTAGCTCCGAGCGACCAACCTTATCGCACCCGGGCCCGGAGCCGAGCCAGCGAGTCGGCATCGGCGTCGGCGCGCAGCACGAGCCGGAAGCCGGTTCCATCCACCCAGGTGAGCTCGCCGTCACGTGAGGGCTCGGCGGCTCGGCGGCCTGGCATCTCGGAGGCAAGTGCGCGGTCACGGTCGGGGGCCGCCGCCTGGGCCCGGGCGGCGTCCGCTCCCGCGAGCTGGCCGATGGCCGTGACCGTCCGGCTCTGCCGGAGCACGATCGGATGGCCCGCCGCGTCGGCGTAGGTGAGCTGCACCACCGCGGCGGAGTCACCACCCGGCATCGGGAGCCGCACCACGTCCACCCGCTGGACCTCGAGCCCGTCAACCAGCCGGATGCTGCCACCAAGCGCCCGGACGGCGTCGTCGAGTGAGGCGGTTGGCCGGCTGGAAGGCTGGATTGCCGGAGGCGCCCTCCCGGCCGCCGCTCGGTCCGCATCGGCCAGCCGTACCTCTTCCCGGGCCTCCCGGGGGCTCGCCAGTTCACCATCCACCCGCTGCTTCGCGAGCGGGGCCGCTTCCTCGTTGCGGACGGTGGGCGGCCCAGCGGCGGCGTCGGTCGGTCGGGCAGGCGGTCGGCCGGGCAGTTGGTTCCTCGGCCCGTCGTTCCGTCGCTCTGCCGGCACCTCGTCCGCCACCCGACCGTCCGACCGTCCGACCGTCCGGCCATCCGACTGACCGGCTTCGCGTCCTGCCGTCGTGCCGCCCACGTACCCCAGCCCCGCCGCCATCACCAGCGACGCCGCCCAGGCGAGGGTGCGCCAGCGGATCGGACGCCGAGCAGTGGGCCGGAGCGAGGCCGGCAGCTCGTCGGTGTGGGCCCGCGCCTCCGGCTCGCCCAGCAGCGCCACCAGCTCCTCCGCCTCCGAGCGCGCGGCGCGCGCCGCCTCGATCCGCTCGTGGCACGCGTCGCACCCGGCGGCGTGGGCCTCGAACTCGCCGCGCGCCTCCGCCGGAAGCTCACCGTCGAGGTACTCCTCGATCAGGCCGTCGTCAGGATGCCGCATTGCGTCCTTCCTCCTGCGCGTGATACGCCTCCACCAGCTTGTGCCGCGCGCGGGAGAGGGTGGTTCCCACCGCGCCGCGCGCGAAGCCGAGGGTCTCGGCGATCTCGTCGTAGTTGAAGCCTTCGGCCTTGAGCAGGAGAATCTCGCGGTCGCGCTCCGCAAGGCGCATCAGTGCCCGGCGCACCCGTGCCACCCGCTCGTCCCGATCGAGGGCCTCGTCCGGGCCGGGAACCGACTGCGGCCCCTCGGCCCGGTAGAGCTCCAGCCGCCGCGAGCGGATCGCATTGCGGCGGCCCTCCTCCCGGACCAGGTTGAGCGCCACCGCGAAGAGCCAGGGGCGCGGGTTGTCCGGGGGGGATGCGACCGCCCGCGCGAAGGTCTCGTGGGCGAGATCCTCCGCGCGGTCGCGGTCGCCCGTCCGGCGCCAGAGCATCCGGACGAGCGAACCGTGATAGGTGCGGTACAGCGCCGCCAGGTCGAGGGTCATTGCCCCCGGAAGTTCCGCACGAGACGAGCCAGGGCGCCAGCCTCCCATCGCTCCGTGCCCTCGGCGCCCACCCGGACGCTCACCCGCCGTCCGGCCACGAGGATCTCGTCGCCCGCCTCGAGCGCCGGCAGGATCTCGGGCAGCTCGCGCACCAGTTCGAAGTAGGCCGGGCTCCAGGCCTTCACCCGCACCACCTCGCGCGATGGGGCGTGGGCGGCGTCGGTCCAGGTGCCGTCCTTGAGGCGGAAGGTGCGGCCGCCAACCGAGCGCGTCTCCGCCCCGCGAAGCTCCCCACCCACCCGCGGCAGAGCGGAGTTCCGGGCCGCGGCGTCGGCGTCGGCGAGCGACGACGACTTGGCCAGCTGCGCGCTCTCCTCGGCCCGCCGGAAGAATGCGGCGCCTGCCTGGGCCGATGGGGCGGCCTGGTCCATTGCCGCCGGGCGAGGACTCCGCGGGTCCATCCCCGGCTCGAGCACCAGGTACGAGGTGTACTCGGTCAGGATCCCGTGGCGGAGCGCCAGGGTGCGGATCTCCTCCACCACCTCCGGGTTCGGCCCCTCGAGCCGGAGCTGGCGGGTGAGCTCGCCCACCCGTCGCGTGGCCCAGAGCCGGCTCACGAAGGCGTTCTCGCCATCGCGGCGCGGGAACTCGCCCGGC
>CAVQWA010000009.1:0-65628 GCA_963717315.1 uncultured Gemmatimonadales bacterium
AGCCTATCCCCGGTAGTGGGCCGGGCTGCTTGCGCCAATTCCCATGCCTATCAGCGCGGCCAGTGCGACCCGGTTGCCGATAATGATCGCCACGGGCGCGTAACATTTATTTCGCATGTTTGTCCCCGGAATTATGCTGTTCATGATATGTTATAACGTATCGCTCTCCTGCATCAAAGCAGTCTGTCCTGACTTAATGCGGATGCGAATGAAATGCAATAACAAAAAATTCACTTTAATTATTAGTAATTTCTAATATATATACAGCCGGAATCATTTTGGAGAACGCCATGTCCTTGAAACCGATTGATGTAAAAACCCTGCAGACCTGGCTCGCCCGGGGCGACTGTGCGCTGGTCGATATTCGCGAGCTGAACGACCCGCTGGCCGAGCGCATCGAAGGCTCAAACTCATTCGTCGAGCATTTCGCCCAAGGACCTGGCCGATCTCACCGGCAAAACGGTTGTCTATCACTGCAAGGGCGGCATGCGCACACAGCAAAACGCGGCCAAGCTCGGCGGCTGTGCGAGCGGCTGCGACGCCTTGATTCGGCAAGGCGGGAATCGAGGTACGGAAGTGTGGCCTGCCCGTCAAGAAATAGGCCCGCCTCACGCCATTTTGCCAAAACCCTGGCCGTCATCCCTGAGCACGACATAAACCGCCGGGATGACGAGCAGGGTCAGCGCGGTAGACGCAAACAGACCAAACACCATCGAAATGGCGAGCCCCTGAAAAATCGGGTCGGTCATGATGAAGGCGGCGCTGATAATGGCTGCACCTGCCGTCAGCACGATCGGTTTGAAGCCTGAAGCGCCCGCCTCAAGCAACGCCTCCCGCAACGGCCCGCCTTCAGCGCGTCCTGCAGGCGCTGGCCGCGGTGCCGCTGCTCGTGGCATCCGACCTCGAGGGGGGCACCGCCATCCGCCTCATCGGGGGCACGCCGTTCCCGACGAATATGGGCGTGGGCGCCACCCGCCGGGAGCAGGACGCGTGGGAGATGGGCCGGATCACGGCGCTCGAGGGCCGCGCCGTCGGTGTGCACCTCACCTTCTCGCCGGTGGCCGACGTCAACAACAACCCGGCGAACCCGATCATCAACACCCGCTCCTTCGGCGAGGACCCGGCGGCGGTGGGCCGGCTGGTCGCGGCGGCGGTCCGCGGCACGCAGGAGCACGGGATGCTCGCCACCGCGAAGCACTTTCCCGGCCACGGGGACACCGGCACCGACAGCCACATCGCGCTGCCGGTCATCGCCGCCGACTGGGCCCGCCTCGATTCGGTGGAGCTGATGCCGTTCCGCGCCGCGATCGCGGCCGGCGTGACGGCGATCATGTCGGCCCACGTGGCGATGCCCGCCATCACCGGCGGCGACGCCCGCGCCGCCACGCTGAGCCCCGCCATCCTCGGGGGCATCCTGCGCGACTCGCTCGGTTTCAAGGGCCTCGCGGTGACCGACGCCCTCGACATGGGCGCGCTGGTCTCCGCCTACGGCCCGGGGGAGGCGGCGGTGCTGGCGCTCGAGGCGGGCGCCGACCTGCTGCTCCAGCCGTCCGATCCGGTGGCCGCGGTGGAGGCCGTGGTGCGGGCGGTGGAGTCGGGACGGGTGAGCGAGGAGCGCCTGGACCGCTCGGTCCGCAAGCTCCTCGAGATCAAGGAGCGCCTGGGGCTCTTCGGCCGCCGGCTCGTGCCGCTCGACAGCATCCCGGCCGCGGTCGGGCTGCGCGCGAACCTGGCCGTGGCCGCCGACGTGGCCCAGCGTGCGATCGTGCTGGTGCGCGACAGCCTGGGCGCGGTGGACAGCCTTCGGGCCCGGGCGCAGCCGGTCTCGCTCGTGCTCTACGGCGACGACGCCAGTCCCGCGGCCGGGCGGACCTTCGCGGCCGAGCTCCGGCGGCTGGGTCGCGAGCCGATCGTGGTGCGCCTCACCCCGACCAGCGGCCCGGCCAGCTACGACTCGGCGCGCGGGCTCCTCGCCGCCGAGCGCCCGGTGGTGGTGGCCGCCGCCGTCCGGGTGAGCGCCTGGCGCGGCACCCTCGGCCTGCCCGATTCGCTCGCCGCATTCATCGAGGCAGCCAGCCGCGCCCGACCGACAACGCTGGTGTCGCTCGGCTCGCCTTACCTCATCCTCCAGGCGCCGGGGGTCCAGGGATACCTGCTGGCCTGGGGTGCCGGGCCGCTCACCGAGACGGCGGCCGCCGCCGCGCTCGCCGGCCGCTCGCCGATCACCGGCACGCTCCCGATCCGGCTTCCCCCGCTCTACCCGCTCGGCCACGGCCTGCGCCGGGGGGCGGCGGATTGAGGGCGCACCTCGCGGCTGGCGCCCTCACCGCCCTCCTCGCCGGATGCGCCTCCGCGACGGCCGGCCCCGTGGCACCCGACGCCGGCTGGCGCGGACTCGCGGCGCTGCTGGACAGCGCGGTGGCCGCCGGCGCGGCGCCGGGCGCCGTCCTGGCCATCTCGATCGGGGGCCGGCGCTGGACTCACGCCACCGGCCGGCTCGGGCTCGACGACGCGTCGCCCCCGGACGAGCGGACAGTCTACGACCTCGCCTCCCTCACCAAGGTCGTGGCGCTCACGCCGCTCGTCCTGGACGCGGTCACCTCGGGGCGGCTCGACCTCGACGAGCCGGTGGCCCGCCGGGTGCCCGAGTTCGCCGGGCCCGGCAAGGACGCCGTGACGCTCCGTCACCTCCTGACCCACTCGAGCGGCTTGCCCGCGTGGCGCCCGCTCTACCGGGAGGCGCCCGACCGGGACTCCGCCCTCGCCCTCGTCTTCGCGACCCCGCTCGACACCGCCCCGGGCGCGCGCGAGCGGTACTCCGACCTCGGGCTCATCCTGGCCGGGGTCGTGATCGAGCGGCTCGAGGGCGCACCGCTCGACGTCCTCGCCGCGCGGCGCCTGGCGGCGCTCGGGCTGCACGAGACGCGCTTCCGTCCGCCGGCGGCCTGGACCCGCCGCATCCCCCCCACCGAGCTCGACCCCTGGCGAGGCCACGTGCTCCGCGGCGAGGTGCACGACGAGAACGCCGCCCGGCTCGACGGGGTCGCCGGTCACGCCGGCCTCTTCGGCAGCGCCCGCGACCTGCTGCGCTACGGCGAATGGTGGCTGGCGCGGGTCGGCCACGGCGGGCCCGGGGGAGTCGCGGCATGGAGGCCGGCGGGGACGCGGCTCGATTCGGTGGCGCGGGCCTTCACCGCCCGGCAGGACCTGGTACCCGGGAGCTCCCGGGCGCTCGGCTGGGACACGCCGTCGGAAGGGAGCAGCGCCGGCCCACTCCTCGCCAACTGGAGCTTCGGGCATACCGGGTTCACCGGCACCTCGGTCTGGGTGGATCCCTCGCGGGCGCTGGTGGTGGTGCTGCTGACCAACCGGGTGCATCCGACGCGCGACAACCCGCGGGTCGGGCCGCTCCGCCGGGCGGTGGCCGCCCGGGCGGCGGAACTCGCCGACCGGGCCACGCGTTGACCCCCGGCAGCAGCGTTCCTACGTTTCAGGTGACGGGGTGGCTTACCACCCCTGCCACGGAAGGAGTGCACATGGGCAGCAGCACCGAACCCCAGGCCGCGGCCGGCGGGCTCCAGATCGTCATCACCGACAAGGCGGCCGAGGAAGTCCAGCGGTTCATGGGCGACGAACAGGTGGCGCCGGAGGTTGGCGGCCTGCGCGTGAGCGTCCTGCCCGGGGGCTGCTCGGGATTCAAGTACAGCCTGAACATCGAGGACCAGACGCTGGACGACGACCTCGTCGTCGAGGTCAACGGCATCCGGGTCATCGTGGACGGCTTCAGCGCCCCGTACCTGCACGGGGTGACCATCGACTACGTCTCCTCCATGCAGGGCTCCGGCTTCAGCTTCACCAACCCGAACGCCACCGGCGGATGCGGCTGCGGCAGCAGCTTCACGGCCTGAGCGTCAGGGAACGGGGAACGGGGAGCGGGGAGCGGGGACACTCGCTCCCCGCTTTCTTGCCTGGAGCACGCCTGCGTCCGCCGTCCGTCCCGCCGCTCCCGTTCCCCGCGCGTGAGCGCGCTCGACCTCACGGTCATCGCCACCTACGCCGCGGTGGTGGTGGCCATCGGGATCTGGGCCAGCCGGCGACAGCGCTCCGCCGGTGACTACTTCCTCGGCGCGCGTGACCTGCCGGCGTTCGCGGTGCTGCTCTCCATCGTGGCGACGGAGACCAGCGCCCTCACGGTCATCTCGGTCCCCGGCATCGGCGCGCGGGGCGACCTGACCTTCCTGCAGCTCACCTTCGGCTACCTGCTGGGTCGGATCGCCGTCGCGCGCTGGCTCCTGCCGGGGTACTTCGCCGGCGAGCAGGAGACCGCCTACGCCCGGCTGGAGACGCGCTTCGGCCGGCCGACCCGCCGACTGGTCTCCGCGCTCTTCCTGGTCACCCGCTTCCTGGGCGACGGGGTCCGGGTCTTCGCCGGGGCGATTCCGCTCGCCCTCGTGACCGGCTGGGACATCCGCGCCGCGATCGTCGTGATGGGGCTCGTGACCCTGCTGTACACCTGGTTCGGAGGGCTCCGCGCGGTGGTCTGGACCGACGTGCTCCAGCTGGTGGTCTACGTGGCCGGCGGCGTCGCGGCCCTCGTGATCGCGAGCGAGATGGCGGGCGGCCTGCCCGCGGTGCTCGCGCGGGCCGGGGAGGCGGGGAAGCTCCGGGTCATCGACCCCACGCCTTCGCTCACGCTGCCGTACACCCTCCTGGCCGGCGTCGTGGGTGGCGCGCTCCTCTCGGCCGCGTCCCACGGCACCGACCACCTCATCGTGCAGCGGCTCCTCGCCACCCACTCGCTCCGGGACGCGCGGACCGCGCTCGTCGGCTCGGGGGTGGCGGTGATCCTCCAGTTCGCCCTCTTCCTCCTGGTGGGCACCGCGCTCTGGGCCGCCGGACAGGCCCCCGAGGGCGTGCCGGGGGACGAGGTCTTCCCGCGCTTCATCGTCGCGCACCTGCCCGCCGGCCTCGCCGGACTGGTGGTGGCGGGCATCCTCGCGGCCGCGATGAGCACGCTCAGCTCGTCGATCAACGCGCTGGGCAGCTCGGTGACCCACGACTGGTACGCGACCACGCCCGAACGCCGGGACCCGGCCCGGCTTCTGCGGGTCGGGCGGCTCATCTCGGCGGCGTGGGGGGGGCTGCTCATCCTCGCGGCGCTCGGGTTCCACGCCTGGGGCGCGCGGGACACGCCGGTGGTGGTGCTGGCGCTCTCCATCGCCTCGGTGACCTACGGGGCGCTGCTCGGCGCCTACGTGCTCGCGGCCCGCTTCCCCAGGGTGGAGGGGCCGGACGTCACGGCCGCGACGGCGATCACGCTCGCCGTGATGCTCGTGGTGGTGCTCGCCGGACGGCTGGCCGAGTGGCCCGGCCTGGGCTGGCTCGCGGCGGCGGGCCGGCTCGCCTGGCCGTGGTACGTGCCGCTGGGCACCTTCCTCACGGTCGCAGTCGGCGCCGGTCTCGGCGCCCGCCGCCGCCCACACCGGGCAGGAGGAGACCGATGAGCGTCTGGGCGGGCGCGGACGCGGGCGGGACCGGCACGCGCGCCGCCATCGGCGACGGGAGCACGGTGCGGTCGGTGGCGCAGGGCCCCGGCGGCGCGGTGCGGCCGGGCCGCGTGCTCCCGGCCGCCGGCTCGATCGCGGGCGTGGTGCGGCAGGCGCTGATGGCGGCGGGGGAAGCGGAGGCGGACGCGCTGGTGGTGGGGGCGGCGGGCGCAGGGCGCGAACCGGAACGCGGCGAGCTCGAGCACGCCCTGCGCAACGAGCGGATCGCCCGGCGGGTGCGCGTCACCACCGACGTGGCGCTCGCGCTCGAGGCGGCGTTCGGGGAGGGCCCCGGCATCGTGGTGAGCGCGGGCACCGGGAGCATCGCGGTGGCGCGGCTCCCCACCGGCGAGACCCGGCGCACCGGCGGCTACGGCTGGCAGATGGGGGACGAGGGGAGCGGCTACGCCATCGGGCGCGCCGCGCTGGCCGCGGTGAGCCGGGCGCTCGACGGCCGCGGGGCGCCCACGCCGCTCCTCGACCTCGTGCTGCAGCGGGCGCGGTGCCGTGACGCGGAGGGGCTGGTGCGATGGGCGGGGTCGGCGGGCCCGGCGGAGGTGGCCGGGCTGGCGCCGGTGGTGTTCCGCGCCGCCGACCACGGCGACCCCACCGCGCAGGGAATCGCCGACTTCGCGGCGCGGGAGCTGGCCCAGATGGTCGTCGCGCTGCGGCAGCACTTCCCCGGGGAGCCGCCGGTGCCCCTCGCGCTCGCCGGCGGGCTGCTGGCGAGCGGCGGCGCGCTCCGCGAGCGGCTCGCGAACCGGCTGGAGGGCACCGGCGTGCAGGTGGCGCCGGAGGCACCAGACCCGCTGCTCGGCGCGCTGGCCCTGGCCGCGCGGCTCGGCTAGGCGCCGGCCGCCGGGCCGCCATCGACCCCGGCCTTCATCCGGCTGTGCCGGAAGCCGTAGAAGAAGTAGATCGCCATCCCGACCACCAGCCAGATCGCGAACCGCTCCCAGGCGTGGATCGGCAGGCCGAACATCGTGTAGAGGCACGCCCCCGCCCCGGCCAGCGACACCCCCCAGATGAACGGCACGCGGAACGGCCGTGGGCGGCCGGGTTCGCGCACCCGCAACACCAGCACGCCGATGCAGACGATGGCGAACGCGGCCAGGGTGCCGATGTTCGTCAGGTCGTAGATCTCGTTTTCGTCCATCACCAGCGCGCCCACCGCCACGACGGCGCCGGTCACCACGGTGCTCACGTGCGGGGTGCGGAACCGGGGGTGGATCCTCGACGCCCACCGGGGCAGCAGGCCATCCCGCGCCATCGCCAGGAAGATCCGCGGCTGGCCGTACTGGAACACCAGCAGCACCGCGGTGAGCGACACCACCGCCCCCGCCGCCACGATCCAGCTCGCGGTGGGGAGCCCGGCCACCTGGAGCGCCTGGGCGAGCGGGTCGGCGGCGCGGAGCTTCTCGTAGGGCACGAGCCCGGTGGCCGCGATGCCCACGATGACGTAGATCACCGTGCAGATCGCCAGGCCGCCGAGGATCCCTCGCGGCATGTTCCGCTGGGGGTTTCGCGTCTCCTCCGCCGCGGTGGAGATCGCGTCGAAGCCGATGTAGGCGAAGAAGACGATCGCCGCCCCCTGGTGGATGCCGCGCCAGCCGTTGGGGGCGAAGGGGACGAAGTTGTCGGGATCGAAGTGCTGCAGGGCGACGAAGACGAACAGGCCGAGGACCAGCAGCTTCACCACCACCATGATGTTGTTGGCCCGCACGCTCTCCCGCACCCCGAGGTACAGCAGGGCCGTGATCAGGCCGACGATCACGAAGGCCGGAATGTTGAGCAGGATCGGGATGCCGAGGAACCGCGGCGCCGTCTGCAGCAGCGCGTGGATGGTGGGGTCGCTGCTCAGGAGCGCGGTGCGGTACCCGTGGGTGAGGAAGTCGGGGAGGTGCACGCCGAAGCCGGACAGGAGCGAGTCGAAGTAGCCGCTCCAGGCGATGGCCACCGCGATGTTCCCCACCGCGTACTCGAGGATCAGGTCCCAGCCGATGACCCAGGCGATGAACTCGCCCAGCGTGGCGAAGGCGTAGGAGTAGGCGCTTCCCGCCTGCGGGATCATCGACGCGAGCTCGGCGTAGCAGAGCGCGGCGAGGCCGCAGACGACGCCGAGGAGCAGGAACGAGACGACCAGGGCGGGCCCCGCGCCGTAGCGGACCACCTCGCCGCTGGGCAGCACCTCGCCCGCCGCCGCGGTGCCGATGGAGGAGAAGATGCCGGCGCCGATGACCGCGCCGATCGAGAGGAGGATGAGGTCGCCGGCGCCGAGCGCGCGGCGCAGCGTGTCGGGCGCGTCGGTGTCGGGCTGGAGGTCCTGGATGGGCTTCCGCCGGAAGAGCTGTCGCATCGGTCCTCGAACGGGATGGTGCGGCAGGGCCCGAGCGGGCCCGGGGGCAGAACCCGCGCAAGATAACGTCTTCCGGAAGGAGGGCCAGCGGGCGGGCGCCCGCCCGGCTCAGCGGGTCGGCAGGTCGAAGATGATGGTGACGCGGCCGGCGGTGGGGACGCCCGCCTCGTCGAGGGCGGGCCGGAACCGGTAGCTCTCCAGGCGCTCCTCCACCTTGCGGGCGTACCCGCGGTCCTCGAGCGGCGGCACCACCTCGATCTCGCGCACCGCGCCGTCGGGGCCGACGAAGAAGGTGACCCGCACGGTGCGGCCCTTGAGCGCGTCGGGCGCCCCCTCGGGGAGGATGGCGAGATGCCGGAGCTGCGGCGGCCGCGCGCGCCCACCCTCGCCACCGCCGGTGCCACCGCCCGCGCCGGGCCCCGTGCCGGTTCCCCTGCCCGTCCCCACGCCGCCGCCCGTGCCGCCGCCCGTGCCGCCGCCGGAGCCGGGGCCGACGCCGGCCCCCGCGGTGGGCTGGCTGTCACGCGGTGCGACGACCACGGCGATGGCCTCCGGCTCCGCCGCGACGACCGGCTCCGGCACCACCTCGGTCTGGTCCACCGGCTCCGGCGGCGGCGGTGCGGGCGCCAGGTACGGCGGCAGCTCGACCTCCCGCACCCCCCGCCCGCCCCCGCCCCCGCCACCGCCAAGCCCGTCCCCGACCGGGCCGAACGCGCGCTCGAACCGTTCGAGGTCGCGGGCCCACGGCAGGACCACGAAGGCGAGCACCAGCGCATGCGCCAGGACGGCCAGGAGGAAGCCGGCGGGACTGCCCCGGCGGCGGGGAAGCTTGAGCGAGGGGACGTCGGCAGGCGCGCGCACGCATTCAACCTGAAAGGGACGACGCCGGGGCCGCCCGCGAGGGAGCCCCGGCGCCTTCCGGGAGACGACACTCCGCGGCGGCCGCGCACCAGGCACGGCCGCCGCGGCCTGGCGTCAGGACCCGCCGGTGGGTGCCGGCGTGAATCCGATGATCAGGACTCCGGCCCCGCGGGCGATGTCCATCGCCTCGATCACGTCCTGGTACAGGCGGTCCGGCGAGGCCTTCACGAAGAGGAGCTTCGTGGGCCGGCCGTCGTAGATCGCGTGGAACTGCGCGTCCAGCTGGTCCTTGGGGACCGGCTGGGAGTTGATCGCGTAGCCCCCATCCGCCGTGAGCTCGAGCACGATCTGGGTGGAGACCGCGCTCGTCGCCGCCGCCCGTTCCTGCGGCGGGACCTGCACCGACATCGCCATCCGGCTGAGCGGCTGCGAGATCATGAAGATGATCAGCAGCACCAGGAGGATGTCGATCATCGGGATCACGTTGGGCTCCGCGCTCATCGTCTCGGAGCCGCTGACGCTCATCCCCATTCAGTCCTCCCCGCTCAGCGGATTCACGGTGGTCACCGGCTCGGTGATGGCCGCGAGCACGCGCACTCCCGCGCGCCGCGCGATCTCCACCGCCTCCTGCACCTTCACGTACTTGAGCTGGTTGTCGGCCTTGAAGTAGAGGATCTTGTCCGTGGTCCGGGCCGCGAACCGTGCGCGCAGCTGGTCTTCCAGCGCGTCGGCCGCGATCGGGCGCCCGTCCAGGAAGTAGCTCCCTGCCACGTCGATGCCGAGGATCACCTCGCCCTCCTGCTCGGGCGCCTTGTCCAGGTTGGCGCCGCGGGGCAGGGTGGCCTTGAAGCCAGACGCGATCAGCGGCGTCACGATCATGAAGATGATCAGGAGCACCAGCATGATGTCGATCATCGGAATCACGTTCGGTTCCGACTTGACCGCCGTCTGGCCCGCGAGGTCAACTGATGTGGCCACTGCCGCTCACCGCCTTCTGCGCCTGGAACTCCTTCGTGAAGATCGAGCGCCCGAACTCGCTCCCCACGTTCTTGATGAGGTAGTCGATCAGTTCCTTCGACGTGTACGTCATCTCGACCGTGAGGTACTCGATCTTGGTCGTGAAGTAGTTGTAGAACCACACCGCCGGGATGGCCACCAGGAGGCCGAACGCCGTGGTGATCAGCGCCTCGGCGATGCCGGCCGAGATCGCCGCCAGGCCGCCCGACGCCCCCGCCTGCGACATGCCCTGGAACGACGTCACGATGCCCATCGTCGTGCCGAGGAGGCCGACGAACGGCGCCGTCGAGGCGACCGTCGCCAGCACCGGCAGGCCGCGCTTGAACTCCGACAGCTTGATCAGCATCTGCCGCTCGACCGCGCGCTCCGCGCTGTTGATGTCGGCGGAGGTGATCGTCGCCCGGTCACGGATGAGCGGCTTCACCTCGGAGAGGGCCCCGCCCAGCACCGCCGCCACGTGGCTCGACTTGTTCTTCTCCGCCAGCGTGATGGCCTGCTCCAGCTGCTCCTCCTGGATCGCGCGGGAGAACTGCGGCGCGAACTTCCGGGTCGCCGAATTGCTCTTCGAGATCTGGATGAACTTCGTCAGCGCCACCGTCAGCGAGAAGAGCGACATCAGCGCGAGGACGACGACGACGCCCCTCGCGAACGGACCCGCCTGGGCCCAGAGATGGCCGATATCTACACCCATTGCGCGGACTCCTTACTGGTTCGGGTTGGTGAAGCTGACATTCTGCTGCACGAGCACGCGCACGGCCTGGCCGCGTACCCGCCCGGGCTTGAACAGGCTCTTGGCCACCAGGTCCTTGGCCGGCTCCGCGAAGGCCGGGTGCGACGTCTCGAGCACCTTGATGGACGGGCGCTCGGCGTGACCTGTGGTGTCCACGATGAACTCCAGGCGCACCCGCCCGGTGATCCCCGCGCTTTCCAGCACCGGCGGGTAGCGCATCGGCCCCGGCTGCAGCAGCTGCGGCGGGTCGTCCACCTGGGCCTCGAGGAAGGTCTGGCCCGAGACGTCCACCGGGCCGGTCCCGCCGACGACGCCGGCGGCGATGCCGCCCTCGACCCCCTTGCCGGTGAAATCCTTCGGGTTGAACCGCTCGTTCAGGTTGATCGGCGGGATCTCCTTCGGGATCGCATCGGGCGGCATCAGCGTCTGGAAGCCCTGGGGGGGCGGATTGGCCGAGACGATGGCGTCCGGCGGAGGCGTTTCCGGCTCCGGCTCGGGCTCCGGCTCGGGCGGCTTGAGCAGCACCATGCTCGTGTCCGCAATGATCTCCCGGATCTTCACCTCGGCTGCCGACGTGGCCTTGACGGCCGCCACGATCAGCACGACGTGAATCACCACCGAGAACATCGTCTCGCCCACCGACTTCCGGCGCTTCGGCTTGGACGCGATCAGCGTATCGAACACGCGCACCTCCGAAGACGTGAGGGTGAATCGGGGCGCCGGGAGCTTATCCCCCGCCGGGTTACCGCGATCTCGCCGCCGGATGACAATTCGATGACAACCGGATGACGAGCGCCGGCCTCCGATCGGCGGCTCCCGACACCGGACTCATCCTAACGCCCACGGATGGCGTCCCGCCGTCCGGCCGATGACGAATCGGTTGCGGGCGGGTGAGGAGTCGGGGCGTCACCCCGGGCGCGGTACGGACCCCGGTCCCGCGGCGACGGCCCGTCCACGGGGGAGCTGGACGGTGAAGGTGGTGCCGCGATTCGGGCGGCTCTGCACCGTGATGGTCCCGCCGTGGGCCTCCGCGATCCACTTCGTGATCGCGAGCCCGAGGCCGGCGCCGGCCCGGTCCCCGGTGCGCGACCGGGCCACGTCAGCGCGCCAGAACCGGTCGAAGATGTGGGGGAGGTCGCCGGCGGCGACGCCGACGCCGGTGTCGGCCACGGTGATCGCCACATCCCACCCGCGGTCCTCGAGCCCGAGCCGGACACGGCCGCCCGCGGGGGTGTACTTGATGGCGTTGGTCACGAGGTTGAGCAGGAGCTGCCGGATCCGGCTCGCGTCCACCTCCAGGACCACCGGGCCGGTCGGCCGCTCCACCGACACCGCGATTTCGGACTCGGCGCCGAGGATCTCCGCCGTCTCCGCCGCCTCGGTGACCAGCGCCGCCACGTCGTGCGGCTCGACCGCCAGGGGAGCGCGGCCCTCGTCGGCCCGGGCGAGCGTGAGCAGCCCGTCGACCAGCTCACTCATCTGGTTGATCTGGTCGAGCGTCTCGTCCAGCGCCTCGAGGCTCTCGGGCGGGGTGCCGGGGTGGGTGAGCGCGCGCTCCACCCCGGCGCGGAAGACCATCAGCGGGGTCTTGAGCTCGTGGCTCGCGTCGGCCGTGAATCGCCGGAGGCTGGCGAAACTCTGCTCCAGCCGCGCGAGCATCCCGTTCACGGTCGCCGCGAGCCGGGAGACCTCATCGCGGGCCTGGCCGGCGACGGCAAGGCGCCGGTGCAGGCTCCGCCCATCGGTGATCGCCTCAAGTTCCTCGGTCATCTGCTGCAGTGGCCGGAGCCCCCGCCCCGCCTGCCAGTAGCCCAGGGCGAGGGAGCTGAGCAGCACGACCGGGGAAACCAGCGCGATCGACCGGAGCAGCTCGGCAGGGCCGAACGGCACGGCGCTGGTCGGGGCGGCGGCGAGCACCGCGCCGATCCCGGAGCCGTCCGGGGGGAGCCGGCGCACGTGCCAGCGGATCGGGCCCTGGGACCCACCCGCGTCCAGGGTGCCCGCGGTGCCCCCCCCGCCGGGCGCCGCGAGGGCCAGCAGCCGCACGATCACCGGGTAGCTGAGGGTGCGGGTCGTCTCGGTGAGGTAGAGCTCCCGCCCGGCGGTGTCGGCGACCAGGAGGAAATCCCGGACGCCCTCGAGCTGGGCCGCCAGGTCCGGCTCGAGGACGAGGCGCGCGACCGGGACGGTGTCGCGGGTGGATTCGATGGCGGGCACCGACCGTCGCACCACGCGCCCGAGGAGGGTGTAGGACTGGCCCAGGAACTGGACCGCGAGGTCCGCCTCGAGCGCGAGCCGCCGGTCGAGCTCGCGGAGCGCCGAGCCGCGCCGCTCGAAGTAGAGGGCGCCCGCCAGCGCGGCCACGGTCGCCGCGAGGGTGACCGCGAACCCGAAGGTGAGGCGCCCGCGAATGGTGGCCACGTCAGTCCCGGATCACGTACCCCACGCCGCGGACGGTGTGGATGAGGCGCCGGTCGTGTCCCGCGTCCACCTTCTTCCGCAGGCGGTTGATCACCACGTCCACGATGTTGGTGCCGGGGTCGAAGTGGAAGTCCCAGGCGTACTCGGTGATCAGCGTGCGCGACATCACCCGGCCCCTGTGACGCAGCAGGTACTCGAGCACCGCATACTCCTTCGGCGTCAGCTCGATCGGCTCGTCGCCGCGGCGCACCTCGCGGGTGCCGGTGTCGAGCACCAGGTCCCCCGCCTGCAGCACCGGCGGGGCCAGCTCCTTGGGCCGCCGCCCGAGGGCCTCCACCCGCGCCAGGAGCTCCTCGAAGGCGAAGGGCTTGGTGACGTAGTCGTCGGCGCCGGCGCGGAGCGCCTGCACCTTGAACTCGACCGAGTCCTGCGCGGTCAGCATCAGGATCGGGCAGGTGAGCCCCCGGTCGCGGAGCGTGCGGACCAGCTCGAGGCCGCTCATCCCCGGAATCCGGACGTCGAGCACCAGCAGGTCGTACTGCCCGCCGGAGGCGAGCCGCAGCGCCTCCAGGCCGTCGCCCACCAGGTCGGCGTGGAAGCGGTGCTCCTCCAGCCCCCGCTGGACGTACTGGCCGACGGTCCTGTCGTCCTCCACGACGAGGATCTTCATCCGGCCTCCCCGATGGCGGGCAGGAACACCTGGAACGTCGAGCCCCGCCCGACCTGGCTGTCGGCCTCGATGCGGCCCCGGTGGTCCTCGATGATCCCGTAGCAGATCGAGAGCCCCAGCCCCGTGCCGCGCCCCTGGGGCTTCGTGGTGTAGAACGGCTCGAAGATCTTCGACAGCTCGGCCGGCGGGATCCCGGGCCCGGTGTCCTCGACCGCCACGACCACCTCGTCGGGGCGCGGGGCGAGCCCGGTCCGCACCGTGAGGGCCCCGCCGTGCTCCACCGCGTCCGCGGCGTTGAGCAGCAGGGCCATCAGGACCTGGATCAGCTGCTCGGCGTTGCCCCGCACCGGCGGGAGGCCCGGCGCCAGCGAGCGGGCGACCGCGACCCGGCGGAACCGCTTGTGGTGCTTGAGCAGGAACAGGGTGTCCTCCACCAGCGCGTTCACCTCCACCGGCACCTTGGCCGACCCCTTCGGGCGGCTGAAGTCGAGGAGCTGGTCGACGATCCGGGTACAGCGCTGCACCTCCTTCTCGACGATCTCCAGGTACTCCCGGAGCGCCGGCTGCAGCGCGGGACCGGCCTCCTCGATGCGTCCCTCCAGCGCCGCCACGCAGGCGGAGATCGTGGCCAGCGGGTTGTTGATTTCGTGCATCACGCCGGCGGCCAGCTGGCCGATGGCCGCGAGCTTCTCGCTCTGGAGGATGGATTCCTGCGCCGTCCGCCACTCGGTCACGTCCTCCCCGATCGTGATCACGTGGGTGATCGCCCCGCCCCCCAGCCGCATCGGGATCTTGCTCAGCCGGTAGGTGCGGGCCCCGCCCTCGCCCGGCACGGCAAGCTCCACCTGGTGGGTGCGCCCGGTCCGGAAGACTTCGTCGAACTCGGCCCGGAGCCCTGCCGGGTCCTGCCGGGTGAGGACGTCGAAGACCTCGCGGCCGACCACGTCGGCGCGGAGGAGGCCCTGGGTCCCCGTCTCCCGCTTCCGGTTCCAGACCTGGATCCGGTAGTCACGGTCCACCACGTAGAGCCCAATGGGGAGGCTGTCGATCACCAGGCTCGTGAAGCGCCGCTGGTGCTCCACCTCGCGGGCGCGCACCGCCACCTCGTACGCCAGGTCCTCGGAGAGCTCGTCCGCGGCGAGGAATCGTGCCAGCAGGTCGGCCACCACCGCGAGCGCCTCACCGGCGGACGCCGGATCGCCCTCCGGTTCCACGTCGAGCGCACCGAGCAGCTCACCGGCGCTCTCGATCGGGAACCGGAGCGCCCCGCCGGCGGGGAGGTCGGGGAGTGCCGCCGCCGCGAGCGGCTCCGCGGGCGGCGGCTCGACCGACCGGAATCCCGCCCCCGCAGGCTCGCGCCGCCAGAGCCGGGCCGAGGCGGCGGGAAGGTCGGCCCGAAGCGTGGTCAGCACCCGGACCAGCGTCATCCCGGAGTCGTACCCGGCCCCGAGCAGCCGGGCGACCGTCCCGACGAGCGCGAGCGGAGTCGGACGTGCGTTGCTCACGACACCCCGGGCCGCTCCGCCGGCGCGACCTGCGTGATCCTCCAGACACCGGCGACCCGGTGGAGGGTGAGCAGTTCGGTGCCGTCGCGCTCCCTCGGCGTGCCCGGGTCGAGGCGCAGCTCGAGCCAGACCGTGGCGAGGTCGCCCTCGATCCGGACCTCGCTCCCGAGCGGCTGGACATTGGCGCCCTGGTAGAGCCAGGGGATTGCCGATTCCGAGGGCCGCAGCCAGCCGGTTCCGGAGCCCGGCGATGCCAGCACCGTCGCGCCGCCCCAGCAGAGGCTCCGGGCCGCGTCGAGGTTGCCGGCGGCGAGCGCATCGTGGAACCGGGTCACCACGGCACGGACCGCCTCGAGTTCGCGGGAGGACTCGCGCGGCGGCCGGGTCTCCAGCCGGCACGACGGCAGGAGCACCGCGATCAGGGCCAGCGCGAGGAGGTGGCGGCGGTCAGGCATCGTGGAAGATCACCTCGTGCTCGCCCTCGGCCTCGAAGTGCGCGACCGTGCCGCCCAGCGGGATGTCGTCCACGCTCAGCGCCGCCGGGGCCGCACCCATCCGTCCCAGCGCCAGGTGAATGCGCGGCCCGTAGGTGCGGCGCACGCGGACGACCAGCCCGCCCGGGCGCCGGCGGGCCTCCAGCGTGAGGGACGTGCGGCCCACGCGCAGCCGATCGAGGGTCATGCCGTCCCACGCCGGCGGCACCCACGGCGTCACCCCCACCGCGCCGGCCAGCGCGTCGGGCACGACCCCCCAGAGTCCCTCGACCAGCGGCCGGGCGGTGAGCGCCGCGGCGGCAGCGTGATCGGGACAGGTCCCCGCCCCCTGGCGCGTGACGCCGTCGAGCGCCTCGTCGAAGGCCCCGCGGGTGCGCTCGAACGGCAGCGCGGCGTTCTGCGCGGCGTGCATGAGCGCCGACTCGGGCCGGCCGGCCCGCCATTCCGCCAGGCTCACCCAGCCGGTCAGCACCGGGCTCACCGCGCCCGCGTGGACGTCGGCGGCGTCGAAGCGCGGGTCGGTGCGATCGAGCAGCCGCACCCCCCACGGCGTCGTGAACGCGTCACTCCCCACCAGGTCGAGCCAGGGGCCGGCCTCCGCCGGGGGCACGAGACCGAGCAGGACCGGGATGGCCACCAGCGCCGTGACCGTCGGGTCCACGGCCCCGGCCAGGTCGATGGCCGTCCCCCACCCCGCCCCGGACCGGAAGCGGCGGGTCGCCACCTCCCGAGCGACCAGGGCGCGGTCACCCAGTTCCGACGCAAGGTCGCTGAAGCCCAGGGCCTCCGCCACCGGCTCGAGCCCCTCGAGGGCCGCCACCCACGCAGCGGCGAGGTGGAAGCTGACACCACGGGCCGCCAGTGGTCCGCGGCGCAGCCAGTCGTGCCCCTGGCGGTGGTTCTCGAGCAGCCCGTCGCCGTCCCGGTCGCAGGTCAGGCAGTGGCGGTATGCGCGCAGCAGCGAGGGCCAGTACCGCCGGAGGGACTCGAGGTCCCCGGACCACGCGGCGTACCGCCCCGCCAGGTAGAGGAAGAGTGGCGTCGCGTCCGCGGCGCCGAAGTCGGCGAAGCCGCTGGTCGAGACCCGATGGGGCACGCGTCCCGTGACCTCCTGGGCCTGCGCCAGGAACTTGAGCAGGTCGCGCGGGCCGTCCCGCTCGCCGGTGGCAAGCTGGCCGAGCGCCGTCCAGCACGCGTCCGGGCCGTGGTACCAGGTACGCCCCGGTCGCACCGGGTCCGCCGCCGCGTATCCCGCGAGGATCGAACGGCCCACCCCCGGCGTGCCCGCGCGGTGCGCGTCCATCCGCACCTTCGCCCACTCGAGCGCGGAGACCAGCCGGTCATCCGGGCAGCGCAGGGCCGTGCCGTGACGGCGCAGCAGCTCGGCGTGCTGCCGCCGCTGGGCGGTGAGGCCGGCCAGCCCGCGACGCTCCAGTGCCGCGAGACTCCGGGCAAGGTCCGCCTCGTCCACTCCGCCCAGCGCCACGATCCGGGTGGCCCCGCCGGGCTCCACCGTCACCTCGACCGCGGGGCCGGCACCGGCGCGGGCCGCGAGCTGCCCGCCCTCGACGGCCACCACCGCACGGGCGCCGGAGGCGTCGCCAACCCACACTGCACCGCCATCGGGCCGGACCGCGAACCGGAGATCCCCTCCGGCCCCTGACGGCGCCGGCCAGGCGCGTCGGAGGTCCACCGTGAACGCCAGCGACCGTCCCGCCCCGCCCTCGATGTCCCAGACCACCGCCGGCAGCTCGATGGGCACGAGCCACCGCTCGGTCACCCGGGCGCCGCCCACCCGCGCCTCGCGGCGAATCTCCTCCGGCGCGATCACGAACGAGCCGGGGAGAACGTCGGCGGCCCAGCGGATGCCCGCCAGGAGGCGTACCGGATGGGCCCACGCCTCGACCAGGCCCGCATCCTCCCGGCCAAGCGCCACCAGCCGGCGGCCGGCGAGCGTCCACGCCGCGTCGGTTGCCACCCCTCCCAGCCCGAGCGGGGAAGGCGTCGCGGGCGGGAAGGTCCCGAGCGCGGGAACGGTCGGGACGGGCGCCGCGGGATCCTCGACCGCGCGAAGGCCTGGCGCCGGCCACGTGGTGGCCACCGCGCCGCGGCCCTCGTGCGGGATCGCGTCGCCGAGGACGGCGTTGGCGAGTACGGCCTCGAGCTGTGGGCGGCAGAGCGCGTCGGCGGCGTCGGGCACGACGAACGCGCCGATGCAGAGCACCCCGCCCGCTCCCACATCCTGCTCCCACGCCACGGCGTGAGCCGGGTCGGGCACGGTGCCGGCTCGCTCGATCGCGACGACCCGCGAGGCGCGGGGGCGCGCCGCGTGATACCCGGTGCGGCGCACCCGCTCGCCCGGACGGGGCGCCCAGATGAAGGCGCTCCGGCCGAGGCCGTCGAGCAGCGGGTGCGGGCCGAAGGACGCGAGGCCGAGCCGGGGGGGGAGCGGACCGTCGGGGATCGTGGGGGGCCAGGGCGCGTCGGAACCCTCGTCGGGCGCGACCCCCTCGAGGCCGAGTGCGGCGGGGAGGAGCGCCGCCTCGAGCGTGCACAGCATGCGGCCCCCACCCCGCAACCACTCGACCACGCCGTCCGCTGGCGCGGCGGCGCCGTGCACCCACGCCCCGTCGGCGTGCTCCAGCTCGGCCTCCGCCAGCGAGTCCACGCGGCGGGCCTCGACGTCGGGCAGCGACTCGAGCCACGCGAACGCGGCATCGCCGTCCGGTCCCGACGCGACCAGGACCCAGCGTCTCACGGAATGGCTCCCGCGCGCGGGAGGCGCGGGCCGTCGCTCAGGCGCCGGCCCGGGCGAGGGTCATCGCGCCGCCTCGTAACGCCGGCCGACGACCGTCCAGTTCACCACGTTCCACCAGGCCGCGACGTAGTCGGGTCGGCGGTTCTGGTACTTGAGGTAGTAGGCGTGCTCCCAGACGTCGCACCCGAGCAGGACGTGCTTCCCCTCCATCACCGGCGTGTCCTGGTTCGGGGTGCTGGTGACCGCCAGCTTCCCGCCGTCCAGCACGAGCCAGGCCCACCCGCTGCCGAAGCGCGTCGCAGCGGCCTTGGCGAAGGCCTCGCGGAACTTCTCGAACCCGCCCAGCTCGGCATCCATCGCGCCGGCCAGCGCTCCCCCCGGGGCCTTCGCGCCGCCCGGCGCCATCAGCTCCCAGAAGAGGGTGTGGTTCCAGTGTCCGCCGCCGTTGTTGCGCACCGCGGTGCGGATGGCTTCCGGCACGCTGTCGAGCCCGCGGAGCACGTCCTCGACCGGCTTTCCCTGGAGCGCCGCCTGGCCTTCCAGGGCGGCGTTGAGGTTGTTCACGTAGGCCGCGTGGTGCTTGTCGTGATGGATCCGCATCGTCTGCTCGTCGATGTGCGGCTCCAGGGCGTCGTACCCGTACGGCAGTTGAGGCAGTGTGTATGGCATATGGCGGCGCTCCGGCGAAGGAGTCGGGTGAGGCCGGCGGACAATGTCGGCCGGGAGGCGAAGTATGCCCCCCGGCCGGGGGAGGGGTCAACCGCGCGGCGGCCACGCGCCGGCGACGGCACCGGCCACCAGCATGACGCTGTACGACACCTCATTGGCGAGCGTGCCGGTCAGGGCCTCGCCGGCGGCCCAGGCGAGCGTCACCACCAGCGCCAGGCGGAGGCCGAGGACATGCCCGGCCACCCGCGAGCCCGGCCTCGCGAGCGTCGCCGAGACGAGGAGCACCGGCCCGCCCAGTCGCCCCGGCTCGCCGCCGACGAGGAGCGCCCCGAGGCCCACGGCGGCCAGGAGCAGGTCGCCCCGCCGGGCTGCGCCGGCCAGGATCGCGGCGAGTGCCGCCGCCGCGAGCACGCCCGCCGACCACGCCGGGAGCGCGCCCGGCAGCAGGGGGAGCACGACGCGCCAGGCCAGCAGCACCGCGACCACCGCGAGCCCGGCGCCCGTCGCTCCGTCCAGTGGCGGCACGCCCGCGAATCGGAACAGCACCGCGCCGAGGAGCGGCACGAGCAGGTATTCCGCCGCCGGGCTCAACGGGACCTGCTCGATGTCCCGCATCCATCCGCCCTCGACGCCGGCGATCGTGCCGAGCAGCCACCACGCGCCGAGGAGCGCGGGCAGGGCCACCGCATCCGGGGCGGCGGCGCGCACCGCTCGGGCCCGCAGGTCCTCCCGGGCCGCCAGCACGAGGAGCATCGCGCCGCCCGCAAGGACGAGGTGCAGGTGCGGGCCGATCGCGATCAGCAGCAGGCCGATCCCCCACGGTGCAACGGCCGCGAGGCTGGCCGGGGGCCTTGCGGGAGAGAGCCGGCAGGGGACCCGGGCGAGGAGTGCCCGAAGCCGGACGGCGCCACCGGCCCAGGCGAGGAGCGCGAGTGCGGCCGCGAGACCCACGCCCGCCGTGACGGCCCGGAGCGGGCCGGCGTCCGAGAGTACGGGCCACGCCGGGACCAGCCCGCCGGCGGCGAGGGCCAACGCAAGCGCAGGCCGGGACAGTGGGCGATCCGGCGCGCCACGCAGGGCAGCGAGGCCGATGGACCCCGCCGCCCCCCACGCGAGGGCAGTCGCGGCCACGAGTCCGGCCGTCGCGACCAGGAACGTCGTCGCCCCCTGGGGCGACGGCGGGGCGAGGAAGGGTGAGGCGGTCCAACCGTCCAGCCGGAGCGCCGCGAGGGGGAGCAGGTACGCCACCGTCCCCAGGGTGCCGAGCGCGCGCGCTCGGCTCTCGCGCAGGAGCAACGCGGCCGCGGCAAGGGGGAGAACGAGGATGGTCGGGGGGAGGGCGGCCATCGGGGGAAGCTAGCCCGGCAGAAAACGAAGCGCCCCCCGCAGGGCGGGGGGCGCTTCGCTCGGGGGCGATCGGTGTCAGCCGATGTCGGACGGCTTCCGGCGGCGGCGCAACTGCGCCCCGCCGAGACCGGCGAGACCGGTAGCCAGGAGGGTCATGGTCACCGGCTCCGGCGTCGTGGTCTCGGGAGTCGGCGAGGCCGGCCCCGGCGAGGAGGACGGCCCGCCGGTCGGATTCGTGGTGCCGGTCGGGTTGGTCGGGCCGGTGGGGTCACCCGAGGTGGCGGGCGAATTCGGGTCGCCGACGGCGCCCGGATTGTCACCGCCGATCAGCTCGCTCGCCAGGTAGGCGCCGCCGCCGACGCCGGCCAGGACGATCACGTAGGCCGAGGAAAGGAACCCGCCCATCTCGTCCTCGTCATTCTCGTCCTCGCCCCTGGACGGGGTGACGACGGACGGAGCGCCCACCAGCGACGCGAGCGTGGACCCGGACTGCAGCAGCATGGCCGGCTGGCCCATGAGCCGTCCATACTCCGCACCGAGCGCGCTCACGTACTGCCAGCGGCCCGAGGCGTTGGTCCGCAGGTCGGCCGCTGCTTCGCCGGGGACGACGCCCAGGAGGGCCGCTCCGGCGAGAAGGCCGAACAGGGGGTTTACTCGCATCGGTCACCTCATCCAAGGGAGACTGCTCAGCAACCCGCCGCTACGGGCGGTGCCGCTCGGTTTTGCAAGAGACAAGCCAATCCCATCGGATAGAGATGGTCGCGGCCCCAATCTGGTAAGTCATTGCCACTAAATGCATTGACACGTGCCATGCGCCCAATTGCACCCGGTTCGCCCGGCGAGCCAAGCCCATCCGGCGACCGTTCCGCTCCACGCTGTGGCAACGGCGCACCAACAGTTGTCCGGCGGGGATCGCCGCCCCATTATGTGGCGGCGGCGCCGGTCCGGAAGGACCGGGGTTGGTGTCGCACTGCTGTCGCCGCCAATCACCCTCTGCCGGAGGCCCGATGCCCGCGAACCCCGTGATGCCGACCCGGACCGACTCGTCCACGCCGCGCTCCGACGCCCGCGGCGCGATCGCGGGTCTGTTGACCGGGCTCGGGATCGCCCTGCTCCTGGCGGCACTGATCGACATCTCCGTGCTCTGGGCGATCCAGCGGGAACCGAATGCCCAGTCCGACTTCGCGGCGCTGACCACGACGCTCGACAACTTCTCGCTGGTCGTGATCGCGCTGGCCGCGCTCGGCGGAGCCATCCTGCTGCGGGATGGGGGTGTCGGCACCCTCCGGGTGCTCGGCGCGCTGTGCCTGATCGCCGGCGCCGTGGCCGGCTTCGTCGGGGTCCTCCTGTTGCTCGACTTCTTCCAGGTCCGCGGACTGATGCAGGGGCCGGCCCGCGCGCTCTTTCTCGCCACCGCGGCCAAGGGGCTGGCCCTGGCAGGGATCTACACCGTCTTCCTGGTGGCGGGGGGCGTCCGCGCGTTGCGCGGGCGTTGACCCGCCCTCAATGCCCCATCTCCGCGTGGTGCGGCGCGCCCCGCCGCACCGTGGGGCGCGGGAGGGCCGGGTCGAAGTCCACCGCGCGCCCGCCCTGGTTGTTCGCCCCCATCCGCTCCCCCATCGCCCGCCATTCCGCGTGCGGCACGGTGTCGGTCGCGCCATCCCGGTAGCGCGCGGCCATCCGCAGGAGCTCGGCCCGCTTGCCCGAGGCCGGCACCCGGCCGGACGCGAGAATGTCCGAGACCACGTCGTGCATCGCGTGGAGGTTGTCGAAGATCGCGGCTGCCCCGGGATAGCGGGCCGCGAAGCGGGGCGCCACCACCGAGGTCATCGGCATGAGGTACGGGAGCCCGTCGAGGCCGGCGTCCACCATCTGCCAGAACCGGCCCACCGCCTGCGCCACGCGCCGCTGCCGACCCGCCGGGTCGGCGTCCGCCATCAGGGCGTCGTAGAGCCCGACCTGTATCCAGTGGTAGGCCCAGATCAGGCCGTTGAACTTCGGGTACCGCTCGCGGAAGGCGAGCGAGTAGTCGTGACCCTCCATCAGCTCCAGCGACTTGGGCGTCGCGGCGAAGGCGAGGTCGGGCCGGGACCGATAGTGGCGGACCAGCTCCGCCACGGCGGCATCCTTGGCCCCCTCGCCCAGCCGTTCGTCCGCCCAGACGTCGTAGATCTGGCGGTGGAGGAGGTGGGCCCAGTCGAACATCAGCTTCACCTCCGGCACCAGCCGGGCGTACTCCACCTCGATCGCCGACTCCTCGAGCGGGAGAGCGGGCGGGTTCCGGAGCACCGTGCCGACCAGGTGCCGGAACTCGCGCTCCTCCAGGAGCGATGGGTCGGCATCGGGGCGGGTCAGCAGGGTCTCGTAGAGGATCGCGTGCCCGTAATCGAAGCCGTTGAAGAGCCGGTCGGCCCCCGGGTACGCCCGGCGGAACGCCCAGTTGTGCCCCGCCTGCAGGTAGGCCTGCTCGTCGGTGGTGACCCACTGCGCCCGTGCCTCGCCGGCGCCGAGCGTGACGGCAAGGAGGACGAGCGCGAAGACGCGCGACCTCATCGGGCACCCGCCCGGCTGCGCGCCAGCGCGGTCATCCAGCCGAGGCCCATCCGCAGGCCCCAACCCCGCGAGTCACCGCCCACCCGGTAGCGGACGCCCGCGTCCGCCACGAGGCGCGGGGTGAGCTGGCGCCGGCCACCGACGCCCACGTCCCAATCGAGCGCCGCGCCGTCCGCGAAGGCTTCGCCCACCAGGAGCTCGGCCCCGAGGAGGGTGGCTGCGAGCGGAAGCGCCCGGTCCACCGCCAGGCCAGCCCGCCACCGGTGCTGGTCGGCGTGGGCGGCGGCGGAGGGCCCGAAGGTCCCCGAGGCATTCAGGTGCACGCGGCTCCGGCCGAAGGTGCGGGTGAGGATGGCCCCCAGGGCCGTGAAGGCGGCGTCGGGCGCCTCCGAGCCGACGGGGAGGAGCACTTCGGCCTCGAGCGCGAGCGCCGGGATGCCGCGGGTCTCGACGTTGAGGGCGTGCATCACGCCCAGTTCGACGCCGGCCAGGCCGCCGCGCGAGTCGGGACCGTCCGACCAGGTCCAGGGGAGCCCGAGCTCGAATTCGGTCCGGGGCAGGAGCCCCGCCGTCACTGACGGCGCCAGGGTCCAGCCGTAGGCCCCACCCTCCCGCCGGGTCACGTCGAGCGGCGAGAACTGGAACTCCAGCGCCTTCCGCTCGAGCGCGCGGGCGTCGGTGACGTCGAACGGGTGCCCCCGGTCGAGGTTGTACCAGTCCTTCTGCGCGGCGGCGGGCACGGCCGTGGCCGCGAGGAGCACCACCGGGAGCAGCGCCCTCATCGCACGTGCTTGAACATCAGGTCCACCACCTCGTCGTACATCTGCCTCGCCTCGTCCCCGCCCTGCCGGATGGCGTGGCTGGCGCAGTGCTCGAGGTGGTTCTTCATCAGCGAGCGGGAGACGCCGCGCAGCGCCTCCTGCACCGAGGTGAGCTGCACCAGGATGTCGGCGCAGTAACGCTCCTCCTCGACCATCTTCTGGAGCCCGCGCACCTGGCCCTCGATCCGGCGGAGCCGGTGCAGGTTCTTCTGCTTGAGCTCGGGGTCCACGCCGACCGCCTTCCGCCCGTCCGGCCCCACTTCGTGCGAGGCGCCGCAGCCGCAGGTGATCGTCTCGTCGCTCATCGCGTCCCTCCCTCGAAGCCCCGGAGCCTGAGGCTGTTGCTGACCACGCTGACCGAGCTGAACGCCATCGCGGCGGAGGCGAGAATGGGGCTCAGCAGCAGGCCGAACGCCGGGTAGAGCACCCCCGCCGCCACGGGGATGCCGATCATGTTGTAGATGAGGGCCCAGAACAGGTTCTGGCGCATCGTCCCCATCGTGCGGCGTGAGAGCCCGAGCGCATCGGCGAGCGCGTGCAGGTCGTCGCGGAGCAGGGTGATGTCGGCGGCATCCGCCGCCACGTCAGCGCCGGCGCCCATCGCCACGCCCACGTCGGCCTGGGCGAGCGCCGGCGCGTCGTTCACGCCGTCGCCCACCATCGCCACCACGCGGCCCTCGGCCTGGGCCCGCTTCACGTAGTCCACCTTGCCCTTCGGGCAGTACCTCGGACTCGACCGCGTCGATCCCCGCCTCGCGGGCGATCGCCGCGGCCGCGCCCCGGCGGTCGCCGGTGAGCATCGCCACCCGGAGGCCGAGCCGGTGGAGCCGCTCCACCGCAGCTCGGCTGGTCGGCTTGAGCCGGTCGGCGAGTGCGATGGCCCCGCGGGCCTTCCCGTCCACCGCCACCAGCACCGGCGTGGCGCCCGCCGCGGCAAACCGCTCGGCGGCCTCGAGCGCGCCGCCCGGCGCCACGCCCTCCGATTCGAGCAGCTTCGCGGTGCCCACCAGCACCCGCCGGCCGGCCACATCCCCCACCGCCCCGAAGCCGGCCCGCGCCTCGAAGCGCTCCGGTTCCGGCAGGTCCAGTCCGCGCTCCCCGGCCCAGGCGACGATGGCTCGGGCGAGCGGATGCTCCGAGCCGCGCTCGAGCCCCGCGGCAAGCCGTGCGGCCTCGTCATCGAGCTCGGCACCCGTCACCCGCGGCTTCCCCTCGGTGAGGGTGCCGGTCTTGTCGAGCACCACCGTATCCACGTCGGCCGCGCGCTGCAGCGGCTCGCCGCCCTTGATCAGGACCCCCAGCTCCGCGCCCCGGCCGGTGGCGACCATCACCGCCGTCGGCACCGCCAGGCCCATCGCACAGGGACAGGCGATGATGAGCACCGCCACCGCGGCCGTGAGGGCGCGCACCGGGTCGTCGCCGATGATGGTCCAGGCCACGAAGGTGGCGACCGCGATCGAAACCACGGCCGGGACGAACACCGCCGAGATCCGGTCGGCCAGCCCCTGGATCGGCGCGCGCGATCCCTGCGCCTCGCGCATAAGCGCCACGATCCGGCCCAGCGCGCTGTCGGCGCCGAGGGCCGTGGCGCGGATCCGGATCGCGCCAGACTGATTGAGCGTGCCCGTGCTCACCCGGCTTCCCGGCGCCTTGTCCACCGGGATGCTCTCGCCGGTGAGCACCGACTCGTCCACCGCGCTCGTGCCCGAGAGCACCTCGCCGTCCACCGGCATCCGCTCGCCGGGCCGGACGAGGATCGTGTCGCCCCGCCGGACCTGGGGGAGCGGCACGGCCACCTCGCGGCCGTCGCGCACCACGGTGGCCTCGAGCGGCTGCAGCGCCGCCAGCCCGCGGAGCGCCTCGGCGGTGCGCCGCTTGGCCCGTGCCTCGAAGGCGTTCCCGAGGAGCACCAGCGCCACGATGATGATCACCGCCTCGTAATACACGTCCGGCGCCACGCCCCGGGCCGCGAACCACCCCGGCGCCAGCGTCACGGCGGCGGAGAAGAGGAACGCGGCGCCGGTGCCCACCGCCACGAGCGTGTCCATCGTGGCGGAGTGGTGCCGGAATGCGGCCCAGGCGTTGACGTAGAAATGGCGGCCGGCCCAGACCATTACCACCAGCGTGAGGGCGAGCAGCGTCCAGCGGAGGGCGCCGTGGGGAACGGCGTAGAGCCAGGGGATGGCGCCCCGGAGCGAGGGCTCGAGCGTCTGCATCACCCAGTTCATCACCGGGTCGGTGGAGCCGTGCGGCCCCGCGCCCATCAGGGGCATCGAGAGCAGCATCGCCACCGCGCCGATGGCGAGGCTCACCAGGGAGCGGAACCGGAGCCGGTGGTACTCCTCCTCGCGCGAGCGATCCTGCGCCTCCTGCTCGTCGAAGGCGCTGCGCTCGGCGGAGGGGAGCTCGGCCTCGTACCCGGCGCTCCGGACCGTCTCCACCAGGGCCTCGGGGGAGACGGCCGCGGGGTCGAAGGCGACCGTCGCCTGCTCGGTCATCAGGTTCACGTTGGCGTCGCGGACGCCGGGGGCCTGCTGGAGCGCCTGCTGGACCCGGGCCTGGCAGGAGGCGCAGTGCATCCCGGTGACGGGGAAGGTGATCCGCTCCTCGGTGTGCGTGGTCATCGTGGGCTACTCGGCGATGAGCCGCCCGCGGAGCATGTTCATGCCGCAGGTGAACTCGTAGGTGCCGGGCGCGGCCGGCGTGATCTCGATGGGGGTGCGCGCGAACGGCTCGAGGAACTTCCGCACGCCGAAGTCGGGGAACACCACTTCCTCCGAGCAGCTCGCGTCCTCCTGGCGGTCGAAGACCAGCCGGACCGGCTGGCCGGCGCGGACCCGGATGGAGCCGGGGTCGTACCCGCCGCGGACGGCGACGACGATCTCCTGGAGGCCGCCCGCCGGGGCGGCCGCGGCCGCCACCGGGGTGCGCCCGGCGCGGAAGAACCACCAGTAGACGAAGGTGATGGCGGTGAACCCGCCGAAGAGGACCAGCCAGTCGGTGCCGTTCATACGACCCCCAGGGATGCCTGAGGGCCGAATCTATATACCCCCTCCCCCTATGTCAAGCTCCGGGATCGAACGCGAGACCTCCTGCTACGGGCTTCGAGCGGCGATGTCCCGCACCTCGGACGCCTGCCACAGCCCGTTGGGAGTCGGGACAGGAGGTAGCGGGCCAGTACTTGGTCTCGGCGACGGTACCCAAGGCGGTTGCCGGCCGCAGGTGAATCGTGCACTGCCCAGAGGGCTCCTCGATCACCGATGTCGCGACAATCCTCCCTTCATCGCCGTGGAACGGGCCACCGAGCCGGACGCCCGGGACCAGGACATCCTGGTGCGGCCCGGTGATGGTCAGGGTGGAGTCCGCGTTCACCGCCACCCGAAACTCGAGCAGGCGAGAACTCCACGGTCCGTTCGGAGCCCCGAGCCGCTCGAGCGCGACCAGCCGCGACCCGTCGGGGGAGAGGTCCCACGCCGGCGTGGAGATCGGGGTGAACCGGGTGGACGCACCGGTCCGCAGGTCGAAGAGCAGCCCGTGGTAGAAGAGGTACCGCCCCTGGGGATGCAGGTGGACGTCATCCGGCCAGACGTACGCCGCCCCGCCGGTCGAATCGGTCAGCAACACGGAGGAGAGCAGGCCCCCGGTGGCCTGGGAGTAGAGGTCAATGAAGTAGGCCGTGAGGGTCGGGCGCTGCAGGACGAAGACGTCGTCTCCGTCGAACCGCGCGGACTGGTTGTTCCAGGTCCGGAGCCGGGCCCCGAGCGGGTCAAACGTCGCAACGGAATGATCGCGACCATTCAGTGAATCCTCGTTCAGGTGGACCGAAAGCTGCCGCCCCCCAGGCGCCACGGAGATCCTGGCCGGGTACCACTGGGCGTGGGCAATAGGGGTGGTCCGCACGATCTCGAAATCCCGCAGCACGGAGAACGACACCGGGGGATTGGCGAGCACCTGCTGCCCGCAGAGGGGGTTGTCGCCCCGGTCCTGGGAAAGGAGCTGGAGGGCGCCGTAGGCATCAAGCTGGTACACCGGTTCCGGGAAACCCTGCACCGGCGTGCGGGGCACGAGCAGCCCCGTCACCGAGTCCCGGATCGCGACCCGGCTCCCGCGCTCCAGGTAGTCCACCAGCTGGGCCGGTGAGAGTGACGGGTCCCGCGCCAGGAGCAGGGCCGCGGTCCCGGCGACCAACGGCGCTGCGAACGATGTGCCATTCCCAAAGGCGAGCGTCCCTGTGGTCGTGGCGGCCCATACCCCCTTGGCAGGAGCCGCAAGGCCCGTATGGCCCAGGTAGAATCCCGAACCCACATTGCCATCGTCCCAGGCCACGTTGCCGGGCGACGTGCCCGCAACAAACAGGATGCGGTCGGCGTATCCCGCGGCGCGAAGCTCCAGCAGAGCGCGATCCATGGCCGCACTGCGGATCGGCTGCGCCCGCAGGTTCGCCAGGCTCCGATTGAGCCGCTCATTGCCAGTTGTCTGAACCCAAAGCAAACCCGGGACGCTATCGAACAGTCTTGCGAGGCCCGCACGGAGGTATTCCACCGCGACCGTATCGTTGCTAAGACCGATCCCGATCGTGCTTACGACCACCCGGGGGGACTCGCCGGCCAATCGCGGGAGAATCCCGTTCACCAGTGCCGTCCCTGCCGTCCCGGTCTCGACATAGTTGCGGGCGCCGATGCCGAGTGCGCGCAACCGACCTCCCCAAACCATGCCGGCAATGCCCAGCATATTGTCTGCCCGGGAGCCCGCCAACGAAGCCACGGCCGCGGCATGGCCCACCCAGAAGAGTGAGTCGGCAGAGAGGCCGATCGTCCGTTGCTGGCTCGATACTTCCTGCCCCCCAGGCGGGAAGGGGACCCTTGCCGCAGAGTAATCCACCAGGTCCGGCGGGACGGCACTCGTGGGCACCTCGGCTTCGAGCAAGTGGATCGCGGGCGGAGCAGAACCTGGATACTGGCCGTTCTCGCACGCCCAAGCCTGCGGCGCACGGATCGCAGAGGGCGCCCAGAGTTCGGCGACGCCGTCGATCCAGGCCTGCCTCGTGAAGCCACCATCAGAGGGGAATCTCCCGTCCACCCTTCCCACCCCACCGCGACGCGTCATCGGACCTGCGACCCGCACAATGGGTTCACCATGGAGTGAATCGAGGAGGGCTTTGACGTCCGTCCAAGTGGGCCCCGGATCGGGGAACCTGAGGATGAAGAGGCGGGCGAACGAACTCCCACCGGCGAGGCTCGCACCGTACTTCTCCAGCAGTGCGCGGAAGGCAGTTCCGTCCGCCTCCGGCCGGAGCCAGATGCCGATCATCCGCCGGTAGTAGTCGTAACCCGGCGCAAGCGAGTCCTCGATCACAAACAGGGATTCCGCGGCGAACGTCATCTGGTCGTGGATGATGGGCAGCGCCGAATCAGGCAGCTCCGCCCGGATCTCGAACGAGATCCTGGCCGCGGTGGTCTTGTTGGGCACGATGAGTTGCAGCGTCCGGATCGGGGTCGAGTCGCCGGGGATCGTGCCCCCATTCTCGAGGAGAGTCCAGAATGCCGCACCGGCGTCCGCCCCACCGGCTCCCCCGACGCTGTCCGCGTTCGCTTCCACCACCCGTGCCGTGACGGTGCTCGGCGCCGTGACCACCCCCGAGTCCCTCGGCAGCACCACGAGGATCGGCGCGTCCCGCCCGCCCGGCCCCCGGTTCACCACCCGCACGGGGATGCTCACCTTCCGCTGGTTCTTGACGTACCCCACGGCCCCCGCGCCGACCAGCGCGAGCCCGGTGGCGCAGCCCGAGTCCGCGGCGAAACTGGCCTGGGCCGTGGTCCCCCCGACGATCTGCACGTGCACCCGGGTGCACGGGCCCGCCGAGCCGACGGCGAGCATCGGCGCGGGCCGCAGGGTGTCCTGCCGCGGGCCGATGGGATCGGGCCCGGTGCAGCTCAACGACCCCAGCAGCGAAATGAATCCGACGAGGCAGGTGGTCATCAGCCCTCCAGTGGGGAGACGACGAGGGTGCCCGGCGTCCTACATGCAAGAACTCGCAGCGGCGATGTCCCGCACCTCGGACGCCTGCCACAGCCCGTTGGGACCCGGGCAGGACGTGGCGGGCCAGAACCTGGTCTCGGCCACGGTACCCAAGGCGGTTGCCGGCCGCAGGTGAATCGTGCACTGCCCAGAGGGCTCCTCGATCACCGATGTCGCGACAATCCTCCCTTCATCGCCGTGGAACGGGCCACCGAGCCGGACGCCCGGGACCAGGACATCCTGGTGCGGCCCGGTGATGGTCAGGGTGGAGTCCGCGTTCACCGCCACCCGAAACTCGAGCAGGCGAGAACTCCACGGTCCGTTCGGAGCCCCGAGCCGCTCGAGCGCGACCAGCCGCGACCCGTCGGGGGAGAGGTCCCACGCCGGCGTGGAGATCGGGGTGAACCGGGAAGACGCACCGCTCCGGAGGTCGAAGATCAAGCCGCGGTAGAAGAGGTACCGCCCCTGGGGATGCAGGTGGACCTCATCCGGCCAGACGTACGCCGCCCCGCCGGTCGAGTCGGTCAGCAGCACGGAGGAGAGCAGGCCTCCGGTGGCCTGGGAGTACAGGTCGACGAAGTAGGCCGTGAGGGTCGGGCGCTGGAGGACGAAGACGTCGTCTCCGTCGAACCGCGCGGACTGGTTGTTCCAGGTCCGGAGCCGGGCCCCGAGCGGGTCAAACGTCGCAACGGAATGATCGCGACCATTCAGTGAATCCTCGTTCAGGTGGACCGAAAGCTGCCGCCCCCCAGGCGCCACGGAGATCCTGGCCGGGTACCACTGGGCGTGGGCAATAGGGGTGGTCCGCACGATCTCGAAATCCCGCAGCACGGAGAACGACACCGGGGGATTGGCGAGCACCTGCTGGCCGCAGAGGGGGCTGTCGCCCTGGTCCTGGGAAAGGAGCTGGAGGGCGCCGTAGGCATCAAGCTGGTACACCGGTTCCGGGAAACCCTGCACCGGCGTGCGGGGCACGAGCAGCCCCGTCACCGAGTCCCGGATCGCGACCCGGCTCCCGCGCTCCAGGTAGTCCACCAGCTGGGCCGGTGAGAGTGACGGGTCCCGCGCCAGGAGCAGGGCCGCGGTCCCGGCGACCAGGGGCACCGCGAACGAGGTGCCGTTGCCGAATGCGAGCGTACCGTTGGTGGTTGCCGCCCAAACGTCCTCAGCAGGCGCCGCGATTGTGGTGTTACCGAGGTAGAAGCCAGAGCCTAAGCTAGGGCTTGTTCCCAGCCAGGCTGTGTTCCCAGGCTCGGTCCCGGCGACGAACAGGATGCGGTCGGCGAATCCCTGCGAACGAAGCTCCAGCAGCACCCGATCCATGGCAGCACTGCGGATCGGCTGCGTCTGGAGGTCCGCCAAGCTGCGATCTTGCCGCTCGTTGCCCGTGGTCTGGATCCACAGGAGGTCTGGAGTAGCCTCGAATAGCCGGCGGAGCCCAGTGCGGAGGTAATCCACAACCGCGCTGTCGTTGCTCCACCCGATTCCGATCGTGCTCACCAGGACCCGCGGACCCTCGGCTGCGAGCAACGGGACGATGTAATTCACCAATGCGGTTCCGGCAGTTCCCGTCTCGACATAATTCCGAGCACCGAGCCCTACTGCGCGTACTCCGCCTCCCCAGACCATGCCGGCAATCCCAACTCCGTTATCAGCCCGCGAGCCCAGCAGCGAGCTGACCGCCGCAGCGTGACCGGCCCACGCCACGGAGTCCGCCGCGATATCGATCGTTCGCTGTGCACCCGACACTTCCTGCCCGGATGGAGGGAACGGGACTCTTGCGGCGGAGTAGCTGGCGAGGTCAGCCGGGACCGATCCCGAGGCCACCTCTGCTTCAAGCTGATAGACCAGGGGAGGGGTGGACCCGGAGTACCGGCCGTTCTCGCACCCCCAAGCCAGTGGGGCGCGAATCGCGAGCGCAGCCCACAAGCCAGGCGCTCGCTGAATCCACGACTGCCTCGTGAACCCGCCGTCCGTGGGGTAACGCCCGTCCACTCTCCCCGGTCCTCCCCGGCGCGTCATAGGATATGCGACCTTCACGATTGGCTCGGCGTGAAGCGAATCCAGGAGGGCTTTCACATCGTTCCAAGTGGGGCCGGGGTCGGGGAACCGGAGGATGTAGAGTCCCACGAAATTGCTGCCTCCTGCAAGGCTGGCGTTGTACTTCTGTGCCAGCGCACGGAAGGCATCGCCGTCAGCCCCGGGATTCAAGCGCAGGCCGATCATCCGCCGGTAGTAGTCGTAACCCGGCGCAAGCGAATCCTCGATCACAAACAGGGATTCCGCGGCGAATGTCATCTGGTCGTGGATGATGGGCAGCGCCGAATCAGGCAGCTCCGCCCGGATCTCGAACGAGATCCTGGCCGCGGTGGTCTTGTTGGGCACGATGAGTTGCAGCGTCCGGATCGGGGTCGAGTCGCCGGGGATCGTGCCCCCATTCTCGAGGAGGGTCCAGAATGCCGCACCGGCGTCCGCCCCACCGGCTCCCCCGACGCTGTCCGCGTTCGCTTCCACCACCCGTGCCGTGACGGTGCTCGGCGCCGTGACCACCCCCGAGTCCCTCGGCAGCACCACGAGGATCGGCGCGTCCCGCCCGCCCGGCCCCCGGTTCACCACCCGCACGGGGATGCTCACCTTCCGCTGGTTCTTGACGTACCCCACGGCCCCCGCGCCGACCAGCGCGAGCCCGGTGGCGCAGCCCGAGTCCGCGGCGAAACCGGCCGTGGCCGTGGTCCCCCCGACGATCTGCACGTGCACCCGGGTGCACGGGCCCGCCGAGCCGACGGCGAGCATCGGCGCGGGCCGCAGGGTGTCCTGCCGCGGGCCGATGGGATCGGGGCCGCTGCAGCTCAACGACCCCAGCAGCGAAATGAAGCCGACGAGACAGGTGGTCATCAGCCCTCCAGTGGGGAGACGACGAGGGTGCCCGGCGTCCTACATGCAAGAACTCGCAGCTGCGATGTCCCGCACCTCGGACGCCTGCCACAGCCCGTTGGGCTCGGGACACGACGCAGCGGGCCAGAACCTGGTCTCGGCCGACGGTACCCAAGGCGGTTGCCGGCCGCAGGTGAATCGTGCACTGCCCAGAGGGCTCCTCGATCACCGATGTCGCGACAATCCTCCCTTCATCGCCGTGGAACGGGCCACCGAGCCGGACGCCCGGGACCAGGACATCCTGGTGCGGCCCGGTGATGGTCAGGGTGGAGTCCGCGTTCACCGCCACCCGAAACTCGAGCAGGCGAGAACTCCACGGTCCGTTCGGAGCCCCGAGCCGCTCGAGCGCGACCAGCCGCGACCCGTCGGGGGAGAGGTCCCACGCCGGCGTGGAGATCGGGGTGAACCGGGTGGACGCACCGGTCCGCAGGTCGAAGAGCAGCCCGTGGTAGAAGAGGTACCGCCCCTGGGGATGCAGGTGGACGTCATCCGGCCAGACGTACGCCGCCCCGCCGGTCGAATCGGTCAGCAACACGGAGGAGAGCAGGCCCCCGGTGGCCTGGGAGTAGAGGTCAATGAAGTAGGCCGTGAGGGTCGGGCGCTGCAGGACGAAGACGTCGTCTCCGTCGAACCGCGCGGACTGGTTGTTCCAGGTCCGGAGCCGGGCCCCGAGCGGGTCAAACGTCGCAACGGAATGATCGCGACCATTCAGTGAATCCTCGTTCAGGTGGACCGAAAGCTGCCGCCCCCCAGGCGCCACGGAGATCCTGGCCGGGTACCACTGGGCGTGGGCAATAGGGGTGGTCCGCACGATCTCGAAATCCCGCAGCACGGAGAACGACACCGGGGGATTGGCGAGCACCTGCTGGCCGCAGAGGGGGCTGTCGCCCTGGTCCTGGGAAAGGAGCTGGAGGGCGCCGTAGGCATCAAGCTGGTACACCGGTTCCGGGAAACCCTGCACCGGCGTGCGGGGCACGAGCAGCCCCGTCACCGAGTCCCGGATCGCGACCCGGCTCCCGCGCTCCAGGTAGTCCACCAGCTGGGCCGGTGAGAGTGACGGGTCCCGCGGCCAGGAGCAGGGCCGCGGTCCCGGCGACCAACGGCGCTGCGAACGATGTGCCATTCCCAAAGGCGAGCGTCCCTGTGGTCGTGGCGGCCCATACCCCCTTGGCAGGAGCCGCAAGGCCCGTATGGCCCAGGTAGAATCCCGAACCCACATTGCCATCGTCCCAGGCCACGTTGCCGGGCGACGTGCCCGCAACAAACAGGATGCGGTCGGCGTATCCCGCGGCGCGAAGCTCCAGCAGAGCGCGATCCATGGCCGCACTGCGGATCGGCTGCGCCCGCAGGTTCGCCAGGCTCCGATTGAGCCGCTCATTGCCAGTTGTCTGAACCCAAAGCAAACCCGGGACGCTATCGAACAGTCTTGCGAGGCCCGCACGGAGGTATTCCACCGCGACCGTATCGTTGCTAAGACCGATCCCGATCGTGCTTACGACCACCCGGGGGGACTCGCCGGCCAATCGCGGGAGAATCCCGTTCACCAGTGCCGTCCCTGCCGTCCCGGTCTCGACATAGTTGCGGGCGCCGATGCCGAGTGCGCGCAACCGACCTCCCCAAACCATGCCGGCAATGCCCAGCATATTGTCTGCCCGGGAGCCCGCCAACGAAGCCACGGCCGCGGCATGGCCCACCCAGAAGAGTGAGTCGGCAGAGAGGCCGATCGTCCGTTGCTGGCTCGATACTTCCTGCCCCCCAGGCGGGAAGGGGACCCTTGCCGCAGAGTAATCCACCAGGTCCGGCGGGACGGCACTCGTGGGCACCTCGGCTTCGAGCAAGTGGATCGCGGGCGGAGCAGAACCTGGATACTGGCCGTTCTCGCACGCCCAAGCCTGCGGCGCACGGATCGCAGAGGGCGCCCAGAGTTCGGCGACGCCGTCGATCCAGGCCTGCCTCGTGAAGCCACCATCAGAGGGGAATCTCCCGTCCACCCTTCCCACCCCACCGCGACGCGTCATCGGACCTGCGACCCGCACAATGGGTTCACCATGGAGTGAATCGAGGAGGGCTTTGACGTCCGTCCAAGTGGGCCCCGGATCGGGGAACCTGAGGATGAAGAGGCGGGCGAACGAACTCCCACCGGCGAGGCTCGCACCGTACTTCTCCAGCAGTGCGCGGAAGGCAGTTCCGTCCGCCTCCGGCCGGAGCCAGATGCCGATCATCCGCCGGTAGTAGTCGTAACCCGGCGCAAGCGAATCCTCGATCACAAACAGGGATTCCGCGGCGAATGTCATCTGGTCGTGGATGATGGGCAGCGCCGAATCAGGCAGCTCCGCCCGGATCTCGAACGAGATCCTTGCCGCGGTGGTCTTGTTGGGCACGATGAGTTGCAGCGTCCGGATCGGGGTCGAGTCGCCGGGGATCGTGCCCCCATTCTCGAGGAGAGTCCAGAATGCCGCACCGGCGTCCGCCCCACCGGCTCCCCCGACGCTGTCCGCATTCGATTCCACGACGCGTGCCGTGACGGTGCTCGGCGCCGTGACGACGCCCGAGTCCCTCGGCAGCACCACGAGGATCGGCGCGTCCCGCCCACCCGGCCCCCGGTTTGCTACTCGCACGGGGATGCTCACCTTCCGCTGGTTCTTGACGTACCCCACGGCCCCCGCGCCGACCAGCGCGAGCCCGGTGGCGCAGCCCGAGTCCGCCGCGAAACTGGCCTGGGCCGTGGTCCCCCCGACGATCTGCACGTGCACCCGGGTGCACGGGCCCGCCGAGCCGACGGCGAGCATCGGCGCGGGCCGCAGGGTGTCCTGCCGCGGGCCGATGGGATCGGGGCCGCTGCAGCTCAACGACCCCAGCAGCGACATGAAGCCGACGAGGCAGGTGGTCATCAGCCCTCCGGTCGGGAGACGGCGAGGGTGCCCGGCGTCCGACATGCAAGAACTCGCAGTCGTGGGTGGAAGGGAGGCGCAAACTGGCTCCCGGCCACGATAGCGGATTCAGGGGGGGCACAACCCATCAAGCGTGACAGGGTCCGAATGGCGCCCGAAGCCGTCGCGGGTGGAGGCCTTCCCCGCCGCGAGTGGCAGGGGGAGCGGTCGGAGGGGGAAATGCGGCATGGAGCGTACCGGGATCGAACCGGTGACCTCCTGGTTGCAAACCAGGCGCTCTCCCAGCTGAGCTAACGCCCCGCAGTCCCGAATACTCGGCCCTCCCCGCCCCCGGAGTCAACCAATCGGCGCCCGGTGGCGCCTGCACGGCGAAGCAATGACCGCGCAGGGTTCACCGCAGGGGCGCAGAGGACGCAGGGGACCGCCGACTTCGTCGGCCGTGTCCGATCGGGGTTGGCGTTTGCCTCCTCTACCTCCACGAGGCAGTCGGGGTGGGGTGGAGCTCAAGAAGTTGCCAAAGTGGCGTCCGGCGGATCCGGGTAGTTCCCTGCGCCCCCGGCGCCTCTGCGGTGAAAGCAGTTCTCCGCGGCCCTCCGCGCCCCCTCCGCGCCTCCGCGGTGAACCGCCCGGCCGGCCTAACCGGAAGACCCGCTGTTGGTTGCCCGGTCATCCCCGATCGGCTGGCTCCCCATCCCCGTTGCCCAAAACCTTGTCCGGAAGGTACCAACCCGGTACTTTTTGCACGCTTGTGCCGCGCACCCGCCACAGGGGGGTGCGCGCCTTCGTACCCCCCGTGCAGCCGAGGTCCCGTGGACGCCCAGACCCTCCAGCACATCGCCCTCTTCCAGAAGTGCCGCCAGTTCACGAGGGCGCGCGAGGCCCGCGCCGCGGGCCTGTATGCCTACTTCAAGCCCATCTCCGAGTCGGAGGACACGGTCGTCACGATCGAGGGCAAGAAGCGGATCATGCTGGGGTCGAACAACTACCTCGGGCTGACCCACCACCCGAAGGTGCTCGAGGCCGCCCAGCGCGCGCTGCTGCGCTACGGCTCCGGCTGCACCGGCAGTCGCTTCCTCAACGGCACCCTCGACCTCCACCTCCAGCTGGAGAACGACCTCGCCACCTTCCTCGGGAAGGAATCGTGCCTGGTCTTCTCCACCGGATACAATGCCAACCTCGGCCTGGTCTCCGGCCTCGTCGGCCGGAACGACCTGGTGCTGCTCGACAAGCTCGACCACGCCTCGATCGTGGACGGCGCGAAGCTCTCCTACGGCGAGACCGAGCGCTTCACCCACGGCGACCTCGCCGGCCTCGAGCGGAAGCTCCAGAAGGCCCAGGGCCGCGGCGTCCTGATCATCGTCGACGGCGTCTACTCGATGGAGGGCGACATCGCCGACGTGCCCGGGCTCACCCGGCTCGCGAAGCAGTACGGCGCCGCCTTCGCCGTGGACGACGCCCACGCCCTCGGCGTCCTCGGCCCGAACGGCGACGGGACGGCCGCGCACTTCGGGATGACCGACGAGGTGGACATCATCGCCGGCACCTTCTCCAAGTCGCTCGCCTCGATCGGCGGATTCGTCGCGGGCACCGAGAACGTCATCGACTTCCTCAAGCACCATGCTCGGCCCCTCATCTTCACCGCCTCGCTCCCGCCGGCCAACACCGCCGGCGTCCTCGCCACGCTGCAGGTGCTGCAGGACGAGCCGGAGCGCCGCGCCCGGCTGTGGGAGAATACCCGCCAGCTGGTGGAGGGCATCCGCGCCCTCGGTTACGACACCGGCCCGACCGAGACGCCGATCGTCCCGGTCATCATCGGGCCGCTCGAGCTGACGCTGGTATTCTGGCGCAAGCTCTTCGAGGCGGGCGTCTTCACCAATCCCGTGGTGCCCCCGGCGGTGCCGGCGGTGCAGTGCCGCCTCCGCACCAGCCTGATGGCCACCCACACGGCGGAGCAGATCGACTTCTGCCTCGAGGCGTTCGGCCGGATCGGCCGCGAACTGGGCGTCATCTGACTCCCGCCGTCACGGTCCGGGCGGTCCGGGCCGCCGCGGACCTCTCCCGCTTCATCGCGCTTCCCTACCGTCTGCACGCGGCGGCGCCCAACTGGGTGCCGCCGCTCCGGCTGGACATGCGGGTCCAGCTCTCCCGCACGAAGAACCCGTTCTTCCAGCACGCGGAGGCCGAGTACTTCCTCGCCGAGCGTGAGGGGAAGGTCGTCGGGCGTGTCGCCGCGATCGACAACCGGCTGCACTACGAGACCCATCCGGACGACCGGGTGGGCTTCTTCGGCTTCTTCGAGTGCGGGGACGACCAGGCGGTGGCCGACGCGCTGCTCGGTGCCGCCGGCGACTGGGTGAGGGCGCGCGGGCTCCCGGTCCTCCGGGGGCCGGCCTCCTTCTCGGTGAACGATGACTGCGGCCTCCTGGTGGACGGCTTCGAGACCCCGAACGTCCTCATGACGCCCTGGCACCCGCCCTACTACGGGCGGCTCATCGAGCGCGCCGGGTTCGCCAAGGTGAAGGACCTCATCCTCTACGAGGCCGGCAGCTTCGACCACTATGTCACGCCGGCGGCGCGGCTGGGGCGGGCGGAGGAGATCCTCGCGAAGCGCTACGGGGTCCGGTTCCGCCTGGTGGACCTGAAGCGCTTCAAGGAGGAAATCGACCTCATCAAGCGGCTGTACAACGCCTGCTGGGAGAAGAACTGGGGCTTCATCCCGATGACCGACGCGGAAATCGACCATCTCGCGAAGCAGTTCCGCCCGGTGGTGATCCGCGAGATGGTGGTGATCGCCGAGACCGCCGACGGCACGCCGGTCGGCTTCGGACTCGGCCTGCCGGACCTGAACCAGGTGCTGCGCCCGAACCGGAACGGCCGGCTCCTCCCGGGGGTCGCCCGGATCCTCTGGGGCCTCAAGCGCCGCACCATCCGTCGTGCGCGGGTCGCGCTCCTCGGCGTGATCCCGAAGTTCCGCGGCACCGGGCTCGACGCGGTGCTCTACCACCGGGTGTGGACCGGCGCCGGCTCGCGCGGGATCTACTGGGGCGAAGGGGGCTGGACCCTGGAGGACAACGTCGGCATCCGTCACGGCCTGGAGAAGATCGGCTTCGTCGGCTACAAGACGCTCCGGATGTACGACAAGCCGCTATGAGGGCGCTGGTCACCGGGGCCACCGGGTTCGTCGGCGGCCACCTGGTCGAGGCCCTGCGGAAGGCGGGGCACGAGGTCACGGCCCTGGTCCGTGATCCGGCGAAGGGCGCGGCGCTCTCCGAGCAGGGCATCCGGCTCGTGGCCGGCGACCTGCACGCCACCCGCGCCATCGCCGAGGCGGCCGAGGGGCAGGACCTGGTGTTCCATGTGGCCGGTGCGACCAGCGCCCTGGATGCCGCCGGGTTCCACCGGGCGAACGTCGAGGGCACCCGCCACGTGGTGGACGCGGCGGCGGCCGCTCGCGTCGGCCGCCTGGTGCACGTCTCCTCGCTGGCCGCCGCGGGCCCCTCCGAGCGCGGCCGTCCCCTCCGCGGGGACGAGGCGCCCCGACCCGTCACCGCCTACGGCCGGTCCAAGCTGGCGGCGGAGGAGGTCGTCCGGGCGGGCCGCGGCGAATGGGCCATCGTCCGGCCGCCGATGGTGTACGGCCCCGGCGACCGGGAGTTCCTCCGGGCCTTTCGCGCGGCGCACCGTTTCGGCCTGTCACCCGTGTTCGGCTCCGGGGCGCAGGAGCTCGTGGCGGTCTTCGCGCCCGACCTCGCCGAGGCGCTCCTGGCGGTGGCGGTGGCGGGTTCCACCGCGGGGCGTACCTATGCCGCCTGCCACGCCGAGCGATTCACCCAGCTCGAGCTCGCGCGCAAGCTGGGCGAGGCGGTCGGGCGCGGGGTCGCCATTCCGCGGCTTCCCGGCGCGATTGCCCGCCCCGTCCTCTTCCTGACGGAGGCGGCGGCGCGGCTCACCGGCCAGCCCACGCTCCTCACCACAGACAAGGCGAACGAGTTCTTCGCCCCCGCGTGGACCGCGGACCCCTCGCCCATCGCGCGCGACGCGAACTGGGAAGCGGAGCATGACCTCGGCGCCGGCCTCCGACGCACCGCCGCCTGGTACCGGGAGCGCGGGTGGCTCTGAGCCGGTTCCGCCCGATCGACTGGCTGATGTCCGGCTACGGGCTCGTCGTGGCGGTGACGGCGCTCGTGCGGCTGCCGGGCTTTCCCCCGCTCGCCTGGATCGCGGCCGCCCACCTCCTGATCCCGGCACTCGCGCTCCTCTGCGCCAGCGAACGGGTGGGTCGGGTCGGCGGCCTCCTGCGCGAGGTCTACCCCATCATCCTGCTCGTCGGACTCTACGGTGCGCTCGACGCGCTGGCCGGCGGGGGAGCGGTGACGGCCCACGACGGCACGGTCCAGCGGTGGGAGATGGCCCTCTTCGGGACACAGGTGAGCCGGGCCTGGTGGCAGGCGAAGCCCAGCGCGTTCTGGTCCTCGCTGCTCCACGCGTCGTACTTCGCCTACTACGTGATCGTCCCCGCACCGGCCGCCTGGTTCGCGTGGAAGGGTCGGACTGACGACCTCCGCTGGTACGTCTTCGCGGTGATGGCGACATTCGTGGCCTGCTACCTCTGGTTCATCTTCTTCCCCGTGGCAGGGCCCTACTACGAGTTCCCCCGCCCCGCCGCCTGGTTCACGGACAACGGCCCCGCCCGGCTGGTCTACGCCACCCTCGCGCGCGGCAGCTCCTACGGGGCGGCCTTCCCTTCGTCCCACGTGGCTGCCACCGTCGTCGCCGCCGCCGCGGCGTGGCGCGGGAACCGGACGCTCGGCGTGCTGCTGGCGTTGCCGACGGTGATGCTCTCGGTGGCCGTCGTCTACTGCCAGATGCACTACGCGGTGGACGCGCTGGCGGGGGTGGGGATCGCGGGAGTGGCCCTCGCGCTGACGGCGAACGTGATGACCAGGCAGCTCCGCATGCCGGCACCAGCAAGAGAAAACCGCCCGCCGGACGAGGCCGGCGGGCGGTTCGGACTCCCGGGGGAATGATTACTCGGTGATTTCCAGCTCCCCGGTCATGCCCATCGCCAGGTGCGGCAGGCAGAAGAACTTGTACTCACCCGCCGGCGCGCCGGCGAACGAGATCGTGTAGACCGCGTTGGCCTCCACGAGGAGCGGGCCGCTCAGCTCGCCCATCCGGTCGGGCATCGCGGCGTTGAGCACCGCGACCGCGCCGGCCGGGATGCTGTCCGCCCAGAAGTCGACGTTGTGCGGGCCGCCGCTCACGTTGTGGAAGCGGATGACGTCGCCGGTCTTGATGGTCAGTTCGTCCGGGACGTACTTGTAGGTCGTTCCCTCGAGCACCATGTTCACGTCGTGGGTGGCACCGGTCGTCGCCGGGGCCGCGGCCGCCGGCTGTTCCGGGGCCATCGCCGCCGGCTCCTCGGCCTTCTTCTCACCGCCACACGCCGCGGCGAGCACCACGAGCCCGGCCGCCAGGAAGGTCTTCCGCATTGCTCCACTGCCTCCAGAAAGTCGAATAGAGTCCGCTGCCACCGCGCTCCCAGCCGCGACCCGGATGCTCCGGCCCCGCCGGTGAAGAGCGGCCCAAGTATAAGGGCGGAGGAGTCGAAAGGCGAGTCGGCCGTGGGTGGTCGCGCCGCGGGCACCCACCTATTTTCCGTCCGCAGCCGGAGCCGTGGCTCCGCGAGTTCTCCCCTCCCCGGAGCCGTGTCGTGAGCATTCCCCCGCCCTGTCGGGCCCTCGGGACCCAGTGCCGCCAGCTCCGGGTCACGATCCACATCGGGACGCTCGAGGGGGGGAAGGATCCGCTCGACCACGAGGCCACCTGGCTTCTCGGGCACACCGAACGGGTCTCCTGGGGAGAGCTCACCGTCCGGGACGATCAGCTCTACGTCGACGCCACCATCCACGTGCCCTGCCGGTGGCTCGAGGACCGGGGCGAGGGGGCGCGGTGCCGTGCCCACGGGTTCCGGGGGGCGATGCCCCGTGATCCCCGGCTGGCCAGCCAGCCGCGCCGGCTCGGCGGCGACCGCTTCCGGGTGGCCGAACACCAGCGCATGCGCGACCTGGAGCTCTCCCATCCCAGGCGCCCGCTCCCGGTGGTCGGCGTGGGGAGCAACCCCTGCGTGGGTGCCCCCTGCCGCACCGGCGACAACGCCCGGGGGGCCGCCTGTTGCCGCGACTTCCAGGTGGACATCGTGGCGCCGCCGGCAGACACCGGGCTCGAGGCGCTGGTGCGGTCCCGGCGGGCACCCTATCTATGCAAGGTGAACCGGACGGCGGACGGGTATCTCGAGGCCGAGATCATCTCCGCCTGCGACTACCTCGACCCGGCGGACGGAGTGCACTGCACCCTGCACGGGCGGGCCCGCCCCGACGGCCGGACCGCCAAGCCGGCACTCTGTTTCGACTGGCCCCCGAAGCGCGCGGTGATCCACCGCGGCTGCGCGCTGGCGACGCGCTGGCAGCGGGCCCAGCACCGCTGACCCCGGCGGCGCCCCTGTGCAAGGACCGGCACCGACGGGCGTCTCCCACGCGTGGCCGCCCCCGGGTACCCGGAGCCCCGATTGAACGACGAGCTCGAGCGTCTCTACCAGACGACCTACCAGGCGGTGGTGCGCTTCCTCTACCGCAAGGTGTGGGACGCCGACCGCGCGGAAGACCTGGCGCAGGAAGTCTTCCTCCGCGCGATGTCGCACCGGCCGGAGAAGCCGCGCGCCTGGGTCTTCGCGGTGGCGGCCAACCTGGCGCGGGACGAAGCCCGGGCCGCCGTCCGGCGCAGGAAGCACCTGACGCTCCTCACCAACGACCCCGGCACCCACCCGGCGCCGATGCGCTCGGTGGAAGAGACGATCGAGCACGACGAGCAGGTGAGCCGGGTCCACGACGCCCTGGCGCTGCTCACGCCCCGGGATCGCGAGATCCTGCTGCTGTGGGACGCGGGACTGAGCTACCCCGAGATCGCCGCCCAGACCGGGCTGGCGGTCGGGGCGGTGGGCACGACCCTGGCGCGCGCCCGGCGGCGCCTGATCGAGGCCCACGATCGCCGTGTGGCGGAACGGATGGACGATGCGGCACATTCCTGAGGACGAACTCCACGCCTACCTCGACCAGTCCCTCAGCCGGTCGCAGTGCGTGGAAATCGAGAGCCACCTCGCGCGCTGCCCCGCCTGCCAGGCGGAGCGGGACGCCATTGCCGCCCTCCGTGACCGCACCACCGGGCTCCTGGCGCTCCTGTCCCCCCGTCCCCGGCAAGCGCCTTCCTGGGCGGCCCTCGAGGCGAGGGCCACCGCCGCCCGTGCCCGGGCCCGTCGGCGGCTCTGGTACGGTGGCTGGGCGGCGAGCGTGGCGGCGGCCGTGGCGATGGGCTGGCTGGCCCGGGACTTCGCCCCGCCGGCCGCGGGAAATGTCGCCGCCGGCGAGCCGCCCGCCGCCGCCGCCCCGGCCACAGCCCTCGCCGGATCCCCCTCCGACGTGGTGCCGGCCGACGACTCCGCCCGTGATTCCGCCCCGGCTCCGCGACCGGCGGCCCGACGGGCTTCGGCGGAACCCGCGCCCACCGCCCCTTCCGGTCTCGACGCCGCCGCGCCCCCGAATGGCCCGGTGGCCGCGGGAATGGCGCTCCGGGGAGCGGACGGCGTGTTCTCGGACTTCCCCCTCGCGGGGGTGTGGCGCACCGTCACGTTCGACCGGCTGCAGGGCGACTCGAGCGAGTGGGTACCGCGGGTGGACGGGCTCCCGGTCAAGGAGATCCGGGTGAGCCAGCGCACCAGCGGCGGGCTCAGCGTGGTCTCCCAGCAGCTCGCGAGCGGGCAGACGATCCGGACCGTCGCCGGTCCGGCCTCCGACGTCCGGAGCCTGATCTCCAACCGGACCGGCCAGTCGGCCTCCGCCCAGCTCCAGGTGGATCCGTCGCTGGCCAGCCCGGCGGACGGGGAGCGCATGCTCGTGATCCTGGGCGACATCCCCACCGACTCGCTCCGGGCGCTGCTGCTGCGGGTGAAGTAGCGCGAGACGCGAGCCGCGAGTGACGCCAGCGTGAAACGGCCCCCCGTGCGTGGAGGGCCGTTCCCTTTTCCCCGCGGTTCGACCCGCGACTCGCGACTGCCTAGTGCCGCTTCTCCTCCTCGATCGCCGTCTCGCTCACGTAGTCCCGGTCGGCTTCCTCGTGCAGGAACTCCGTGGGCTCCTCCACGTGGTGGCTCTCCCGCCGGAGCGTCACCTCGCCCAGCCGCGGTGAGATCATGGGGAAGCGCCGCGCCGCCAGCCCGTAGGCCAGCAGGAAGAGGCCGAGGAACAGGAGCGTCGGGGCCAGCTCGGGAAGCCCGAACACCGGGCCGGCCTCCGCCGTGATGGAGGGCATCACCATCAGGTAGCGCTCGAGCCAGAGGGCCACGAGGATGACGCCGCTGAAGAGTCCGAGGGTCACCGGCCACTTCTTCGGCGTCACGCCGAGGAGGCCGACGAAGGGGATGAGGAACATCCCGCAGAGGACCAACCACGCCACCGGCCGCCACGGGCCCCAGAGCCGGGCGAAGACGAAGCCGGTCTCCTCCGGCAGGTTCCCGTACCAGATCACCAGGAACTGGGCCCACATCAGGTAGGTCCAGAACACGGAGAAGCCGAAGATCATCTTCCCGAGGTCGTGGCGCTGCTTCGCACTGATGAGCTGCGTGGTGCCGGTCTCGCGGCCGCCGAGGAGCGCCAGGAGGGCCAGCAGCGCGTTGCCGCCGAGGAACGATCCCATGAAGTACCAGCCGCCCAGCAGGTTCGAGAACCAGTGGGGCTGGAGGGCCATGACCCCGTCGAAGGCCACCAGGGTGAGCACCAGCGCGTAGAGCACGACATACACCGGCGCCAGCCGGGCCACCCGGCGTTCGGTGGCCTCGAGCGCGGCGGCCGAGCCGTCGAAGCCGCGCGCGAGTCCCTCGAGCGCCCCGCGCCGCGCGCCGGCGGCCTCCCGCGCCGCCTCCCACGCGTCGGGCGCGAGGTCGCGGCGGACCATGGCCCAGCCGACCAGCGCGAGCGCCGCCAGGCCGACCCCGAGCCGGGCGAACATCCAGGGCCTGGAGAGCCAGACGGCCTTGCCGTGGGGAAGGGCGTGCAGCTCCTCCTGCATGGGGCCGTAGACGTGCTCGTAGCCCAGTGTGAAGACCAGCACGAAGCCGAGCAGGACCACCGGCAGGAACGCCACCGTGGCCGAGGCGAACCGGGCGAGCAGGCCGGACCACTTGGCGTTGGCGACCTTGTAGACCGCGACCAGCGCCAGGGTGCCCGCCGTGAGGCCGGTGAAGTAGAGCCAGTTCACGTGGAAGAGCTGCCAGGCCCGCCCGGCCCGGCCCCCGGTCACCGCGAGGGTGAAGAGCCCGGCGCCGGCCAGGCTGAGGGCGGCACCGAGCCCGACGAAGAGGCTCCAGCGGCCCTGGCCCGCGTGCTGCGCCAGCCGGCGGCGGAGGGCGGTGTCGGGCCTCACTGGACGACTCCGGCGGCCTGGCGGGAGCGCGACTGCAGCTCCCGCACGTAGTTCACGACGGCCCAGCGGTCGGCCGGCACCCAGATCTTGTCGCCGTAGCGGCCCATCACGCCGCGGCCGTAGCGGATGATCGAGTAGAGGTATCCGTCCGAGTAGGCGATCGCGCGGTCCGAGGTGAGCGGGAGCGCTCCCAGGCGGCGCCCGACCAGGCCGTCCCCGGCGCCCGCCTGCCCGTGGCAGGTGGCGCAGAACCACCCGTAGAGGGTGTCGCCCCGGGCGAGCATCGCCCCCCGCGAGTACGGGTTGGTGAACGCCTCGGCGGCGGCGAAATTGCCCGTGGTCCACGCGGCGCCGATGTCGGGTTCGGTGTCGCCCACCGGCACCGTCCCGGGCGGCGTGGTGCGCGGCACGCCCGCCGTCCCGTACGGGTGCACCGCGGGCGACGTGACCATGTGGTCGAACCAGGGGACGGCCTTCATCAGGTCGTCCGGCGAGGGGACGTCGTTGTACCACCAGTTGCAGCCGCCGGCGGCGAGGGCGCCGGCCAGCGCGAGGGCGAGCCGCGCGCTACGCATGGCGGACCTCCTCCGCGCCCGCGTCGCGCAGGAGCCCGCCGGCGGCCTCGTACTGGTCGGGGGCGCAGGGCACGAAGATGCCGATCCGGTCGTCGGTGAACTTCGGGTCGAAGGGGAGCCCCTTCGTGGGCTTGAGCGCGAGCGAGAGGATCACGATGCCCGCGACCGACGCGAGCGCGCCGAGCAGGATGGTCAGCTCGAACCCGATGATCACCATCGGCGGGAAGGCGTCGATCGGCTTGCCGCCGACCAGCACCGGCCAGTCGCGCTGCATCCAGTACTGCATCCCGAACCCGGCGGCGCAGCCGGTGAGCCCGCCGAAGAGGGTGAAGAGGCGGACCGGGCTGACCTTCTGCTCCAGCGCCTCCTCGATCTCGTGCTGCGGCGCGGCCGAATAGACAGTGAGGTCCCGGTGCCCCCCGCGGCGCAGGGCGCGGATGGCGTCGGTGGCGGCGTCCACGTGGACGAACGAGCCCAGGACCCCGGTGCGGACGGCGGCCATCAGTGGTGCCCTCCCGCGCGCTTCCGCGGCATCGGAATGGTCTCCTTGATCTCCTGGATCGCCACGATCGGGAAGGCCCGCGCGAACAGGAGGAAGTACATCAGGAACCAGCCGAACGACCCGATCAGGATCCCCCAGTCGGCCCAGGTCGGGTTCGGCACCGCCCAGTTCCAGGGGAGGAAGTCGTTCGAGAGCGAGGACGCGATGATCACGTAGCGCTCGAACCACATCCCGATGTTGATGAAGATCGAGATGACGAAGAGCGCCGTCAGGTTGCCCCGGATCTTCCGGAACCAGAGCAGCTGGGAGACGAACGCGTTGCAGATGATCATCGCCCAGCCCGCCCACCACTGCGGGCCGAACGCGCGCAGGTAGAAGGTCGTCTGCTCCCACTGCACCCCGCTGTACCACGCCACGAAGTACTCCATGGCGTAGGCGTAGGCCAGGATCGAGCCGGTGAAGAGGGTGAGCTTGGCGAGGTTGTCGAAGTGGTACTCGTGGATCAGGTGCTCGACCTTGAGGATCCGCCGGAGCGGGATCAGCAGGGTGAGCACCATCCCGATCCCGGAGTAGATGGCGCCGGCCACGAAGTAGGGCGCGAAGATCGTCCCGTGCCATCCCGGGATGATGGACATCGCGAAGTCCCAGGACACCACGCTGTGCACCGAGAGCACCAGCGGGGTGGCCAGCGCGGCCAGGTAGAGGTACGCCCGGGTGTAGTGCCGCCACTGGTTGTCGCTGCCGGTCCAGCCCAGCGAGCAGGCGGCGTACAGCTTCTTCCGCCAGCCCGACACCTGGTCCCGCACCGCCGCGATGTCCGGCACCAGGCCGACCACGAGGAAAGTGGTGGACACCGTCAGGTAGGTGGAGATCGCGAACACGTCCCAGAGCAGCGGCGACTTGAAGTTGGGCCAGAGGTACCGCTGGTTCGGGTAGGGCAGCAGCCAGTAGAAGATCCACTGGCGCCCGATGTGGATGATCGGGAACAGGGCCGCCGTCATGATCGCGAACACCGTCATCGCCTCCGTGGCCCGGTACACGGCGGTGCGCCAGGGCGAGCGGAAGAGGAAGAGGATGGCCGAGATGAGCGTGCCGGCGTGGCCGATGCCGACCCAGAACACGAAGGTCGTGATGTAGACCAGCCACATGACCGGCGGGGTGTAGCCCGCCAGCCCGAGGCCGTCCTTGAGCAGCAGCACGAAAGTGACGGCGCCCACGCCGAACATCGCGACGGCGCCGAGCAGCATCAGGACGTAGGCGCGGCTCGGCTTCCCGAGCGTCGCGACGACGTCCCGGGTGACCTGGGCGTGGGTGATCGCGGGAACCGCCTCGTGGGCGACGGTGGCCATCGGTCAGTGCTCCCCGCCGTTCGAGGCGGCCGCCGGCCCGGCCTCGCGATGCTGCACCTCCGCGAGGTAGGTGACCGAGGGCCGCACGTTGAGATCCTCGAGGATGTGGTACCCGCGCCGGTCAGCCGCCGCCCGGGTCACCGCGCTCTCCGGGTCGTGCAGGTCGCCGAACACCAGCGCCCCGCTGGGGCAGGCCTGGGCGCAGGCGGTCACGACGTCCCCGTCGCGGAGCGGCCGGTCCGCCAGCCGCGCCCGGTGCTGCGCCCCACGGATCCGCTGGATGCAGAAGGTGCACTTCTCCATGACGCCCCGCGCGCGCACCGTCACCTCCGGATTGAGCTGGAGGTTGAGCGGCTCGGGGAACGCCATCTTCGCGTACGCCAGCCAGTTGTAGTACCGCACCTTGTACGGGCAGTTGTTGCTGCAGTACCGGGTCCCCACGCAGCGGTTGTACACCTGCGCGTTGAGCCCGTCGGGCGTGTGGTAGGCTGCATACACCGGGCAGACCGGCTCGCACGGGGCGTTGGCGCAGTGCTGGCACATCACCGGGACGAACCGCGCCTCCGGGGACACGCCGTCCGCGGCCGTCTCCCAGTAGCGCTCGATCCGCATCCAGCTCATCTCGCGGCCGCGGAGCACCTCCGCCTCACCCACGAACGGGATGTTGTTCTCCGCGTAGCAGGCGGTGACGCAGGCGGAACAGCCGGTGCACTTCGCCAGGTCGACGGCGAGGCCCCACTGCGGGAGTCCCGGCTGGTAGTTGCCGAGCAGGGTCCGCTGGTGCTGGGCCGCGCCGAATCCGGCGACCGCCTCCTTCTCCCGCGGGGTGTTGACCTCGTGCCCTCCGCCGCCGCGGGCCCGGTGCGCCTCCGCCACCGTCATTCCCCGGGCCGCGTACGCCAGCGGCATCGCCTCGGCCACCCCCCGCCCGAGCTGGCGCGGGTTGCCCTCCGTCTTGGCGAGCTTCTGGTAGCGGTTGGCCTTGACGACCCGGACCCGGGTGGAGACGTAGGGCACGTACGCCGCGTCTCCCGGGGCACCGAGAAGGGCGAGGGCGTTCACCCCGCGTCCCTTGGCGTACCGGCCGCATTCGGTGTGGCCGAGGCCGAGCGGCATCGCCACCGCGTCCGGCCGGATCCCGGCATAGAGGTACGCCGGCGCCTCGACCGCGCCGTGCGGCGACTCCAGCCGCAGGATCTCGCCCTCCCGGACGTCGAGCGCCTTCGCGGTGTCCGGGTGGAGCTCCACCCAGCTCTGCCAGGTGATCTTGGTGACCGGGTCGGGGTTCTCCAGCAGCCACGGCCGGTTGGCGCCGCGGCCGTCGTGGTACATCGAGGAGGGGTACGCCAGGAAGGTGAAGTCGCCGTCGCCGTCGAGCCCGGGCGGGTCGGCCGCCACCTGCACCGCGGTCGGCGCCAGCCCCACCGCCTCCGCGGGGACGTCGGCCCAGGTCCCGCCCCGGGCGAGCGCCTCGCGCCACGCCTGGTCGGGATCGGCCGCGCCGGCGGTCCAGGCCGCCTTGAGGTGCGCCGCCCAGTCGGCCGCCGGGAAGGCCGCCGCCACCTCGCCGCCCTGCCGCTTCGCCGCGGCCAGGAGGACGTCGCCCAGCGCGCGGGTATCGTGGAGCGGCATCATCGCCGGCTGCATCAGGCCCCGCACGCCGGCCCGCGGCCGGACGTCGTCCCACCGCTCGAGGGCGTGGGAGCCGGGCAGGATGAGGTCGCAGAGCGCGGCGGTCTCGTCCAGCACCGCCGCGGTCGAGACCTTGAATGCCGCCTTGCCGATCGCGGTCGCGAGCCCCGCGCTCCCGGGCGTGGCGTAGGCCGGGTTCGCCTCGTGGACGATCAGCACGCCCACCTGCCCCGCCTCGAGGTCCCGCGCGAGCTGCGCCAGGCCGGCCCAGCCGTCGCCGGCCGCGAGAGCGGCACCGAACTTCACCGTCCGGCCCACGTTGCCGGCCACGTAATTGAGGATGTTCACCGCGGCACAGGCCGCGGCCGCTCCCCGGGTCCGGGCGCCGATGCCCCCGGCCACCGCGAGGCCCGGCTCGGCGGCGGCGAACTCGCGCGCCACCGCGCGAATCACCTCGGCGGCCACGCCGCTCGCCTCCGCCGCCCGCTCCGGCGTCCAGCCCGCGAGCAGGCCCGACAGCATCCCGGCGTCGGCCGGCCCACCGCGCTCCGCGGCGATGACGCCCGCCATCGCGAGGGCCACCGCCGCCTCGCTCCCCGGGCGGATCGCGTGCCACGCGTCGGCGTTGAGGCCGGTCAGGTCCATCCGCGCCGCGAAGGCGACGTGCTTCGCCATCCGGCCGTCGTGGAACCCGTGGCTCGCCGCGTATCCCCGCTGGTTCTCCAGCGGCGAGAGCCAGGTCTCGAGGAAGTCGGCGCCGAACGAGAGGATGTACCGCGCGGCGGCGAAGTCGTGCGCCGGCAGCTCGTCCCGCCCGAACACCTGGCGGTTGGCCTCCCGCATCGGCTCGTGGTCGAAGGGCTCCCACCGCACCACCCGGCCGCCCACCGCGCCGGCCCACGTGCCGAGCAGGTCATCCAGGGTGCCGCGGCCCGCGCCGCTCAGCACCGCCACCCGCCCGCGTGCGCCGCCCACCTGCTGGGCCAGGAGCGCGATCGCGTCGTCCCACGGGATCGCCTCGAAGCCGCCGCCCGCCCTCCGCCGCATCGGGCCGCGGATCCGGTCCGGGTGGTAGAGCCCCTGGAGCCCGGCCTGCCCGCGGGCGCAGAGCTTCCCGGCGTTGACCGGGTGGTCCGGGTTCCCCTCGAGCTTGATCGGGCGCGCCTCCCGGGTGACCACGTGCAGCCCGCAGCCGGCGCTGCATTCGGCGCAGGTGCTGGCGTACACCGTCGGGATTCCGGGCACCTGGTTCTCGTCCTGCACCAGGTACGGGACGAGCTTGGCCACCTGGTCGGTGGAGCAGCCGGAGAGCACGGCGCTGCCGGCCCCCGTCACCCCCACCACCGACAGGAAGCGCCGGCGGTCCATGCCCTTCGATTCAGTTGCGTCGGACATCCGTGCTCCGAGGTGGCGACCGGCGAACGGCTAGTAGTGGCACACCGAGCAGTCCCGCGAGACGTTGCGCTCGAGGTGACAGTTGATGCACCAGCCCATGTTGTTGATGTTGTTGACCTTGTAGACCTGCGGCATGCGGGCGATGTCCCCGTGGCACGAGGCGCAGGCGGTCGAGCCCATCGCCTTGATGTGGCGCTGGTGGGGGAACCGGACGTGGCGCGCCACGCCGTGGATCCGGAGCCACTCGATCGGCTCGCCCTTGGTGTTCGCCTCGCGCACCTTCCGGATCTCGACCTTGCTGGCGCTGTCCGTCCCGCCGAGGACCAGGTGGCAGTTCATGCACGTGCCCATCGAGGGGATGCCCGGCTCCGAGCTGGCCGCCACCGAGTAGTGACAGTACTGGCAGGCGATCTTGAACTGGCCGGCGTGAATGTCGTGGCGGAAGAAGACCGGCTGCCGGGGCCCGGCGAGCGCCGAGGTGTCCCCCGCGGCGAGCACCGGCGCGGCCACCGAATCGGGGCCGGCGGGTGCGGCCGGTTGGGCACGGCCCGCGGCGCTCGAGATCGCCACGGCCGCGAGCGCCACCGCCGCGGCGCCGCCTGCGAGGAGTGCCGCCTTGCGCATGGATCGGGTCATCACCTGTCTAGCGTGGAGTGGGCTCCGCCGGCACCAGCCGGTCGGGGGCTCGCCCCGCGGGGCGTACGACTTGTGAACGGATTCACGAAGGGGCGCAACTCGCGGAGAATCCGCGCGATCGCCGTCCGGCGCGCGAGAAAAATACCCGCACGCTCACGTCGGGCAACCCTGCCGACCCGGATGAATCCTGACCGGGACCCTCGGGTATTGCCGGAGGGGGGGACGGTGGCCCCCGCGGCTGTGCGCGCGCGGAGCGGGACGCTCGTCACCTGTACGGAGCTCGTCGTCAGTCGCGGGCGGAGATGCGTGACTGCGCTGCGTCCCGGCGGTCGGCGAGTCTGGACGGTGGTGCGGCGGCCCCGCATCACCGTTCGCCCTGCCCATCGGTCTCGACGCCGGCCGGCGCCAGCGGCGGCGGCACCGGGATGCCCCGTCGCTCCAGGTACCGGACCAGCTCGATCCCCATCGCGCGGATGAGTGCCGCCTCGCGGGTGTCGAGGTCGGCGCGATGCAGTGCCTCCCGGAACCCCCGCATCACGTGGCCGGCGGAGCGGGTCTTGAAGAACTCGATGGCGTGGAGCGCCCGCTCCCAGTCGGTGAACATCCGCGCCACGAGCTCGCCCGGGGCGGGCGGCGACTCGCGCCGCGGCCGCTTGCGTGGCGGCCCCTCCCCGCGGCGCGCGACCCACGATTCGTAGGCCATGATCGCCACCGCCTGCGCCAGGTTGAGCGAGCGGTAGTCGGGGCTCGTGGGCAGCGACACGAGCGCGGCGCAGCGGTCCAGCTCCTCGTTCGAGAGCCCCTTGTCCTCCCGGCCGGCGACGATCGCCACCGGCCCCTCCGCCCGCCGGGCCGTGAGTTCCGCGGCGGCCTCGCGGGGCCCGAGCACCGTCCGCTTGGCCGCGCGGCCCCGCGCCGTGAGGGCCACGCTCCAGACGCAATCGGCCAGGGCGGCCTCGAGGGTGGGGGGCTGCTCGATGCGGGCGACGAACCCCGCGGTGTTGTGCGCGATGCCCTCGATCCGCCACGGGTCGAAGACCTCGGGCTCGACCAGGCGCATGCCCTCGAGCCCGAAGTTGTGGGCGATCCGCACCGCGCTCGCGATGTTGACGATGTCCTGCGCCCCCACCAGCACCAGCAGGGGGCCGCCCGGATCCGCCACTCAGCTCTCCACGGCGAACGACGTGTCGTGCCGCTTCGCCTTGAGGGCGGCCAGGATCGCGGACTTGTCGGCCGCCTTCATCCACGCTTCCTTCGGCTCGACCCGGCCCTGCTCCACCAGCTCCATCAGCGCGTCGTGGAGCGTGACCATCCCGAGCTTCCGCCCGGTCTGCATCACCGAGGGGACCTGGAACGTCTTCCCCTCCCGGATGAGGTTCTGGATCGCCGGCGTCACCAGCAGGATCTCCCGCGCCGCCACCCGGCCCCCGCCCACCTTCCGGCAGAGCACCTGGGCGATCACCCCGCGAAGCGACTCCGCGAGCATCGTCCGCACCTGGGCCTGCCGGTCGGCGGGGAACTGGTCGATGATGCGGTCGATCGTGCTCGCCGCGGTGGTGGTGTGGAGCGTGCCGAAGACCAGGTGGCCGGTCTCGGCGGTCTCGAGCGCGATCGAGACGGTCTCGAGGTCCCGCATCTCGCCCACCAGCACGATGTCCGGATCCTCCCGGAGCGCCGCCCGCAGCGCCTGCTTGAAGCCCCGGGTGTGGAGCCCGACCTGGCGCTGCGTCACCAGGCACTTCTTGCTCGGGTGCACGAACTCGACCGGGTCCTCGATGGTGATGAGGTGCTCGTTCCGGGTCCGGTTGACCAGGTCCACCAGCGCGGCGAGCGTGGTGGACTTGCCGGACCCGGTCGGGCCGGTCACCAGCACGAGGCCCTTGCTCAGTTGGCACAGCGCCTGGACCTCGGGGGAGATGCCCATCTCCTCCACCGTCGGGATCACGGACGGGATCACCCGGAAGACCGCCATCGGGCCACCGCGCTCGCGGCCGGCATTGCAGCGGAAGCGCGCCACGCCCTCGATCTCGTAGGCCCAGTCGGCATCACCGGTCTCGAGGAACTCCCGCCGGGGGGCTTCCGGCATGATGGACGCGAGCATCCCGTCGAGCCGCTCGGGGGTGAGCGCCGCCTGGTCGAGCCGGGCGAGGCCGCCGGAGACACGGTGCAGGGGCGCCTGCCCCGACCGGAGGTGCAGGTCGCTCCCGCCCGCCGCCACGAGGCCCCGGAGGAGCTCGTCCATCGCGGACCGGAGCTCGGGGTCCGCCGCCGGCGCCTCCGCGGCCGCGCGCGCCCCCGGCCGCACCGTCGCCTGCGGGCCGGCCCCGCCGGGGTTCACCTCCAGCGAGACCGTGCCGGCCGGAGCGGCGTACGTCGCGGTGAACGGGCTGGTGCCGCCCAGCGCCCCGGCCTGCCCGGCGGGAAGCACCTCGCGCAGGAGGCTGGTCACCTGCGCGCCGGAGAGCGCGTCCCGGGTGACGGGGCGATCGGCGCCCCGCACCCGCAGCGCGGCGGGGGCCCCGGGCTGGAGGACGAGCGCGTCGGCGCGATGCTCGAACAGTGCCTTGATGAACGAGTCGAGCTGGGGCACGGGCGTCTCAGTCGAGGGGCCGGACGAGCCGGACGTGGTTTCGGTTGATCAGCAGCAGGCCCTCGGGGCCCCGGAGGGCGAGGAAGGGGTCCTGGGAGTTCACGTAGTCGAGCGCGCGGGTGCGGGTCGGGGGCAGGAAGATCCGGGCGCTGCCCCGGCGGACCGTCCCGCCCTGCATGGTGAATTCGAGCCCGACTTCGCGGCCCAGCTGCTCCTCGAGCATCTCCGCGGTGGCCGGTCCGGGCGCGATCCGCACCAGCGCGACCTGGGCCTTGGACACGAAGACCACGCCCCCCTCCGGGGTGGCGACGGGAAAGAAGTGTTCCGGGCGGTTGAGCATCTCGAGCGGCGTCTCGCCTCCGTCCCGGTGCGCCACCCGCGGCTGGAGGTGCAGCGCGCCGTCGAGGGTGGCCCCGTCCGCGAGCAGGATTTCCGCCGGCATGCGGTCGGTGCTGAGCCATTTCGGTTCCACGATCCCTCCGGCGTCAGGCCCCGGCCGCGCCGAGGGCGGCGAGCGCCGCGCCGTCGAGCCGGTAGGTGGTCCACTCGGTCATCGGGCGGGCGCCGAGTCGGTCGTAGAACTCGATGGCAGGGCGGTTCCAGTCGAGCACCGACCACTCCATCCGCCCGCAGTCCCGCGCCGCCGCCTCCCGACCGAGCCGCCGGAGGAGCGCCAGGCCGATCCCGCGCCCGCGCGCCTCCGGCACGACGAAGACGTCCTCGAGCCAGAGCGTCGGCCGCGCCAGGAACGAGGAGTAGGTGAAGAAATAGAACGCGTACCCCACCGGACGGTCGTCGAGCCGGGCGAGCAGCGTGTCGAACCGGGGCGCGGGCCCGAACCCGTCGCGGAGCAGCCGGGCCCGGGCCGCTGCGTCGGGCCGGGCGAGCTTCTCGTAGTCCGCCAGCGCGTCCACCAGCTCGAGGAACGCGGCGCCGTCGCCGGCGGCCGCGGGCCGGATCTCGAGCGTCATCCCCGGATCTCCACCCCGGCCTGCCGCTCGCTGACCCGGACCGCCTCGAGGTAGTCGGCCTGCTCCCCCAGCGCCGCCCGCGCGCGGTCGAGCAGCTCCACCGCCTGGGCCAGCATGGGGTGGTCCACCCCCAGGGCCGCGGCCAGGTCGGCGGCGATCCCGGCGTCCTTGTGCAGCAACGCCAGGCGGAACGTGGGCGGGAAGCTCCCGGTGAGGACCCGCTCGGGCACCAGCACCTCGCTCACGAAGGAGCGTCCGCTGGAGACGTTGAGCACCTCGACCGCGGCGCGCGGCTCCACTCCCGCCTTCGCGAGGGCGGTGAGCGCTTCTCCCAGCGCGAGGATGTTGACGGCGAGGAGGGCATTGTTCACCGACTTCATCGCGTGCCCGGTGCCCACCGGACCCAGGTGCTCCATCCGCTGCCCGAAGGCCCGGAGGACCTCGCGCGCCTGCAGGACGTCCTGCTCCTCCCCGCCGAGCATCACGGTGAGCGTGCCGGCCTCCGCCCCGTTGGTTCCCCCGCTGACCGGGGCGTCCACGAAGCCGTGGCCCGCCGCCCGCAGCCGCGCCGCGATCCGGCGCGAGGCCTCCGGCGCCCCGGAGGTGCAGTCCACCAGGAGCGCCCCCGGCCGGAACCCCGCCAGCAGGCCGTCGGGCCCGTCGAGCAGCCCCTCGACCTCGGCCGAGGTGGGCAGGCAGGTGAGGACCACTTCCGCGGCCTCGGCGGCCTCGCGTGGCGTCGCGGCGACGTTCGCGCCCGTCGCCTCGCCGAAGCCGCGCGCCACCTCGGCGGTCCGGTTCCAGACGGTGAGCGGGTAGAGCCGCGCCACCCGCGCCGCCATCGGCCGGCCGATGGCGCCGAGCCCGAGGAAGGCCACGCGGGGGCGGGCGTGGAGCGGCGGTTCCCTCATTCGCCCGTCCGCCCTCCGAGTTCCTTGTCGTACATGAAGAGCCCCGCGCGGTTGTCGCCGATCAGCTTGAGCGTATCCACGATCTCGCGGCCGGTCTTCTCCTCCTCCACCTGCTCCACGATGAACCACTGGAGGAGCGCCTGGCTGGCGTAGTCCTTCTCCCGCACCGCGAGGTCGTAGATCTCCCGGATGCTGGCCGAGACCGCCTCCTCGTGCTTCCGGGCGGCCTCGAACGCGGCGAGCGGCGAGGCCCACTTCGCGGCCGGCTTCCCGATGGCCTCGAGGGCCACCTTCCCGTTGCGGTCGTGCAGGTAGTCGAAGAACTTGAGCGCGTGCCCCATCTCCTCCCGGCCCTGGATGCGCATCCAGTGAGCGAAGCCGTTCAGGTTCGCCTCGCTGAACCAGGAGGCCATGGCCAGGTACAGGTAGGCGGACGCGAGCTCCTTCTGGATCTGCACGTTCATCGCGTCCTGCACCGTCTTGCTGAGCTGCATGGGAGTCGTGCCTCCGACGGGGGCTGGTCTGCGGACGGGGATGGACAAAACTAACGAGGCTCACGCCGTCGGGCACCGCCCCGCACGCCTCGCCGCACGGCTCCTCGTGGCGGGGCTCTCGGCGCTGCTCATCCTCTTCGTCGCCGGCCCGCTGCTCCGGCTCCTCCTCGCCGCCGAGCCGGCCAGCCTCGGGGCGGCCCTCGGCGACCCCGAGGTGCAGGCCTCGATCCTCCTCACCGTCGGCTCGGCCGGGGCCGCCACGGCGCTCGCGCTGCTCGGGGGGGTGCCGCTCGCCTGGCTCCTCGCCCGGCGGCGGTTTCCCGGGCGGCGGGCGGTGGAGGCCCTGCTCGACCTCCCCGTGGTCGTGCCCCACCCGGTGGCGGGGATCGCCCTCCTCCTCTTCCTGGGCCGCGAGTCGCCGATCGGGGGCGTGCTGGCCCGCGCCGGGCTCGAGGTGGTGAACCACGTCCCGGGCATCGTCGCCGCGATGCTCTTCGTCTCCGTGCCGCTGCTGGTGAGCGCCGCCCGCGAGGCGTTCACCGCCGTGGACCCGCGCCTCGAGCGCGTCGCCCGCACCCTGGGCGACGGCCCGGCCACCGTCTTCCGTCGCGTCACCCTCCCCCTCGCGGCGCGCCCCATCCTGGCGGGCGCCGTGCTCGCCTGGGCCCGGAGCGTGAGCGAGTTCGGTGCGGTGGTGGTGCTCACCTACAACCCGAAGGTCGGCAGCATCCTGACGTTCGACCGCTTCACCACCGGTGGGCTCGCCGCGGCGGTACCGGTGGCGGTGCTCCTCCTCGCCGTCGCGGTGGTCGTCACCGCCGTCGCCCGGCTCCTCGTCCGGGAGCGGGCCCCGTGATCCGGCTCGAGGGGCTCACCGTGCAGTCCGGCCCGTTCGCGCTGGCCGACGTGACCTTCGACGTGCCCCCGGGGGGGTACGGGCTGGTCATCGGCCCGACCGGCTCCGGCAAGACCACGCTGCTCGAGGCGATCGCCGGGCACCATCGGCCGCGCACCGGGCGCGTGCTGCTGGACGGGCGGGACGCCTCCGCGCTCCCGCCCGAATCGCGGGGCGTGGGGTTCGTCTACCAGCAGTACCACCTCTTCCCGCACCTGACCGTGGCCGAGAACATCAGCTATGGCCTCCGGCGCGCCGACCCGCCGACGCGCCGCGCGCGGGTCGAGGCGCTGGCCACGATGCTCGGCATCACCGACCTGCTGGAGCGCACGATCCTCCGCCTGAGCGGCGGCGAGCAGCAGCGGGTGGCGATCGCGCGGGCGCTCGCGCCCCGCCCGCGCGTGCTCCTCCTCGACGAGCCGTTCGCGGCCCTCGACCCGGCGACCCGCCGGTCGCTCCGGCGCGAGCTCTGGGCACTTCACGAGCGCGAGGGCACCACCGTGCTGCAGGTGACCCACGACTTCGACGAGGCCCTCCGCCTCGGCGAGCGCGTGGCGGTGCTGGCGGACGGCCGGATCGCGCAGTCGGGCACGCCGGATGAGGTGTTCCGCCACCCGAATTCGGCATTCGTCGCGCGCTTCATCGGCGCCGGGAACGTGATCCCCGGAACGGTCCGCTGGATCGGCGCCGCCCCGCCCGGCGGCGAGGCGGGCGGCGCCGCGTTCGACGCCGGCCCCTTCGTCCTCGAGGTGCTGGCCGAGCAGGAGGGCTCCGCGCACGCGGTGCTCCGGCCCGAGGACCTCACCCTGAGCCGCGGCGTCCCCGAGGGTTCGGCGCGAAACCACATCCGGGCGACGGTGGCACACCTGGAGCGCACCGGGCCGGTCACGTTCGTCCACCTCGATGCCGGCCGGCCGCTCGTGGCCTCGCTCACCTCCGCCTCGGTCGAGGCGCTCGGGCTCGCGCCCGGCGTCTCCGTCGTGGCCACGTGCAAGGCCACCGCCGTCCTCCTGGTCTGACCCCGTGCCCGCCCGGATCCTCCACGTGGACCTCGACGCCTTCTTTGTCGAGGTGTGCCGCCAGCGGCAGCCCGAGCTCAAGGACGTCGAGCTCCTCGTGGTGGGCGGCCGGAGGGAGTCGCGCGGCGTGGTGCAGTCGGCCTCCTACGGTGCGCGGGGCTGGGGCGTCCGCGCAGGCATGCCGATCGCCGAGGCGGCGCGGAGCTGCCCGGGGGCCACCTTCGTCAAGGGACGGTTCGCCGACTACCGGGAGGCGTCGCGACAGGTGCGCGAGGTGCTCCGGCGCCACTCGCCGGTGGTGGCGATGGCGTCGCTCGACGAGGCGTACCTCGACTATGCCGGCACCGAGCGGCTCTGGCCCGTCTCCCTCCTCCCCGAGGCGGAGGCGATCCGGGACGGGGTGAGGGCGGCCACCGGCCTCGATTGCAGCGTCGGCATCGGGCCCAACCGGATGGTGGCGAAGCTGGCCTCGGACTACGCCAAGCCGCGCGGCCTGATGGAGGTGCGCGCCGGCTGGGAGGAGGGGTTCCTGGCCGGCCTCGAGCTCCGCGCGCTGCCCGGTGTCGGCCCACGCACCGCGGCGCGCTGGGCGGAGCTCGGCCTCACCGCCGTCGCCGAGGTGCAGGCGATGCCGCTCGAGGCGCTCGAGCGGGTGGTCGGGGAGCACGCCAAGTGGCTCAAGCTCCGCGCGCACGGCCACGGGGGCACCACCCTCCGGGCCGGCCGGGCCGTGAAGTCGGTGAGCCGGGAGACCACCTTCGCACCCGACCTGCGGGATCCCGGGGAGGCGCGGCGCGTGCTCGACCTCCTGGCGGCGCGGGTCACGGCACAGCTTCGGGAGGAAGGCCTCGAGGCCCGGACCATCACCCTCAAGATACGCTGGGACGACTTCACGACCCGGACCCGGAGCCGGACGCTCGACGGACCCACGGCGCTCGAGGGCGAGGTTCTCCCGGCCGCGCGCGCGCTGCTCGAGCCGGCCTTCGCCGAGGCGCTCCGGAGCCGCCACGGGGTGCGCCTCCTCGGGGTCGCGGCCACCAACCTGGTCCCCGTCGGGCCGGCGGACCTCTTCGAAACCCCGGCGCGCCAGCGCCAGCGGGCACTCTCGGACGTCCTCGACCGGGTCCGGGGGCGGTACGGCTACGACGCCATCGCCCCCGGGCACCTCGTGGACCGGCCCGGCCGGCGGTCCGAGGACTGAGGGTTCACCGGAGAGGCGCAGGGAGCGCGGAGGGAGCGGCACCCTGAGCGAGTCCGTGGCCGTCAGGTATGTTGTATGTTGTTCATTTACAATATGTTGGACAGTATGCCCCCCCGCCCGGACCTCTCCAGGAGCTCGGGGTCCTCCGCGCCTCTGCGGTGATCCATCCCCTTGTGATTTGGGTCACCCGGCACTAACTTGCTGAACGTCAAGCAAGTCAGGAGCCTGCGTGTCCGTTCCTGTCCTCACCGCCACCGATCGCGAGCGCAATGGCGCCCGCACCCGCGAGTCTGTCCTCGACGCCGCGGAGGCGCTCTTCGCCGAGCGTGGCTACGAGGCCGCCAGCCTCGGTGACATCGGCGCGGCCGCGGGGGTCTCCCGCGGCACCCCCGGCTATTTCTTCGGCACCAAGCTCGACCTCTACCGCGCGGTCCTCGAGCGCTGCCTCGAGCAGGTCCGCTCCGCCGTGCGGAACGGCCGCGAACGGGTCCGGGCCCGCACCCACCAGCCGGCCGACATCGTGGGCGGCGTGGTAAGCGAGTACTTCGAGTACATCACCGCCAATCCCAACTTCGTCCGGCTCATGGAATGGGAGGCGCTGTCCGGGGGCCGCCACGTGCGCGAGGTGCCGCCCCACGTGTCCGCCGCCCAGGAGGCGGTGAGCGCCCTCGCCGAGGAGCTGGAGCTGGCCTCCGGCGACGCCGCGGAGGCGCCACAGCTCCTGCTCAGCATCATCGGCATGTCGTGGTTCCCCCTGGTCCACTCCTCCACGGTGCTCGCGGCCCTCGGCCTCGACCCGACGGATCCCGGTTTTCTCGAGCAGCGCAAGCGGCACGTCGTGTCGCTGGTGCTCCGCGGGCTCGGCTACCCCGAGCCCTTCCTTCCCCAGGATCGTGCCGTATGACCGACGTGATGACCCCTCCGGCCATCCCCCCCGAGACCCCGCTCGCCACCGAGCAGGAGGCCCGGGAAGTCGCGGAGGCCGCGCGCGAGAAGCACTGGACCCTGCCGAGCGTGGTGCGCCAGCTCTTCGAGGGCCGGCTCCGGCTCGACCTGATCCATCCCTTCCCCGAGATGTCCGAGGCCGACCAGGCCAAGGCCCGCCCCTTCCTCGAGAAGCTCGAGCGCTTCATGCGCGAGGAGGTGGACAGCGACGCGATCGACCGTGAGGGGAAGATCCCCGAGCGGGTGATCCAGGGCCTCCGCGAGCTCGGCGCCTTCGGCATCAAGATCCCCGAGGAGTACGGCGGGCTCGGCCTGAGCCAGACGGCGTACACCCACGCCATCGGCCTGGTCACCAGCCAGGACGGGAGCCTGACGGCGCTGCTCTCGGCGGCACAGTCCATCGGCGTGCCGCAGCCGCTCAAGCTCTTCGGCCGCTCCGACCAGAAGAAGAAGTACCTGCCGCGGCTCGCGAAGGGCGCCATCAGCGCCTTCGCGCTGACCGAGACCGGCGTGGGCTCCGATCCCGCCGGCCTCGCCACCACCGCGACGCTTTCGGCCGACGGCACGCACTACCTGCTGAACGGCGAGAAGCTCTGGACCACCAACGGCCCCATCGCGGAGCTGATGGTGGTGATGGCCAGCACCGGCCCGAAGCGCATCACGGCGTTCATCGTCGAGACCGCGTGGGAGGGCGTCGAGGTGGTGCACCGGCTCGACTTCATGGGCCTCAGGGCCATCGAGAACGGGGTGATCCGCTTCACCAACGTCAAGGTGCCGGTGGAGAACGTCCTCTGGGGCGAGGGCAAGGGCCTCAAGCTCGCGCTCATCACCCTCAACACCGGGCGGCTCACCCTCCCGGCCAGTTGCGTGGCGGGCGCCAAGCGGGCGCTCGAGATCGCCCGCCGCTGGGCATCCGAGCGGGTCCAGTGGGGCCAGGCGGTGGGCAAGCACGATGCCGTGGCCCAGAAGATCGGCCGGATGGCGGCGGACACCTTCGCGATGGAAGCGGTGAGCGATCTCGCCTCGCTGATGGCCGACCACGGCGGCTACGACATCCGCCTCGAGGCCGCGATGGCCAAGATGTGGAATACCGAGACCACCTGGCGCATCGTGGACGACCTGGTCCAGATCAAGGGCGGCCGCGGGTACGAGACCGCGGACAGCCTCCGGAAGCGCGGCGAGCGCCCCGACCCGGTGGAGCGGATGATGCGCGACATGCGCATCAACCTGATCTTCGAGGGGTCGAGCGAGATCATGCGCCTCTTCATCGCCCGGGAGGCGGTGGACACCCATTTCAGCGTCGCCGGCGACCTGGTGGACCCCAAGGCCCCCGCGGGGGTCAAGGCGAAGGCGCTGCTCCGGGCGATCGGCTTCTACGCCTGGTGGTACCCGAGCCAGTGGATCGGCTGGGGCCGCTGGCCCCGGTACGGGGAGTTCGGGACGCTGGCGAAGCACCTGCGCTTCATCGACCGGAAGGCCCGGAAGCTGGCGCGGACCGTCTTCCACTGCATGGTGCGGTTCGGGCCGAAGCTGGAGAAGCGGCAGGCAGTGCTGGGCCGGCTGGTCGAGATCGGGGCCGAGCTCTTCGCGATGGCCGCCACGGTGAGCCGGGCGCATGCGATGGTGAAGCAGAACCCCGGCGACCGCGGGCCGATCGAGCTGGCCGACCTTTTCTGCCGGCAGGCCAGCCGGCGGGTGCACGACAGGTTCGAGGACGTCTGGTTCAACGACGACACCCGCACCTACCGCGTGGCGCAGGGCGTGCTCAAGAACCAGTACGAGTGGCTGGAGGAGGGGATCGTCGGGAACCTCTGACGGCAGGACGGCACGACGGCAGGTCGACGCCCGGCGAGGCAGGCTCGCGGGGCGGTTGCCTGCCGTCTTGCCGTCCTGCGGGCCTTCCGACCAGTTTTCCCGCCGAGCCAAGGAGCCCGCATGCCCATCGCCGAAGGCCGGACCCTGCCCTTCACCGGCCCCGAGACGGTGGACGCGGCGGTCCTGGAGACGTTCCCCTACGCGGGGCCGCGGCAGGAGATCGTGACGGAGACCCGCGAATTCAGCGCCGTCTGCCCCTACAGCGGGCTGCCCGACTTCGCCACCCTCACGATCCGCTACGTGCCGCGCGCGAAGTGCGTGGAACTCAAGAGCCTCAAGTACTACGTGACGAGCTACCGCTCCGTGGGAATCTTCCAGGAGCATGCGACGGCGAAGATCGCCGAGGACCTGTACCGGGTGCTCGAGCCGCAGCAGCTCGCGGTGACGACCGTCTACAACGTGCGGGGCGGGTTCGAGACGACCTGCACGGTCAGCCTGCCGGGCGGGGAGCGGTAACCGCCGCGGTTCATCGGCGGTCGGGTGCCCGTTCCCTCGTCCCCGTGCCCTGGTCCCCGACCACCGCCTCCCAGAACTCCCGCTCCCGGAACGCCGCCTCGACCTGCCCCAGCAGGTCGCACCACGCCTGCCCCACCAGCCACTCGACATCGGCCCGCTCCGGCGCCCGCTCCGGCCGCTCCTCCACCTGGGACTCGAACCGGCGGCGCCAGCGCGGCACCGGGCTCTCTCCCCGGAGGTCCAGCTCGATGGCGATCCAGCCGACCTGGGCGTCCCGCTCGTGCGAGCGATTCGGCGTGTAGAAGGCCTCGAGCCGCCGGAACGCCCCGCCGAGGTCCGGCAGCCCCGGCGGCACGCTGTCCACTGTCGCGGCGTCCAGGGCGCGGAGCCCCGACCGGCGGAGCACCGCCGCGACGTCCCACCGCAGCACGCTGACCGCGCCCGGCACGGCGATGAGCGGGATCGGGTGGCGCCAGCTCTCCAGCATGTTCTGCCAGATGCGGTTCACGACGCTCCCGAGGAAGCCCTCGTCCTCCTCCTTCCGTTCCTGCCGGGCCCAGCCCACCGTGTCGCCCCTGAACCGCAGGTCGGCGAGCCGGCCCAGGACGACGAGGGGTGCCAAGGAATCGGGCGGCCACCCGGGCTCGAAGCCCGGGCAGCCGAGCGCGAACTGCTGCGGCTCGGGCACGAGGTCGGCCTGCTTCGCGCACGCCGCCCCGCCGAGGGCGCAGAGGAGCAGCACCCCCCGGCGGTGCCTCACGCATCCCCCCGCTCCCCGGGCGCTCCGACCAGTCGCTCTCCCAGCTCCGCGAGATACTCCCACCGGGCCACCGCCTCCACCCAGCGTCTCGGCACCGCCCCTTCCCCGTCCCGCGCGCCCAGCAGCCCCCCCGCCACGGCGGCGTTCGTGTCCGAGTCGCCCCCGGCGCTCGCCAGCCAGAGCAGCGCGGACTCCAGCGACGGCTCGTGCCACGCCGCCCAGAGGGCCACCTCCATGCAGAGCACCGTGTAGCCCGAGGCCGAGCCGGTGAGCGCCAGGTCCTCCCGCCGCTCCCGGGGAACGCGCCGCACCGCCTCGAGCACCTCCGCCGGGGCGTCGTTCACCCGGAGCGCCTCGATCACGTCCGGCAGGAAGTCCCGCCGGTCCTGCAGCAGCTGGGCGCACGCCACGGTCACCGCCGCCGCGCTCCAGACGCAGCGCGGGTCCGGGTGGGTGAGCGCGGCGATGCCGCACGCGGCATTCAGGAGGGTCCGGGGGTGTCGGAAGGTGCGGAGCGCCACCGGGAGGGTGCGCATCACGGCCCCGTTGCCGGCGTTCCCCCGCGCGTCGGCAATCGGGGCGTCGTGGAGGGTGAAATGGCCCAGGGCGGTCCGGGTCCAGGTCCCGATGCCCCGGCCATCCCGCTCCATCCACCGCACCCAGCGCCGCGCCATGGCCCGCGGATCGGGCTCGGGCGCGAGCAGTTCCTCCGCCACGATCACCGCCATCGCCACGTCGTCGTCCCAGGGGGACTCGGGGCGGTCCTGCCGGAGGACATCCGTGACCCCGCCGGGAAAGCGGGCGGCGACGGCCCCCGGCGTGCCGAGGAACTCCGTGGGCACCCCGAGCGCGTTGCCGGCGGCGTGGCCGAGCATCGCGCCGCGGGCGCGTTCGACGAGGGTCGGGACGGGCTTCACCATGGGCGGCATTCCGGGTAGCTTCCGGCCCGCAGAATAGACTCCGACGCGACCCCCCCGGGCAAGGACCGGCCCCGTGACCAACAACAGCCTGACCGTCACCGACAACCGCACCGGCAAGGCCTACGAGCTGCCGATCACCGACGGCACCATCCGCGCGATGGACCTCCGGCAGATCCGGACCGACGCCGAAGACTTCGGCCTCATGGCCTACGACCCGGCGTTCATGAACACCGCCGCGTGCCGGAGCGCCATCACCTACATCGACGGCGACCGCGGCATCCTCCGCTACCGGGGGTACCCGATCGAGCAGCTGGCCGAGCAGGCGAGCTTCCTCGAGGTGGCGTACCTGCTGGGGGAGGGGGAGCTTCCCACCCAGGAGCAGCTGGACACGTGGGTGCACGACATCACCTACCACACCTACGTCCACAAGAACATCATCAAGTTCCTCGAGGGCTACCGCTACGACGCGCATCCCATGGGGATGCTGCTCGGGGCGGTGGGCGCGCTCTCGACCTTCTACCCCGATGCCAAGGACATCCAGGACCCGGCCAACCGCTACACCCAGCGGGTCCGCCTCGTGGCCAAGCTCCCCACCATCGCCGCGTTCATCTTCCGCCAGGCCCGCGGCCTGCCCTACGAGTTCCCCCGCAACGACCTGGGCTACATCGCGAACTTCGTGAACATGACGTTCCGCATCGGGGAGCAGTTCAACGACAATCCGGTGCTGCAGCGGGCGCTGGAGATCCTCCTCATCCTCCACGCCGACCACGAACAGAACTGCTCCACCTCGGCGGTGCGCGCCGTGGGCTCGTCGCACGTGGACCCGTTCTCGGCGGTCTCCGCCGGCATCGCGGCGCTCTACGGGCCGCTCCACGGCGGCGCCAACGAGGCGGTGCTCCGGATGCTCGACGAGATCGGGGAGAAGCGGAACATCCCCGGCTTCATCGAGCGGGTGAAGAAGGGCGAGGGCCGCCTGATGGGCTTCGGCCACCGGGTGTACAAGTCGTACGACCCCCGGGCCAAGCTGATCAAGCAGACGGCGGACGAGGTGTTCCAGCAGACCGGGATGAACCCGAAGCTCGAGATCGCGCTGGAGCTGGAGCGCATCGCGCTGGAGGACGAGTACTTCATCGGCCGGAAACTCTACCCCAACGTGGACTTCTATTCCGGCCTGATCTACCAGGCGATGGGATACCCGACCGACTACTTCACGGTCCTCTTCGCCATCGGGCGGCTGCCCGGCTGGCTGGCGCAGTGGGAGGAGATGCTGCTCGACAAGGAGCAGAAGATCGCCCGCCCGCGGCCGCCGCCGCCGCCGACGCCCGCACGTGGTACATCGACGCGCTCGCACCGCTCTTCGTGTCGGGACCAAGGGAGCGCTGGCGGATGGCGGAGGCACTGGAGCGGCTCGGCCGCCCGGAAGAGGCCGCCGTCCGG
>CAVQWA010000010.1:0-13402 GCA_963717315.1 uncultured Gemmatimonadales bacterium
GGTCTATCGCTGGTTCTCGGCGCCGGCTTGAGGCGGTGGGGCAGCGCAGCATCAACAACGTGGTGGACGCCACGAACTGGGTGATGCTCGAGCTCAACCGCCCGATGCACGCCTTCGACCTGGCGCGGCTCCGCGGGCCCGCGGTGGTGGTGCGGCGCGCCCGCGAGCGGCGAGGCGCTGGTGACGCTCGACGGCCAGCGCCGGGCGCTCGACCCCGCGATGGCGGTCGTGGCCGACGCCGGCGGCGCCCAGGCGGTGGGCGGCGTGATGGGCGGGAAGGACAGCGAGGTCTCCGAGGCCACCACCGACCTCTTCCTCGAGTGCGCCTGGTGGCTCCCCGCCCGGATCCGCGCCACCCGGCGTGCGCTCGGCCTCTCGACCGAGGCGAGCTACCGGTTCGAGCGGGGCGTGGACCTGATGAACGGCGGCGAGGCCGTGCGCCGCTGTGCCGAGATCATCCTCGCCACCGGCGGGGGCGAGCTGCGCGGCGAGATCGTGGACCTCTGGCCCCAGCCGTCCTTCCCGCCGCGGATCTTCCTCCGCCCGGTACGGGTGGCCCAGGTGCTGGGCGTCGAGGTGCCGTGGCCCCGGATCGAGCAGTACCTCGTCCACCTCGGATGCACCGTGGTCTCGAAGCCCGACGACGGCCGGATGGCGGTGGACGTGCCCGGATGGCGGCCGGACCTCCGCGCGGAGATCGACCTGGTCGAGGAGGTGGCGCGCCTCCACGGCTTCGGGGCGCTTCCCGACGAGCTCCGGCCCTTCCGCGTCGGCGCCCGCCGGGACGACCCGCGCGAGGTGGCCGACGACCGGATCCGGGACGGCCTCGCGGCGCAGGGCCTCCGGGAGGCGCGCGTGCTGCCGCTGGTCCCGGCGTCGGCGGGCGAGGTCCGCGTGGTCAACCCGCTCTCCGCCGACCACGAGGCCCTGCGGGCGGACCTGGTCGCCGGCCTGGCCGGGGCGGTGGAGCGCAACTGGGCCGCGCACGTGCGCGACGTCCGCCTCTTCGAGCTGGGGACGGCGTTCGCCCCGGGCGAGGGCGACCGGCCCGTCGAGGAGCGTCGCGTGGCGGGGGTGGTCACCGGGGCGCGCGAACCGGCGCACTGGACCGCATCCGGGCGCGCGCCCGACTTCGACCTGTGGGACGTGCGCGGGTTCTTCGAGGCGGCGGTCGCTCTGGCGCAACCAGGGGCCACCGTGCAAGTTGACTCCAGGGCGCCGGACCGGTGGGTGGCGGTGCGGCCCGACGGGGCGACGGCCGGATGGGCCGGCCCCGTCGCGGCCGATCGGCCCCCCTGGGCGGCGCCCCTGTTCGGCTTCGAGGTCGCCATCGATCCGGCTCCGCGCGGGCCGGTGTCCTACCAGCCTCTTCCCGAAACTCCGGCGGCCGAGCGCGACCTCGCCCTCGTCCTCCCGGAAGGGGTCCTCTCGGCGCAGGTCGCCGCGGGCCTCCGGCGCGGGGCGGGGCGGCTCCTCGAGGCCATCGAGATCGTGGACGAGTACCGCGGCACGGGCCTGCCCGCCGGGGCGCGCAGCGTGGCGTTCCGGCTCCGCTTCCGGGCCGCCGGCCGCACGTTGCGCGACACCGAGATCGAGGCGGCGCTCGAGCGGTGCCTCGCTGCCGTCAGGGAGGAGGTCCCGGGTGTCAGCCTACGAGCGACCTGACCTCGCCGCGCTCGCCGAGCTCGAGCGGCTCGTCGTCGCCCTGACCGAGGAGCTCGCCGGGTGGCGCCGCCGGTGCCTTGCCGCCGAGACCGGACTGCAGGAGATCCGGGCCCGGGGCGGGGCGGCGTCGGGCCCCGAGCTGGCGCAGGCGCGGGCCCGCGTGGCGGAGCTGGAGCGGGAGAACCGCGAACTCGCCGCCCGGATCGAGGCGGCGCGCGGGCGCGTCACCGCCATCGCCCAGCGCCTCGCCCTGGTCGAGCGCGAGCCGGCGGAGGGCGCCGCGTGACCGAGCGTCACGCGGTCAAGGTGCTGATCGGCGGGGAGGAGTACACCGTCCGCTCCGAGCTGCCCCCGGAGTACACTCGCGAGGTGGCGGCGTACTACGACGCCTCGCTCCGGCGGGTGCGGAGCGCCGCTCCGTCGCTGGAGCCGCACAAGGCCGCCATCCTGGCCGGATTGGCGGTGGCCGACGAGCTCTTCCGGGCCCGTCGGGGGGACGCCGACGCGGCGCGGCGCGTCGAGGCGCTCGCCGAGGTCGTGGCGCGATGCCTTCCCCCCGCCCGGCGGGGCCGCGGGCGTCAGGGCAAGGCCGCGGACTGACCGCACGCGCGGCCCCGGCGCCGCGCTGGAGATAGATATGCCAGAGTCCTTCCTGCTCCCCGCTGTCGGGGGGCTTCTCGCCGGCGCTTGCGCCGTGCTTCTCGGAGTCGTCGTCGTCTCGAACCGCCGCCGCCTCGCGGCGGGCGACCTCCTTGCGCGCGCCCGCCGCGAGGCGGAGGACCTGGCGCAGGAGGCGACGCGCACGGCGGAGGAGGCGAAGCGCGTGGCCGAGGCGGCACGCGCCGAGGCGGCGGTGGCCGCGCGGGAGGAATCACTCCGGCTCCGCGAGGCGCTGGACCAGGAGCACCAGCGCCGGCGCGAGGAGTGGGAGCGGCGCGAGCGGCGGGCGGAGGAGCAGGACCGGGCCCACGACCGCAGGGCCGGGGATCTCGAGGGCCGTGCCCGGCGGCTGGAGGAGCAGGAGGCCCGGGTCGCCGCCCACGAGAAATCGGTGGCGGAGCTGCACGCCGAGGCGGAGTGGCTGGTGGGCCAGCGGCGCCGGGAACTCGAGCGCGTGGCCGGCCTCTCGGCGGAGGATGCCCGGAAGGAACTGGTGCAGCGGGTGGAGGACGAGGCCCGGAGCGCCGCCGCGGCGCTGGCCCGCGACATCAAGGAGCAGGCGCGCCGCGATGCCGAGCGGGAGGCGCGCCGCATCGTCAGCATCGCCATCCAGCGGATCGCCCCCGAGACGACCGCCGAGTCCACGGTGGCCGCCGTGGCGCTCCCCAGCGACGACATGAAGGGGCGGATCATCGGGCGCGAGGGCCGGAACATCCGCGCGTTCGAGACCGCCACCGGCGTGGACGTCATCATCGACGACACGCCCGACACCGTCGTGGTCTCCTGCTTCGACCCGATCCGCCGGGAGGTGGCGCGGCGGGCCCTCGAGGCGCTCATCACCGACGGGCGGATCCATCCCGGCCGGATCGAGGAACTGGTGCAGAAGGTCCGCGGCGAGCTCGACAAGGAGCTGGTCGAGCTGGGCGAGCGCGCGGCCTACGAGACCGGCATCCACGGACTGCACCCCGAGCTGGTGCGGCTCGTCGGGCGCATGCGCTACCGCACCAGCTACGGCCAGAACATCCTCGATCATTCCAAGGAGGTCGCCTGGCTCGCCGGCATCATGGCGGCGGAGCTGGGCGTGGACGTCCAGCTGGCGAAGCGGGGCGCGCTGCTGCACGACGTCGGCAAGGTGCTCACCCACGACACCGAGGGCACCCACGTCGAGCTCGGCGTGGAGGTGGCCCGCAAGTACGGCGAGGCCCCGCTCGTCATCAACTGCATCCACGCCCATCACGGCGACGTGCCCCACGAGAGCACCGAGTCCGTGCTGGTCCAGGCCGCCGACGGCATCAGCGGGTCGCGTCCCGGGGCCCGTCGCGAGGCGTTCGAGACCTACGTCAAGCGGCTGACCAAGCTGGAGGAGATCGCCAATGGGTTCGAGGGGGTGGAGAAGGCCAGCGTCATCCAGGCGGGACGGGAGGTCCGCGTGATCGTGACCCCGGAGCGGGTGGACGACGGCCGGGCGACGGAGCTCTCCGAGCTCATCGCCCGGCGCATCGAGGGCGAGCTGCAGTACCCCGGCCAGATCAAGGTCGTGGTCATCCGCGAGACCCGCGCCGTGGGGATCGCGCGATGAGCGCCCGCCTGATCGACGGCAAGGCCATCGGCGCCACGATCCGCGCCGAGGTGGCGGAGGAGGTCCAGGCCCTCGGGCGGCACGGGCTCATTCCCGGGCTGGCGGTGGTGCTTCTGGGCGACGACCCGGCCAGCCACGTCTACGTCCGGATGAAGGGGAAGGCGTGCGAGGAGGCGGGAATGCATTCCGTCACCCACATCCTGCCCGAGGCGACCCCCGAGGACGAGCTCCTGGCGCTGATCGACCGGATCAACGCCGACCCGACCCTTCACGGCCTCCTGGTGCAGCTGCCGCTGCCGAAGCACATCAACACCGAGCGGGTCCTCCTCCGGGTGGACCCCCGCAAGGACGTGGACGGCTTCCACCCCGTGAACGTGGGCAAGGTGGTGCTCGGCGACCCCACCGGCTTCCGGCCCGCCACGCCCTACGGCGTGCAGCAGATGCTGCTCCGCACCGGGATCGAGACCCGGGGCGCGCACGCCGTGGTGGTGGGCCGCTCCACCATCGTGGGCCGCCCGATGGCGAGCCTCCTGATCCAGGACGGCCCCGGCGGCAACGCCACCGTCACCACCTGCCACTCCCGCACCGCCGACCTGGGCGCGATGGCCCGGCAGGCCGACATCCTGATCGTCGCCATCGGCAAGCCGATGCTGGTCGGCGCCGAGATGGTCAAGCCCGGCGCCGCGGTGATCGACGTCGGCACCACCCGGGTGCCGGACGCCGGCTCGCCCAGGGGGTACCGCATCTCGGGTGACGTGCGCTTCGACGAGGTGAAGGAGGTGGCCGGTTGGCTCACCCCGGTGCCGGGTGGCGTCGGGCCGATGACCATCGCCATGCTGCTCCGGAACACCCTGCAGGCCGCCACCCTCGAGGCGGGAGTGCACGGGGCGTGGACCGGGCGCTGACGGTCGCGGAGGTCACCCGCGCGGCGCGGGGCGCCATCGAGGCGAGCCTGCCGCCGGCGTGGGTGAAGGGCGAGGTCCAGGAGCTCAAGAGCTACCAGTCGGGCCACTGGTACTTCACCCTCCGCGATCCCGCGGCGCAGGTGCGCTGCGTGATGTGGAAGCGGGACGCCCTGCGGGTGGGCACGCCGCCGGCCCCGGGCACGGAGGTCTTCGTCCACGCGCGCCCGACGGTCTGGGAGGAGCGGGGCGAGTTCCGGCTCACCGTCACCGAGCTGCTCGCCACCGAGGGCGTGGGCCTCGCCGCCCTCGAGTTCGAGCGGGTGCGCCGGCGGCTCGAGGCCGACGGCCTGCTCGATCCCGCGCGGAAGCGGCCGCTGCCCGCCTTCGCCCGGCGCATCGCCGTGGTGACCAGCCTCGATGGCGCCGCGCTCCGCGACATCATCACCGTCACGCGCCGCCGCTGGCCGTCCACCGAGCTGCTGGTGGTAGGGAGCCGGGTGCAGGGGGCCGAGGCGCCGGGGGAGCTGGCGCGGGCACTCGCCGTCGTGAATCGCCTCGAGGTGGACGCCTGCATCGTGGGGCGGGGGGGAGGGGCGAGGGAGGACCTGGCCGCGTTCAATGACGAGGCGGTCTGCCGCGCGCTCGCCGCCCTCCGCGTGCCCACGGTGAGCGCCGTGGGGCACGAGACCGACGTTTCACTCACCGACCTCGTGGCTGACGTGCGCGCCGCGACGCCCTCGGCCGCGGCCGAGTTGCTGGTGCCCGACGGCGAGGCGCTGGCGCACCGTGCCGGGCAGCTCGCCGCCCGGCTGGCCAGCGCCCTCGGGGGCCGGACCCGGCTGGCGCGCGAGCGCCTCGCCCGGAGCGCCGACCGGCTGGAAGCGGGGCTGCTGCGCCGGCTGGACGGCTGGCGCGGCCGGCTCGAGCCGGTGGCGGACCGGCTCCCTGCCGCCATCCGGCGCCGACTGGAGGGGTGGGAACGGCAGGCGGAGCGGCTGGGCGCGTCGCTCGACGCGCTGAGCCCGCTCCGCGTCCTCGAGCGCGGCTACGCCGTGGCGCGCGGCCCCGACGGCCGGGTGCTCCGCCGCGCCGCCCAGTTCACTCCGGGCCTGCCCTTCCACCTCCGCGTCGCGGATGGGGAGGTGGCCGCCCGCACCGAGGCCCCCGACCGATGACCGACCAGACTCCGCCCTCGCTCGCCGACGACCTGCGCCGGCTGGAGGAGATCGTGCGCCAGCTCGAGTCGAGCGACCTCGACCTCGACCCCGCGCTGGCGCTCTTCGAGGAAGGCGTCGCCCGGCTGCGCGCCGCCCGCGAGCGCCTCACCGCCGCCGAAGCCACCGTCAGGAAGGTGCTGGAGGATGCCGACGGGACCCTTCGGCTCGCCGACCTCGACGGCTGACGCGGCCTCCGCCGGCACCCTGCTCGCCGAGGCGCGGCAGGAGTGCGAGGCGCGGCTCACCGAGCTGGCCCGCCGCGCCCGTGCCTGGCGCCCCGGGCCCGAGGGCGAGGCGCTCGCCTACGCGCTGCTCACCCCGGGCAAGCGGGTGCGCGCCGCGCTGGTGCTGGCGAGCTACCGCGCCGCGGGCGGGCGGGCGCCCGGCGTCGGCGGCGTCATGGCCGCGGTCGAGACGGTCCACGCCTACTCGCTGGTGCACGACGACCTCCCCTGCATGGACGACGACGACCTGCGGCGGGGGCGCCCCACTGCGCACCGCGCCTTCGACGTCCGCACCGCCACCCGGGCGGGATACCTGCTGGTGCCGGTGGCCGCACTGGCCCTGGCCGAGGGCGCGGCCGAACTCGGCCTGGACGCGGCGGCCACCGGAGCCCTCGCCGCCGAGCTCTTCACCGCCGGCGGGATCGAGGGCATGGTGGGCGGCCAGTGGCTCGACCTCGAGGCCGAGGGCCGGCCCAGCACGCTGGATCAGCTCGGCGCCATCCACCGGGGCAAGACCGGGGCGGTGATCGAGGCGGCCTGCGTGCTCGGCGGGCTCGCCGCGGGCGCGCCGGCGGAGCCGCTGGCGGCACTCCGGCGCTACGGCGCCGACATCGGCGTCGCCTTCCAGGTGGCCGACGACGTCCTCGACGCCACCGGCACCAGCGCGGAGCTCGGGAAGACCGCCGGCCGCGACGCGGAGCTCGCCAAGTCCACCTACGTCGCGCTGCTCGGCGTCGAGGGCGCCGCCGCGGAGGCTGCCCGGCTCGCCGAAAGCGCCATCGGGCACCTGCGGCAGGGCGGCATCGAGGCAGATGCACTGCGCTCCCTCGCGGGGTACATTGTAGGGCGAACCAGCTGAGCCGACCCATGCCCTTCCTGGACCAGATCGAAGGCCCCGACGACCTCAAGCGCCTGCGCCGCGAGGACCTCCCCGAGGTCGCCTGCGAGGTGCGTGAGCGCCTGATCGACGCCTGCTCCGTCACCGGCGGCCACATCGGGGCCAGCCTCGGCTGCGTGGAGCTGGCCATCGCGCTGCTCTACGAGTTCGAGTCGCCGCGGGATCGGGTCGTCTGGGACGTGGGCCACCAGGCCTACGCCTGGAAGCTGCTCACCGGCCGGAACGCCCGGTTCGACAGCCTCCGCCAGACCGGCGGCATCTCCGGTTTCCTCAAGCGGAGCGAGAGCGAGCACGACCAGTTCGGCGCCGGCCACGCGGCCACCGCCGTTTCCGCCGCGCTCGGCATGGCCACCGCGCGCGACCTCCTCGGCGAGCACCACAAGGTCGTGGCGGTCGTGGGGGACGGGGCCCTGACCTGCGGGCTGTCGTACGAGGGGATGAACAACGCGGGGCACTCCGGCCGCGACGTCATCATCATCGTCAACGACAACGGGATGTCCATCTCCCCGAATGTCGGCGCCATCAGCAAGGCGCTCGGCGCCATGGTGGCCAATCCCGCGGCGCAGCGCCTGCGCGAGACCGTGAAGGGCGCCACCCTCCGGCTCGGCGACATGTTCGGCCCTGGGGTGGTCGAGTTCGCGAAGAACCTCGAGGAAAGCGCGAAGAACCTCTTCAGCCCCGGGATGTTCTTCGAGGAGCTCGGCTTCCGGTACTTCGGCCCGGTGGACGGCCACGACCTGCGCAAGCTGCTCGACACGCTGCACCAGGTGCGCGGGATGTCGGGGCCGCGCGTGGTCCACGTGCTCACCGAGAAGGGCAAGGGCTTCGCGCTGGCGGAGTCCAACCGGGAGAAGTGGCACGGCCTCGCGGCCTACGACCCGGTCACCGGCGAGCCGCGCAAGAAGTCGAGCGGCCCGCCCACCTGGACCCAGGTCTTCGGCGACGCCATCACCGCGCTCGCCGCCGAGCACCCGGAGCTCGCGGCCATCACCGCCGCCATGCCGGCCGGCAGCGGCACGAACATCTTCGAGAAGCGCTGGCCGGAGCGGTTCTTCGACGTGGGGATCGCCGAGGGGCACGCGGTCACCTTCGCCGCCGGCCTGGCCTCCGCGGGCATCCGCCCGATCGTCGCCATCTACAGCACCTTCCTCCAGCGGGCCTACGACAACGTCATCCACGACGTGGCGGTGCAGCGCCTGCCGGTGGTCTTCGCGATGGACCGCGCGGGGCTGGTGGGCGAGGACGGCCAGACCCACATGGGGCTCTACGACATCGCCTACATGCTGGCCGTGCCGGGGATGACCGTGACCGCACCCAGGGACGCCGACGAGCTGACCGGCCTCCTGCGCACGGCGCTCGCCCACGACGGCCCGTTCGCCACCCGCTACCCGCGGGACAAGGTGCCCGCCGACCCCCGGCCGCCCGCCGAGACGCCCGCGGTGCCGTACGGCACGTGGGAGCGGCTCCGCGAGGGGCAGGGAGTGGCGGTGCTCGCGGTGGGGACGATGGTGGTGCCCGCGCTCGCCGCGGCGGAGCAGCTCGCCGCCGAGGGCGTCGAGTGCACCGTGGTGAACGCGCGGTTCCTCAAGCCGATGGACGAGGCGATGCTGGAGGCGCTGGTGCGGGACCACCCGGTCCTGGTCACCATCGAGGAGGGCACGGTCGTCAACGGCTTCGGCGCCTCGCTGGCGGAGCGGATGCAGACGACGCATCCCGACGTGCGGGTGGTGGCGCTCGGCGTGCCCGACCGGATCGTCGAGCAGGCCCCGCGCGCGGAACAGCTGGAGTGGTTCGGGCTCACTCCCGGCGGAATCACCCGCCGCATCCTGGCGCTGCATCGCGAGGAGAGTCTCGAGCCCCGATGAGGGTCGGCGTCGTCGGCAACGTGCGCTACCCGGGGCTGGCTCCCCTCCTCCGGGAGCTCGCGGCCCGTGCGCCCGGGCTGGGCATCGAGCTGGCCGCCGAGCCCGACCTCGCCCCCGGCTTCGGCCATGCCGTCCCGCCGCTCGACGCCCATCCGCTCGACGCGCTGCTCTCGCTCGGCGGCGACGGCACCCTCCTCCGCGCCGCCCGCCTGCCCGCCGTGCGCGGCATCCCGATCCTCGGCATCAACCTCGGGCGGGTGGGATTCCTCACCACCGCGTCGCCGGCCACCCTGGGCGCCGCCCTCGAGGCGCTGGTCTCGGGGCAGTACACCCTGGACCGGCGCCAGGCGCTCGAGACCTCCATCTTCGGTCCCGACGGCCAGGCTCGGGAGCTCGCCACCGCGCTCAACGACGTGGTCATCCACAAGGCCGGCGTGGCGCGCGTGGTGCGGCTCGAGGTGGAGCTCGAGGGCGAGCCGATCGGGCCATACAGCGCCGACGGGCTCTGCATCGCCACCCCCACCGGCTCCACCGCCTACTCGCTCAGCGCCGGCGGCCCGATCGTCGTGCCGGGCGTGCAGGCCCTCGTGGTCACGCCGATCTGCGCCCACACCCTCGCCGTCCGCCCCGTGGTGGTGCCGGCCCACTGGACCGTCTCGGTGATGCCGATCGGGCCGCACGACGGCGACCTGCTGGTCTCGGTGGACGGACAGGTGGCCACCCACCTCGAGCCCGGGGCGCGGGTGGAGGTGCGGCGCGCGGCCGAGATGGTGCTCCTCGTCCGGATCGGGCAGGAGGGCTTCTTCTCCCGGCTGCGGCGCAAGCTCCACTGGGGCGATCTCTCCGACCGCCTGGGCGGCGCGTGATCACCGAGCTCCGCGTCCGCGACCTCGCGACCATCGCCGACGTCGCGCTCCGCCTCGGCCCCGGGCTCACGGTGCTCACCGGGGAGACCGGCGCCGGCAAGTCGCTCGTGGTGGACGCGCTCGCCCTGCTTCTCGGCGGGCGGGCCGACAGCGCCGCGGTGCGCCCCGGGGCCGCGCGGGCGGTGGTGGAGGGGGCGTTCGAGGCGGTCCCGCCGGTGGTGCGCGCCCGGGCCGCGTCGCTCGGCGTGGACGCGGACGACGACCGGCTGGTCATCCGGCGGGAAGTCTCGGCCGAGGGACGGAGCCGGGCCTGGGTCAACGGCAGCCCGACCACCGTCGCGGTGCTCGCGGGCCTCGGCGAACGCCTCCTCGACCTCCACGGCCAGCACGATGCCCTCTCCCTCCTCCGCGCCGACACCCAGCGCGACATCCTCGACGCCTGGTCGGACGCCGCGGCGGAGCGGCAGGCGGCGTTCGAAGCCCGCGCCGCGGCGAACGCCCTCTCGGCCGAGGAGGCCGGGCTCGCCGCGCGGCGTGACGAGGTGCGCCGGAGGGCGGACTGGCTCCGCCACGTGGTGCAGGAGATCGACGGGGCGAGACTGCAGCCGGGCGAGGAGGAGCGCCTCGCCACGGAGGCTCGCCGTCTCGGCCAGGCGGAGGCACTCCGGGGGCACGCACGGACGGTGTCGGACGCCATCGACGGCGGCGCCGGGGACGCCCGTTCGGCCCTGGGCGCCGCCGACCGGGCGCTCTCGGCGCTCGAGCGGATCGATCCCGGGGTGGCGGGGTGGCGGGAGCTGCTCGATGCGGCCTATGCGAACCTCGACGAGCTCGCCCGCGCCGCCGCGGACTACGCCGACGGGCTCCAGTCCGATCCCGCCCGGCTGGCCGAGGTGGAACGCCGCCGGGACGTGCTCGAGCGGCTGATGCGGAAGCACGGCGCCACCCTCGAGGCGGTGCTCGAGACCCGACGCCTCGCGGCCGCCGAACTCGACGTGCTCGACACCGCCGACGTGGACCTCCGGGCCCTCGCTGCACGCCGCCACGCCGCCGAGGCCGCGCTGGCCGCCGCCGCTGCGGCGCTCACCGCGCGCCGCCGCGAGGGCGCCGGCCGCCTCGCCGCCGCGGTCACCCGGTTGCTCCCCGGCCTCGGCCTCGCCGGCGCGGAGTTCGGGGTGGAGCTCGAGCCGCTCGCCGCGCCCGGCCCGCAGGGCGCCGAGGCGGTGGCCTTCACCGCCCGGCTCAACGCCGGGATGGACGCGCGGCCGGTGGCGCGCGCCGCGTCGGGCGGTGAACTCTCCCGCCTGATGCTCGCCCTCCGGGTGGTCCTCGCTCGGCAGGACGACCTGCCCACGGTGGTCTTCGACGAGGTGGATCAGGGCATCGGCGGGGAGGTCGCCTCGCAGGTGGCGAGCGCGCTGGCCGGCGTGGCCGGACGCCGCCAGGTGGTGGTGATCACGCACCTGCCGCAGATCGCCGCGCGCGCCGACCGCCACCTCGTCGTGAGCAAGCGGCCCCGGGCCGGCCTCGCCGCCTCGGACGTCACCGAGGCGCACGGGGAGGACCGCGTGGGCGAGCTCGCCCGGATGCTGGGCGATGCCGAGGGCGCCGCCGCGCGCCGGCACGCGGCCGAGATGCTTGGCGCGGCCGGGCCGGCCGCCCGGTCCGCTCGGCGAGCGAGGACCGGATGACCATCCGTCCGACCGTCGCCGCGGCGCTCGCGGTGATGGCCCTCGCCGGCTGCCGCGACGCGTTCCGCACGGCGGGTGACGCAGCGCGAGCACCCGCGGATGCCGCCGCGCCCGCCGATGCCGCCGCGCCCGCGGGGATCCTCACGATGGAGCGGCTCCGGATGTGGGACCAGGCCATCCGGAACCTCGCCACCGCCGGCGCGGGCGATCCCGCGCTCGCCCGGGTGATGCAGAGCCGGCCGGGGGAGCCGCCGGAGTCCCTCCTGGCGCGCCTCGACGCCACCCCGCCGCTCCGCGACGCCATCGGCCGGGCGGGGCTCACCACCACGCAGTACATGCTGGTGAACACGGCGCTCTTCCGCGCGCTGGTCACCAGCTATGCCCTGGAGGAGGGCCGGATCCGGGCGATCCCGCCCGGGGAGAACAAGGCGGACGTGACGTTCGTGCAACGGAACGGCCAGGAGATCCGGCGGATGGTCACGCAGACCCGGATGGACCTGCTTCCGCTGGTCGGCGAGATCGGCGCCCCGCCCCCGCCCGACTCCGCTCCCTGATCCCCGCCGCGGCGAATACGGACTACCCCAGCACGAACCCCACCGCCAGCAGCGCGTTGGTCCCCAGGTTCCAGAGGACGTTGCTCGCGAGCGCTCTCGCCGGCACCGGCTTCTCGGGTGCGGCGAGCGCCCAGCGCGCCGGCCCCGCCAGGAGCAGCGAAGGGAGGAGGCCGAGCAGGCACGCGCGGGGCATCGCGCCCAGGGCCACGCCGAAGAGGATCGAGGCGGGCACCGCGAGCGCCGCCAGGAGGTAGAGGCGCGCCGCCGGGCGCCGGCCGAGCTGCAGCACCAGGTTCCTCCGCCGGCCGGCGCGGTCCGCCACCTCATCGGGAAATTCGTTGAGGAGGAGAAGGTTGAAGGTCAGGAAGAAGGCCGGGAACGCCGCTGCCCACGCCGCGTCGGAGGCCGGCGTCCCCTGCGCGATCGCGGCGCCGAGCACCGGCAGGAACCCGAGCCCGAGTCCCGCCGCCAGCTCGCCCAGCCCCACGCGCGCGAATCCCGTCGAGTAACCGGTCACCAGCACCAGCCCGGCGAGAAGGATCGGAGCGAGTGCTCGCCCGTCGTTGGCGAGGAACCAGCAGCCGACCGCCACGCCGACGAGCACCGCCCCCCAACCGATCCGCCGGGCACCCCGGGTGGTGATGAGCTGCCCCGGGATGGCGCCGCTCCCGCCGCTGAACGGCGTCCGCGCCGTCACCAGGTCGATGCCCGACTCGAAGTCGCTCGCCTCGTTGAGCGCGTTCACCGCCACGTGCATCGCGACGAGGCCGACGAGCGCCAGCAGGGTGCGCGGCCAGGAAAAGGTGCCCGCCCAGGCCTGCGCCGCCGCGCCGCTGGCCACGAGGGTGAACGGCAGCGCGAGGAACGGCGCGCGGGCGACCCCGAGGAATCCGGCCAGCCGCCAGCCGGGCGAAGGTGCGTCGGTCATCGGGCCTCCCTCAGGGACTGGCTGGCGCGCCCCAGGCGCGGAAACGGATGCGGACCCCCGCGTTCACCGAGAGCCACGCCGTCACGCGGCCCTCGCCCGACCGCGCCACCTTCACCACCTCGACGAATGCGTCGGCCGGGGTGCCCATCCGCCGGGCCTGCGCCGTCGGGGCGGAAAAGCTGAGGCCGCCCCCGAGCAGCAGCAGGTTCCCGGCGCTGCCCTCGGTGACCACCGCCGCTTCCACCCCGGGGAGCGGCGTCCCGTCGTACTCCGCCGTGTCCTCGCCCCGGCGCACGTACTCGACCCGGCCCGTGAGGGCGAACCCCGGCGCCAGCCGGAGGAACGGGCGC
>CAVQWA010000011.1:0-40835 GCA_963717315.1 uncultured Gemmatimonadales bacterium
CGCCATGCGTGAGGAACTGGACCGGCTGCTGGCGGGCAGCGAGCTGTGGGACGGACGGACCGGCCTGCTGCAGGTCGTCGAGGCAGTCGGCGGGACGGTGCGGGTGCGGCTGCTGGTGAGCGCACCGAACGCCCCCGCTCTGTGGGACCTGCAGTGCTATGTCAGGGAGGGCATGGTGGTCTGGCTGCAGAACAGCCAGACCGGCGCCCTGCCGCGCTGGCGCTTCGAATCTGCCCAGATCCCGACGACGGCCCAGCCCCGCCGCGAGTTCGTACCGGCAGCCGCCAAACCCCACGAGGCAGGGGTGTTCTCCGGCAATGAGGCGGCCGAGGAACGCGGCAAGACCTTCGACAGTTCCGACGATGACGCCGGGGAGCGCATCAAGGAGGAGCGCAGATGATCGAGATGCAACGGGAGGTGACCACCACGGCCGCACCCGATGCCGTGTTCGCCTACCTCGCGGACTTCACCACCAGCGAGCAGTGGGATCCCGGGTCGATCCGCACCACGCGGATCAGCGGTGACGGTGGCGTGGGCACCCGGTATGCGAACACCTCCCGGTTCGCGGGCCGCACCAGTGATCTCGTCTACGAGGTGATCGGTGTGACACCGGGACGATCCATCCAACTCCGCGGCGAGAACGACTCACTCGTCGCGCACGATTCCATCACCGTCGCCCCGCGCGACGGCCGGAGAGCTGCTGGTACACGATCGACTCGGCGAGCGCCTCGTACGGACTCTGGGCCGGGGAGAGGTTGGGCGTGTAGGGCCCGCCCCGGCGGATCATCCCGCGCGCCACCGGGTCGCGGGCCAGTGCCACGAGCGCCTCGCGCGGGTCGAAGGCGAGGTCGGTGGTCCGATAGCCGCCGCCGGGAACGGCGGCGTCGAGCCGCACGCCTTCGCCCGCGAGGAGCCGCCGCTTCGTGTGCAGGCCGCCGGCGCCGGTGTAGCCGCCGGGCCTTCCACCCGCGGCGAGCACCCGGTGGCACGGTACCACGATGGGCCAGGGATTCACCGCCATCGCCTGGCCCACTGCCCGTGCGGCGCCCGGCCGCTTCGCCCTCCGCGCCAGCCATGCGTAGCTTACCACGGTGCCCGGGACCACCTCGCGGAGGGCCCGGTAGACCTGGCCGTGGAAGGGCGGCACCCGTTCGAGATCGAGGGCCACGTCCGGGTACTCGAGCGGACGCCCACCGAGGTGGCGGCCCACCCGGGACGCCACGGTGCGCACCCACCGCGGCGGCCGGCCGGGCCGGCCGTCCGGGACGAGCTGGCGAAACGTCGCCTCGGGGGATCGGGCGCCGGCGCCCGGGAGGGCCACCGCCGCCAGGCCGTTCGGGCCCCAGGCGAGGCCGAATCGGCCGGCGGGTGAGTCGAAGAGGTCGAAGGAGAGCGTGCTCATGCCGTGGCGCAATCTATCCGGACGGAGGGCCCAGCCTTGCCGCGATCGATGCGTTCGCCCCTGCTCGCGGCGGCGGCCCGCACGGGCGCCGGGCCGCCGGGCCGCCCAGCCGGAGGTGCTCGAGACCGGCCGCCGCCGGGACCTGCGGGCCGGGGGGCTGGGTCTCTCGCTCTCCAACTCGCCCGAGCCGTGCCGGGACGACACGAGCGGCGCGGCATTCCCGGCCACCATCCACTGCGTGCTCGACAGCCTGACCACGCTCCGCGGCCGCGGCACCCCGCCAGCCGAGTGGCCCACCCGCAATGACTCGCGACTCGCGACTCGGGACTGCTGACTCGTGACTCCCTCCTCCTTCCGCACCCACGCCCACGCCCTCGCCGACTGGATGGCGGACTACCTCGAGACGATCGAGGCGCGCCGCGTGACGCCCGCCGTGCTGCCGGGCGACCTCCGCCGCGCGCTCCCCGCGGAGGCGCCCGAGGCGGCCGAGTCCTTCGACGCCATCTGGCGCGACTTCGAGGCGCTGGTGATGCCCGGGATGACGCACTGGCAGCACCCCGGATGGATGGCGTACTTCCCCGGCAATGCGAGCCCGCCCGCGGTGCTGGGCGAGATGGTGGCCGCCGTCCTCGCCACCAACGTGATGTCGTGGCAGACCGCACCAGCCGCGACCGAGCTCGAGCAGGTCACCCTCGACTGGCTCCGGCGGCTCGTCGGGCTCCCGGACGGCTTCGCCGGCGTCATCCAGGAGACCGCGAGCACCTCCACGCTCGTCGCACTCATCTCCGCGCGCGAGCGAGCCACTGGCGGCGCGTTCGGCCGGGAGGGGGCGGCGGCCGCGGACGCCGCACGGCTGGTGGCGTACGCGTCGGTGGAGGCGCATTCGTCCGTGCCCAAGGCGGCCCGGCTCGCCGGCTTCGGGGAGGAGCGCCTCCGCCGCGTGCCGGTGGACGGCCGCTTCGCGCTCCGGGCCGACGAACTCGCCCGGATGATGGACGCCGATCGCGCGGCCGGGCTCATTCCCGCATGCGTCGTCGCCACCGCCGGCACGACGAACTCGGCCGCGGTGGACCCGGTGGCCCGGGTGGCGGAACTCTGCGCCGGTCACCGGGCCTGGCTGCACGTGGACGCCGCCTATGCCGGCACGGCGGCAGTCTGTCCCGAGTTCCGCTGGGTGCTCGACGGATGCGCGCACGCCGACAGCCTGGTGTTCAACCCGCACAAGTGGATGCTGGTCAATTTCGACTGCTCCGCCTGCTTCGTGCGGGACGTGCGCCACCTGACCACCATCTTCGGCACCGCCCCCGCCTATCTCCGCGGCGCGCACGACGCCGAGGTTGCCAACTTCCGCGACTGGGGCATCCCGCTCGGCCGGCGGTTCCGCGCCCTCAAGCTCTGGTTCGTCCTGCGGAGCTACGGGGCGGAGGGGATCCGTGCGCACGTGCGGAAGGCCGTCGGGCAGGCGAGGCGCCTCGCGGCACAGGCGGCGGCCGAACCGGGGTGGCGGGTCGTGGCGCCGGCGGACCTGGGCCTCGTCTGCCTCCGCTTCCAGCCCGAGGGAATGGATGACACGGCGGCCGACGCGCTCAACCGCCGGGCGCTCGCCGCCGTCAACGCCGCCGGGCGCCATCACCTCACCGGCACCATCCTCGGGGGCCGCCAGGTCATCCGCGTCGCCCTCGGCGGGCGGCTCACCGAGGAGCGGCACGTGGAGGGAGTGTGGGAGGAATTGCGGACGGCCGTGATGGGGGAGAGGGGAGAGGGGAGAGGGGAGCACTAGGCCCGGCCTCAGCCGGCCGTCCTCCCCTCACACCGCGGCCCTGCGTCCCTCTCCCTCTCCCCTCTCCCTCTCGAGCACCTCCCCCAGGTACCTCCCCGTCACCGACGCCCCGCACGCCGCCACCTCCTCCGGCGTCCCCTGCACCACGACCCGCCCGCCGGCCGCGCCGGCCTCGGGCCCGAGGTCGATCACCCAGTCCGCCCGCTTGATGAGGTCGAGGTGGTGCTCGATCACCAGCACCGTGTGCCCGTTCTCGACCAGGCGGTCGAGCACCTGCAGCAGCACCCGGACGTCCTCGAGATGGAGCCCCGTCGTGGGCTCGTCGAGGATGTAGAGCTTCGAGCCGGCCTTCCGGCCCGCCTGGATGAGCTCGCGGGCGATCTTGAGCCGCTGCGCCTCGCCGCCCGAGAGCGTCGTCGCCGGCTGGCCCAGCCGGAGGTACCCCAGCCCCACCTGGCGGAGCTGGTGCAGCGCCGCCCCCAGCCTCGGCTGGTGATGGAACCGGGCCGCCGCCTCGTCCACGGTGAGCTGCAGCACGTCCGCGATGGTCTTCCCCCCGACCTTCACGTCCAGCACCTCGGGCCGGTACCGGGTGCCGCCGCAGCTCTCGCAGGGCACGAACACGTCGGCCAGGAACACCATTTCCACCTGGACGGCCCCGGCGCCCTCGCAGGTCTCGCACCGCCCGCCCGGCAGGTTGAAGGAGAAGGTGCTCGCCGTCCAGCCGCGGGCCCGGGCCAGCGGCTGGCTGGCGAACAGCTCGCGGATGTCGTCGAACCCCTTCACGTAGGTCACCGGGTTCGAGCGCGGCGAGCGCCCGATGGGCGACTGGTCCACCAGCACCACGTCCTGCAGCCGTTCCCACCCCTCCAGCGAACCCACCTCGCCCACTTCCTCGCCCAGGTGGGTCTTGGCGCTGTGGCCGCCGTGGAGCCGCGCCTCGAGCTGGCGGTAGAGCACGTCCTGCACCAGCGTGCTCTTCCCCGAGCCGGACACCCCCGTCACCGCCGTGAGCGTGCCGAGGGGGATGTCCACGTCGGCATCCAGCAGGTTGTGCAGCCGGGCGCCCCGGACCCGGAGCCAGCGCGGGCCCGCCTCCCGCCGGTGGCTCGGCACCGCGATCCGCCGCTCCCCGCGCAGGTACTTGCCGGTGAGCGAGTCGGCGGCCTCCGCGAGCGGGCCGGCATGCACCACCCGTCCGCCGTGCTCTCCGGCGCCGGGGCCCAGCTCCAGCATCCAGTCGGCCGCCGCGATCGTCGCCGGGTCGTGCTCCACCACCACCACCGTGTTGCCGTGGTCGCGGAGCCGGCGGAGGACGCCCAGCAGCCGGCCGGTGTCGCGCGGGTGGAGCCCGATGGAGGGCTCGTCGAGCACGTAGAGCGCGTCCACCAGGCGGGCGCCGAGCGCGTTGGCGAGGGAGATCCGCTGCGCCTCCCCGCCCGAGAGGGTGCGCGCCTGCCGGTCGAGGCTGAGGTAGCCGAGGCCGACGTCGAGCAGGAACGCGAGCCGTCCCCCCGCCTCGGCGAGCACCAGCTCCGCCACCTTCCGCTGGCCGGGCGTGAGGTCGATCGCCTGGAGCCAGGCCGCGAGCTCCGCCACCGTCATCGCGGCGGCGCGCGCGATCGTCTCCCCGCCCACGCGCACCGCCAGCGCGTGCTCGTTGAGCCGCGTGCCGCCGCACGCGGGGCAGGTCTTCGCCAGCTGGTACTGCCGGAGGAAGACGCGGACGTACTGCTTGTAGCGCTTCTCCTCGAGGCCGCGGAGGAACGGGAAGATCCCCTGGTAGCGGCCCACCTTGCCGTGCAGCAGCTCGCGCCGGTGCTGCGGCCTGAGCCGGCGCCACGGGAGGTCGGGATCCGCGCCAAGCTGCTCGGCGGCCTTGAGCACGAGCTTCCGCCGCGCCTCGTAGCGCGGCTTGGTCCACGGGTCGATCGCCCCGCCGCGGAGCGACCGCTCCGGGTCCGGCACCACCAGCGACTCGTCGTACTCGAGCACCGCGCCGAAGCCGTTGCACCCGTGGCAGGCGCCGCGCGGATTGTTGAAGGAGAAGAGCGACGGCGTGAGGGGCAGGGTGGGCGTGTCGCAGGCGCTGCACGCGGGGAACTCGGTGAAGCGCCGCCGGGCCCCGTCCTCCCGCGCCACGATCGCCACCCCCTCGCCCTCCGCGAAGGCGGTGGCGAGCGACTCCACCAGCCGGCCCCGGGCCCCGTCCCGGGCCGCGGCGTCCACGGCCAGCCGGTCCACCACCACCAGCAGCTCCGTCGCCCGTGCGAGGTCGGCCTCCGGCGGCAGTTCGCCGAGGTGCAGCGGCTCCCCGTCGGCCAGCACCCGCACGAAGCCGAGCGCCGAGAGATTGTCCACGATCAGCCGGTGGTCGGCGCGCACGGAGGAGGGAAGGGGGAAGGCCACCTGCAGCCGGCCGGGCCCGTCGGCCATGGCCGCGTCGGCCGCGGCGTCCGGCGTGTCGCGCCGCACCGGCGCGCCGCACTTCCGGCAGAACGGCGTCCCCACCCGGGCCCAGAGGAGCCGGAGGTAGTCGGACACCTCGGTGGCCGTCCCCACCGTCGAGCGGCTCGACACCGCCGGGTTCCGCTGCTCGATCGCGATGGCCGGCGACACCCCCTCGAGCCGGTCCACCAGCGGCTTCGGCATCCGGTCGAGGAACTGCTTCGCGTAGGTCGAGAGCGACTCGACGTAGCGGCGCTGGCCCTCGGCGTAGAGGGTGTCGAAGGCCAGCGAGCTCTTGCCCGACCCGGAGGGACCGGTGATCACCACCAGCGCGCGGCGCGGGAGGTCCACCGAGATGCCCTGCAGGTTGTGCTGGCGGGCGTTGACGATGCGGATGACCCCGTGGGGCATGCGGAAATGTAGCCGGGCTACCGCGGGACCGCCCCGCGGCCGTACGTTTCCGGCCGCATGGCCAACCTGCTCACGCCGCGGATGGTGCTCCGGGGGTTCGAGGCCTTCGTCCTCGTCTCCCTCCTCACCTTTGCCGGCATCCTCTGGTACGGGAACAACCTCGGCGCCTTCTGGGCCTCCATCGGCCGCATCCGGTGGGGCTGGGTGCTCGTCGGCGTCGGCGTGGCGTCGCTCGACTGGTTCGGCGGCGGGCTCCGGCTCTGGGTGGTGTTGCGCCACCTGATCCCCGGTGTCCCGCTCCGGCCGCTGTTCGTCGCCGGCGGGATGGGCGCGTGGGGCGCGTACGTGACGCCGGCCCAGTCGGGCGCCGCGCCGATGATGATCTACACGATGAAGCGGTACGGGGTGCCGGTGCCCGCGGCGTTCACCGCCACGCTCATCACCTTCATCGCCACGGTCTGCTTCTTCGCCCTCGCCGGTCCGGTCGCCATCTTCGCCGGGGCCGGCCGCTCGCTGGGCGACCGGGGCAACGTCCTCGGCCTCTCCCTCTACGACCTCTTCCTCGGCAGCCTCTGGCTCTTCGTGGGCATCGGCGTGCTGCTGGTGGCGGTCATCGCCTTCCCCCGCCTCTTCCACCGGCTGCTGCACCGCCTGAGCGGCTGGGCGATGCGCCGGAGCCCCCGCTTCGTCCACCGGCTCGAGGCGGTCCAGGCGGGGCTGGACGACGCCCACCGGAGCGTCGCGGCGTTCAACTCGCCGCGCGGCTGGCTCGCCGTGCTCCTCGCGACGCTCATCTCGGGGCCCTCCCACGGCAACAAGCTGCTGGCGGGCTACGTCGCGCTCCGCGCCGTGGGCATCGAGGCCCACTTCGTGGACGTGCTCCTGCTCCAGACGATGATCACCTTCCTGCTCTACTTCTTCGCCCCGACGCCGGGCGGGTCGGGCGTGGCGGAGGTGCTGTCGGCCGCGGTGATGTCCATCTACGTGCCCCGCGAGCTCACGCCGCTGTACACGATGATGTGGCGCCTCGTCCTGAGCTGGATGACCCTCGGGGTGGGCGGCGCGATCTTCTACGCCTGGGTGCGGCGGGGGCTCAAGGCGATGGACACCGGCGGCGGGGCGGTCGGGCCCCACGCGGAGGCGGACGCGGCGTGACCGAGCAGCCCGAGGACGCCCTCGGCCGGCCCTACGACGCGGCGCTGCTCCGCCGGCTGGTGCGCTACGTGCGGCCCCAGCGGGCCGCGGTGGTGGCCGCCCTGGCGCTCCTGGTGGCCGGCGGCCTCCTGGCCCTCGTCGGCCCCTGGCTCACCCAGCAGGCCCTGGACGTCGCGATCCCGCGACGCGACGGGCGCCTCCTCCTCCTCCTCACGGGCGCGTTCGTCCTCGCACTCCTGGTGGATTTCGTGCAGGGGTATGCCCAGACCGTCCTGACCACCCGGGTCGGCCAGCGGGTGATGCACGACCTCCGGACCGGGTTGTTCGACCACCTGCAGCGGCTCAGCATCCCGTACTTCGACCGCCACCCGGTGGGCCGGCTCATCACCCGCGTCACCTCCGACGTCGAGACCCTGAACGAGCTCTTCAGCAGCGGGCTCATCGCCGTCTTCGGCGACCTCTTCGCCCTCGGCGCGATCATGGCGGCAATGCTGCTGATGGACTGGCGGCTGGCGCTGGTGGCGTTCGCCGTGATCCCGCTGGTCTGGCTGGTGGCGGTGCTCTTCCGCCGCCGGGTGCGCGACGCCTTCCGCGAGATCCGCGCCCGCCTCGCGCGGCTCAACAGCTTCACCCAGGAGCACCTCTCGGGGATGCGGGTGGTGCAGCTCTTCGGGCGGGAGGAAGCGGTCGCGGCGCAGTTCGACGTGGTGAACCGCGACCACCTCCGGGCCCACCTCCGCTCCATCACGATCTACGCCGTCTTCCTCCCCATCATCGAGGTGCTGACGGCGGTCGCCCTTGCCTCGCTCCTCTGGTACGGCGGGCTCCGGTCGCTCGGCGGCACCCTCACCGTGGGCGTGCTCGCGGCCTTCATCCAGCTGACCCGGCGCTTCTTCCAGCCGCTCCAGGACCTGTCGGAGAAGTTCAACCTGGTGCAGAGCGCGATGGCCTCCTCCGAGCGGATCTTCGCCCTGCTCGACACGCCGGTGGAGGTGGCCGAGCCCGCCGCCCCGGTGCCGCTGCCCCGCCCGGTCCGGGGCGAGGTCCGCTTCGAGGGCGTCTGGTTCCGGTATCGCGCGGACGGCCCCTGGGTGCTCCAGGACGTGAGCTTCACCGCGAGCCCCGGGCGGACGCTCGCACTGGTGGGCCACACCGGGGCGGGGAAGACCACGATCATCAGCCTCCTGCTCCGGTTCTACGAGCCGCAGCAGGGGCGGATCACCCTCGACGGGGAGGACATCCGGGACCTGGCGCTCTCCGACCTCCGGGGCGCGATCGGCTACGTCCAGCAGGACCTCTTCCTCTTCGCCGGCGACGTCGAGCGGAACATCCTCCTCGATGCCCCCGGCGGGCATCCCACCGCCGTCGAGGCGGCCCGGCGAACCGGGGCGGACCGGTTCATCAGCCGCCTTCCCGCCGGCTATGGCCACGTCCTCGGCGAACGGGGGCGGTCGCTGAGCGTGGGGGAGCGGCAGCTCCTCTCCTTCGCCCGCGCACTGGCCCGGGACCCGGCCATCCTGGTGCTCGACGAGGCCACCAGCTCGGTGGACGCGGAGGCCGAGGCCCGCATCCAGACGGCGGTCCGCGAGCTGATGCACGGCCGGACCAGCCTGGTCGTGGCCCACCGGCTCAGCACCATCGTGGACGCCGACGAGATCCTGGTCCTCCACCACGGCCAGATCCGGGAGCGGGGGCGGCATGCCGACCTCCTGGCCCGGGACGGCCTCTACCGGCGGCTGGTGCGCCTCCAGTTCGCGGGCGTGGCGGCTCCGGATGCCGCCTGAGACGTCCTCGCTTGCCCCTCCTCCCGCCAGCCGGTAGGTTTTGCCTCCCCCCACCCGGCGATCGGATCAGACCCTGATGCTCCAGCTCGAGCACGCCACCGAGCGGCACTCCCTTGACCGGCCGTTGAGCATCGGCGCCGGCCCGGGGTGTGACGTCGTGCTGGAGGGGGGCGACATCCTTCCGCGGCACCTCCTGCTCACGCCCGAACCCGGTGGCGCGGTCGTCGTCCGTCCCGAGTCGGGCGCCGTGGCCACGCTCAACGGGGTCCGCCTCGCCGCGGAACCGACCCCCGTCTTCCACGGCGACAAGATCTTCGTCGGGTCCCACGAGCTGCGGGTGGTCCAGGCCGAGCGGGCCGGCGCCACCCGGATCACGGCGGACGTGGAGCGCCTGCGCGCGGTCCCCGACGCCACCGGCACCCGGGCCGGGGTCGCCGGCGGCCGCCTCGTCTCCCTGACCGATGGCCGTGAGTACCGGATCGGCGCCGCCCCGCTGGTGGTCGGGCGGGATGCCGGTGCCGACGTGGTGCTGGGCGACGAGGACGTGTCCCGGATCCACTGCGAGATCGTGCCCGGCCCCGACGGGTACCGCCTGGTGGACCGCGGCGCCAACGGGACCTTCGTGAACGGCCGCCGGGTGCCGGAATCGCTCATGCTCGCGCGGGGCGACGTGATCCGCGTGGGCCGCGAGGAGTTCCGCTTCTCCGCCGCCGGCCCGATCACCCCGCCCCGGGGCGCGGCGATGCAGCTCAACGACACGCTGATGGGGATCCCGGTGACTCCGCTCCCGGGGCTCCTGCCCGCCTTGCCCCGGCCGAAGCCGCTCGGTGGCCTCCTGGTGCGGAACGGGGAGCGGAAGGGGGAGCGCGTCCCCATCCGGTCGCTGGTGGTGAACGTCGGGCGGGCGGACTACAACGACCTCGTCCTCCCCGACCCCAGCGTGAGCACCGTCCACGCGAAGCTGCAGCGGCGCGAGGGGTTCTGGATCATCAGTGACCAGGGCTCCACCAACGGCACCTTCGTGGACGACGAGCGGGTCACCGACGAGGCGGTGCTCACGGCCGGCGCGTCCCTCCGGTTCGGGGAGGTGAAGGTCCTCTTCGACCCCGCCGACGCCGTTCCCACGACGACCCGGCGGCCCACCACCGAGATGGTGCCGCCGGTTTCCGCCGAGCCGGCCGCTCCGCCCGTCGCCCCGTCCCCCCGTCGTCCCGCCCCCCGTCCCTCCATCCAGCCCCCGGTCCCGCCGTCCTCGGGCCGCTGGGTGGTCTGGGTGCTGGTCCTCGCGGCCATCGCCGCGGCTGCCGTCCTCCTGCTCGGCTGAACCCGTGCACTTCTCCTGTGCGGCGCGGACGGATGTCGGGGTCGTCCGGTCGGGAAACGAGGACAGCTACCTGATGCTGTCCGATCGCGGGATCTTCGTGGTGGCGGACGGGATGGGGGGACACGCCGCCGGGGAGGTGGCGAGCGAGATGGCCACCCGCATCATCGCGCGGGAGATCGGCGCGCTCCGCGGGGTGGAGGACGAGGAGGCGGCGCGCCGGGTCCAGCGGGCCATCGTGTCGGCCAACGAGTCCATCTACGAGCGCACGCTGTCCGAGCACGACAAGCGCGGGATGGGCACCACGGCCACCGTGCTGGTGCTGATGCGGGGACGGTACCTGATCGGCCAGGTGGGCGACAGCCGGGCCTACATCCTCCGCGACGGCGAGTTCCTCCAGGTCACGAAGGACCACTCCTACGTGCAGGAGCAGGTGGACGCGGGGCTCCTCACCCCGGACCAGGCCCGGGTCCATCCCTACAGCAACGTCATCACCCGCTGCGTGGGCGCCGGCAGCGACGTCCTGCCCGACATCTACTTCGGCTCGCTCCGCGCGGGCGACATCCTCCTCCTCGCCTCCGACGGGCTCACCGGGATGCTGGAGGACGACCAGCTCGTGCGCATCCTGCAGTCCGACGGCGGCCCCGAGGCGTGGGTGGACCGGATGGTCGCGGAGGCGAACTACCGCGGCGGCCTCGACAACATCACCGCCATCGTGGTCCGGATCGAGTCCCTCGACTGACGCCCGGCCGGCCCGGCTATCTTTCGGGCGATGGCCACCGGCTCCCTGCACGAACTCCTCGACCGCCAGCGCGCCGCCTTCCTGCGGGACGGGCCGCCGTCACGCCGCGAGCGCCTGGCCCACCTCCGCACGCTCGAGGACGCCGTCTTCGCCTGGCGGAAGCGGCTCTACCTCGCCGTCGAGTCCGACTTCGGCAGCCGCGCCTGGTTCAAGACCATCGGGGGCGAGATCGTCCCGACCCTCGGCTACATCCGCTACTTCCGCCGCAACCTCCGCCGGCTGATGGCGCCCGAGTGGCGCCCCGCGTCGCTCCACTCGCCCTTCGCGAGCATCCAGGTGGTGCCCCAGCCGCTCGGCGTGGTGGGGGTGATCTCGACCTGGAACTATCCGGTGATGCTTGCGCTGATGCCGGCCGCGGCCGCCCTCGCCGCGGGCAACCGGGTGCTCATCAAGGTGAGCGAGCATGCCCCCGTCACCGGGGCCGCCATCCGCGACCTCCTCGCGGAGGTCTTCCCGCCGGAACGGGTGGCGGTGGTCGAGGGCGGCGCCGACGCCGGCGAAGCCTTCTCCCGGCTCCCGCTCGACCACCTCTTCTTCACCGGCGGCGGCGCCGTGGCGCGGCACATCGTGCGCGCGTCGGCGGACCACCTGGTGCCGCTCACCCTCGAGCTCGGGGGGAAGTCGCCCGGCATCGTCGGGGCGGACGCCAACCTGGACCGCGCCGCGGAGCGGGTCGCGTTCTCCAAGCTCTTCAACGCCGGCCAGTCGTGCGTGGCGGTGGATTACGCCCTGGTGCCCCGGGGCCTCGCGGGCCGATTCGCCGACCGGGTGGCGCACCACGCACGGCGGCACTACCCGGCCGTGGCCGGCAACCCCGACTACACCGCCATCATCACCGACCGGCAGTTCGCGCGGCTCGAGGGGCTGCTGGCCGACGCGCGGGATCGGGGAGCCACCCTGGTGGAGACCCACCCGGGGGAGAGGCCCGACCCGGTGCGTCGGGTGCTGCCCCCCGTGCTCCTGCCCGGCGCCTCGCCCGACCTGGCGATGATGGGCGAGGAGATCTTCGGCCCGATCCTGCCGATCCTGGAGTACGACACCCTGGACCAGGCGATCGCGTTCGTGAACGCGCGCCCGCGCCCCCTCACGCTCCACTGGTTCGGCGGAGCCGCCGGGCGGAAGGAGCTGGAGCGGCGGACCACCTCGGGCCAGCTGGTGGCGAACGACGTGCTGTGGCACTTCGTGCAGGAGAAGATGCGCTTCGGCGGGGTGGGGGAGAGCGGGATGGGCTCGTACCACGGGCCCGAGGGATTCTTCACCTTCTCGCACCGCAAGTCCGTCTTCGTCCAGCCGCGCTGGAATCCCACCCGCCTGGTCACCCCGCCCTTCCCGCGGGGCGGGTGGAAGGACTGGGTGTTGAAGTTCTTCCTGAGGTACTGAACGGACGGTCGGACAGTCGGGCAGTCGGACCGTCCCTCCGCCCGACCGTCCCGCCTACCCATCCCCGTGCCCCACCCCCAGCCCGAACCGCACCGATTCCGCCGAGGCCTTCCGGTGGCGGAGCCGGAGGAGGAGGAAGAGGCCGACCCCGGTGGGTCCGAGCAGGAACGTGAGGAAGAGGCAGAGCGCGAGTTGGACGTGCGGCACGTGGAGCCGCTGCGCCTCCTCGAACATCCAGCCCCCGAGGAAGAGGTCGAGCGCCAGGAAATGGGTCCACGCCGCCAGCAGCACCGGCTTGTGGAACAGCATCTGCCGGACCTCGAGCAGCGAGTTGTAACTCCCCGGGGTGTGGTCGAGATGGGCCACCACGAGCAGGGTATAGAGCCCGCTCAGGATCATCGGCACCGGGGCCCAGCGCACCATCCGTTGCGTGATGGACCACCGCGGCTGCAGCATCATCAGCAGCCAGACCGGCACCACCGCGAGGTTGACGAGGCGGAACGCCGTCTCCGAGGTCATCAGGCAGAGCCCTCGATTGGAGCCCGGCCTCAGGGGGGGCGGGGCGGGTGGTTGCTGTACGCTGTTCGCTGATCGCTGATCGCCATTCGCTGCTCGCTACTCGCCCCGTCCTGCTCCGCGGCCCTCCGCGTCTCCGCGGTGAACGTCTACGACCCGAGCAGCGGCTCGCCCGCCGCCAGCCGCCGCCGGACCTCCGCCGCCGGGAGGGTCACCAGTGCCAGGACGCCCTCGAGCGTGCGATCCGGGGCGCGCGCCACGAACACCCGGAGCCGCCGGGCGCTCTGGTACAGCTCCCGCGCGATGCGCGGCAGCCCGAGCTGGCCCGCGCGGCCCTCGTCGGTGAGCCGCTCCACGGCGCCGCCGCGGGTGCGGAGCGGCAGGTCCACGCCCAGCATCGAGGCGCGCACCGGGTAGTCGAGCAGCAGGTCGCCTGGCTCGAGGCCCGCCTCCCTCGCCACTGCGTCCTCCGCCAGCGCCAGCAGCTCCGCGTCCCCCTCCACCCAGGGCTGGGCGTCCGCCGGCACGTCGCTCGCCGGCAGGTCGAGGGCGCGCTTGTGCAGCCGGCGCGCATGGACCCGCGCCGCCAGCCCCTCGGCGTCCGTCCCCAGCAGTCGCTCCACCAGCGCCCCGTCGGTGGCGGCGGCCACCCAGGCCGGCGTCACCGCTCCCGCCGCCACCGCGTCGCGTACCGCGCGCTTGAACATGCAGGTGGCCGAGCGGACCGCGTGGTGCCAGTAGACGTTGCGGTACATCTGGTACTTGGCGAAGAGGAGCGACTCGAGCGCGCTCACGCCCTTCTCGTGCACGCCGACTTCCACCCCGCGGCCGGACTCGACCAGGGTGAGGGACGCGAGGAGCCGGTCCACGTCCACCTGTCCGTAGGGCACCCCGCACATCCGGGCGTCCCGGCTCAGGTAGTCGATCTTGTCGAGGTCGAGCGAGCCGGAGATGAGCCCGGCCAGCGGGTGGTCCGCCTCGCCCGTGATCAGCCCGCCGATCCGGCCCGTGAGACCGGGGATCTCCCAGGCTCCCAGCCGCGCGGCCAGCTCCTCCCCGCCCAGCCGCTCGACGCCCAGCCGCTCGTGGTGCAGGAAGCCGGCCTCCTCGAGGCCGTGGGAGAAGGGATAGTGGCCGATGTCGTGCAGCAGGGCGGCGAGCACCACGGCGGTGCGGTCCTCCTCCGTCACCCGCGCCAGTTCCCCCCGCTCGGCGAGCGACTGCACCGCCCGGCGGGCCAGGTGGTACGCGCCGAGGGCGTGCTCGAAGCGGGTGTGGGTGGCGCCGGGGTAGACCAGGAAGGCGTGGCCCAGCTGGCGGACGTAACGGAGCCGCTGCACGGCCCGGGTGTCCACCACCGCCATCGTCGGCCGGTCGAGCCGGATGTTGTCCCAGAGCGGGTCGCGGATGATCTCGAACTCCGGGACGCCTCGGCTCATCCTGGCTCCTGGTCGGGGGGATTCACCGCGGAGGCGCGGAGGGCCGCGGAGGACTGCGGAGGGGGCGTCACCGCAGAGGCGCCGAGAGCGCAGAGGACTGCCGCCGGGCGGGGTTGCGCATCAGGGTGTTGTTTCCCCGCCCCGCCCCGGGATCAAGGTCGGGGTGGGGCGGGGAAACAACACCCTGATGCGACCGGGGCAGCGAGGTCGGCTGTTCCTCTGCGCTCTCTGCGCCTCTGCGGTGACACCGTCCTCCGCGGCCCTCCGCGCCTCCGCGGTGAAAGCGGGGCCTAGCGCGGCCCGGCGGCCCGGATCGTCTCGTCCACTCCCGCGGCGTACTTCTCGAAGTTGGCCCGGAACATCCCGGCGAGCTTCGCCGCCTGCGCGTCGTACGCCGCCGGGTCGGGCCAGGTGACGCGGGGCGCCAGGATGTCCGACGGCACGCCCGGCACCTTGGTCGGCACCTCGAGCCCGAACACCGGGTCCCGGACGTAGTGCGCGTGGTCCAGCGCCCCGGAGAGCGCCGCGGCCACCATCGCCCGGGTGAACCCGAGCTTCATCCGGTGGCCGGTGCCGTAGGGCCCGCCGGTCCATCCCGTGTTCACCAGCCACACCTTCGACCCGAACCGCGCGATCCGCTCGCCCAGCATCCGGGCGTACTCCCCGGGATGCAGTGGGAGGAAGGGAGCCCCGAAGCACGCCGAGAAGGTGGCCGACGGCTCGGTCACCCCCCGCTCGGTGCCCGCCACCTTCGCGGTGTAGCCCGAGAGGAAGTGGTACATGGCCTGCTCGGCCGTGAGCCGCGCGATCGGCGGCAGCACCCCGAACGCGTCCGCCGTGAGGAAGACCACGTTCTGCGGGTGGCCGGCGCACCCGCTCGGCTCGTGGTTCGGGATGAAGTCGATCGGGTAGCTGGCGCGGGTGTTCTCGGTGATCCGGTCGGAATCGAACTCGATCGTCCGGGTCTGCGGGTCGAGCACGCAGTTCTCCAGCACCGTCCCGAACGTCTGGGTGGCGGCGTAGATCTCCGGCTCGCCCTCGGGGGAGAGCCGGATCACCTTGGCGTAGCAGCCGCCCTCGAAGTTGAACACGCCCTGGTCGGCCCAGCCGTGCTCGTCGTCGCCCACCAGCCGCCGGGCGGGATCGGCGGAGAGGGTGGTCTTGCCCGTCCCCGAGAGGCCGAAGAAGATCGCGGTGTCGCCCGCCGGACCGACGTTGGCGGAGCAGTGCATCGGGAGCACGCCGCGGAGCGGCAGCAGGTAGTTGAGCACGGTGAAGATGGACTTCTTCATCTCGCCGGCGTACCGGGTCCCGCCGATCAGCACCGTGCGGCTCGCGAAGTTGAGCACGATGAACGTGCCGCTCCGGGTGCCGTGCACGGCCGGGTCGGCCTGCAGCTCGGGCGCGTGGTACACCGTGAAGCCGGGCTCGAAGCCGGCGAGTTCCGCGAGGCCCGGCCGGATGAACATGTTGCGGACGAAGAGCGCGTGCCACGCGTTCGGCGTGATGAACCGGACCGGGAGGCGGTGGCGGTCGTCGGCGCCGCCGAAGAGGTCCTGCACGAACACGTCGGGTTGCGCGTCGAGGTGCGCGCGCACCGCGGCGAGGAGCCGGTCGTACGCCGCCGGCTCGAGCGGGGCGTTCCGCTCCCACCAGATCCGCGCGCGCGACCCGGGCTCGTCCACCACGAACTTGTCGTTGGGGGAGCGGCCGGTGTGCGGGGTGGTGAGCACCACCAGCGCCCCCTTCGAGGAGAGGTGCCCCTCCTCCCGGCGGAGGGCGTGCTCGTAGAGCTCGGTGTAGCGGAGGTTGGCATGCACCCGCGGCGCGGTGATGCCGTGGGCGGCGAGCGTGGCGGCGGAGGCCGGGATGGTCTTCATCGATCGCAAGCGCCCGGTGGCGCGGTCGGGGTCACGGTTCGGTCGGCGCCCGGCGGCGGTCCTGGGCGTCCACCGCGGCGATCGCCGCCATCGTCACGATGTCGTCCACGTCGGTGCCGCGCTGCAGCACGTGGATCGGCGCCGCCATCCCCACGAGGATGGGGCCGATGGCCTCCGCCCCGCCGAGCCGGTGCAGCAGCTTGTAGCTCGCGTTGGCGGCGGTCAGGTTGGGAAAGATCAGCACGTTGGCGGCCCCATGCAACCGGTTGAACGGGTAGGTCCGGGTCAGGATGCCCTCCACCACCGCGGTGTCGGCCTGCATCTCCCCGTCCACCGCCAGGGTCGGTTCGGTGGCGTGGAGCCGGCGCACCGCGGCCGCGACCTTCTCCGACTGGGGGTGGGGCGCGGAACCGAAGTTGGAGAACGACAGCATCGCCACCCGCGGCTCGATGCCCAGCCGGGCGACGAACCGGGCGGTGGCGACCGCGACCTCCGCCAGCCGGTCGGCGTCGGGGTCGATGTTCACCGTGCAGTCGGCGAAGAAGATGGTGTCCGACTGCAGCACCACCATGTAGATCCCCGCCACCGCGCTCCCCCGCTGCGCGCCCACCGCGCGGAGCACCGGTCCCATCGCGTCGGGGTAGTGCTGGTTCTCCCCCGCCACCATGGCGTCGGCGTCGCCGTGCGCCACCATCATCGAGCCGAAGTACACCGGCTCCAGCATCCGGCGGCGCGCCTCCGCCAGCGTGACCCCGCGGCGCTGCCGGCGCCGCCACAGCATCTCGGCGTACGCGGCGCGTGCCGGCGACGTCGCCGGGTCCACCTGCGCCAGCCCCTCGAGCGACAGGTCGTGCGCCGTCGCCGTTGCCGCGATCTCCTCCCGGTCCCCGATCAGCACCGGCACCGCCGTCCCCTCGTCCGCCAGGATCCGCGCGGCACGGAGGACCCGCGGATCCTCCGCGTCGGTGAGCGCCACGCGCTGCGGGTCCTCCGCGGCGCGGTTGCTGAACATCCGCATCACCGCGCGGCCCCGGCTCAGCCGGCTGTCCAGCCGCGCCCGGTACTCCTCCACGTCCACCACCTCGCGCGCCGCCCCGCTCGCGATCGCCGCCCACGCCACCGCCGGCGCCACCCAGAGCAGCACCCGCGCGTCGAAGGGCTTGGGGATCAGGTAATCCGGCCCGAACCGGAGCCGGTCCATCGCGTAGGCGCGGAGCACCGTGGTGGGCACGTCCTCCCGCGCGAGCGCGGCGAGCGCGCGCGTGGCCGCCATCTTCATCTCCTCGTTGATCGCGGTGGCCCGCACGTCGAGCGCGCCGCGGAAGATGAAGGGGAAGCCGAGGACGTTGTTGACCTGGTTGGGGAAGTCGCTCCGGCCGGTGGCGATGAGCGCGTCCGACCGCACCGCACGGACCTCGTCCGGCATGATCTCCGGCACCGGGTTCGCCAGCGCCAGCACGATCGGCCGCGGGGCCATCCGCCGCACCTGGTCGCCGGTGATCGCCCCCGCCGCCGAGAGGCCCACGCACACGTCCGCCCCGTCGAACGCCTCCTCCCGGGTGCGCGCCGCCACGCCGTCGGCGAACCGTGCCTTGTAGGGGTCGAGCGGCCCGCGGCCGGCCCACACGACGCCGTCCTTGTCGATCAGCGTGATCCGCTCCCGCCGGACCCCGAGGCGCACGTAGTGCTCCGCCGTGCTGATCGCCGCCGCGCCCGCGCCCACGAACACCACCCGCAGGCCGTCGAGCGCCTTCCCGGCCAGCTCGGCGGCGTTGAGCAGCGCCGCCCCGCTGATGATCGCCGTGCCGTGCTGGTCGTCGTGGAAGACCGGGATGTCGAGCCGCGCCTTGAGCCGTTCCTCGATCAGGAAGCAGTCCGGCGACCGGATGTCCTCGAGGTTGATGCCGCCCACCGTCGGCGCGAGCATCTCGCAGAAGCGCACCACGTCGTCCACGGACGGCGCGTCGATCTCGAGGTCGAAGACGTCGATGTCGGCGAAGGTCTTGAACAGGACCCCCTTGCCCTCCATCACCGGCTTGCCCGCCAGCGGGCCGATGTTGCCCAGCCCCAGCACCGCCGTCCCGTTGGAGACGACCGCGACGAGGTTGCCCCGGGCGGTGTAGCGGTAGGCATCGTCCGGGCGCTCCTGGATGGCCAGGCAGGGCGCCGCGACGCCGGGGGTGTAGGCGAGGGAGAGGTCCCGCTGGTTGCGGGTGGGCTTGGTGGGGACGACCTGGATCTTGCCCGGCCGGCCTTCCTCGTGGTAGCGCAGGGCGTCCTGCGCGCGGCGGTCGGTCATCGGGCTCTCCCGGCGCCCCGCGCGCGCCGGGGCTCAGCGCGCCGGGGCGACGTCGGACGGGAAGTGATAGAGGTACTCCATCGTCTGCCGGTCGGCGTCGCTGAGCCCGTCCAGCACCGGGTCGCGGTACATCGCGTCCGCCTCGCTGGGCGAGTGGTTCCAGATGCCGAAGGCGTGGCCCAGCTCGTGCCGGAGGGTGAGCCGGTAGCAGGCGGCCAGCCCCTCGCCCGCAAGCCGCTGGTTGACGTAGACCCGCACCGGCAGCTGCAGCAGCCCGCCGTCAACGTCGATGTCGAGGTCGGTGGCGCCCTGGCATTCCGGCGCCCGGCGGAACAGCCGCGCCGAGAACGACGGGCTGGCCGGCGGCAGCGCGTTCCGCACCAGCACGTCGGCCTGGCTGGAGTCCGACACCAGCCGGGCGTCGAGCTCGCCGTAGAGGACGGCCGACTTCCAGTCCTCGATGGCCGCCGCCGCGTACCCCGGGAAGCCCTCCGCGTCCTCCACCCAGACCCGCACCGGCAGCGCCTCGCGCGGCCAGTGGAAGCTCCTGGTGCCCTCGAGCCGCCACTCGTACCGCTCCGCCCGCCGCGGCGCCTGCACGTCGGTGCAGCCCGTCACCAGCACCACGCCGGCGCCCAGCGCCCAGCAAGCCGCCCGCCGCGCCCGCCCGCTCCCGGCTCGCGACTCGCGACTCAAGGCAGCCCCCCCAACCCCACCGTCAGCGCCACCCGATGCAGCGCCTCCGGGTTGGCGAATCCCTGGTCCCGAAGGGCGTCGGTGGTGAAGCGGTGATAGTCGTAGCGCAGCCCGGCCGTGAGCGACATCCGCTCGTTGAGTGGGCGGCTCCAGTCGAGACCGGCGCCGGCCACCCAGCGCCACGGTCCCCCCTCGCGGAAGACGCCGATCTCCTCGCCCGGAAGGTACTTGATGGCGCCGAAGGCCACCCGCCAGCTCAGGGGGTCGCGGATCCGGCCCTCGAGGCCGGCCGTGATCGTGGCGGTGGTGAGGCTGGTCAGCGTGGCGGTGGCCCCGGCCTCGTCCACCTCGGCGTCCGATCGCGCCAACGCGAGTTCCACCCCGATCCGGTTCGTCGAGGTGAGCGGAAGGCTCGCCCCGAGCACCAGGGTCGGCGCGATGCCCGCGCTCAGCTCGATGGGCGCGTCGGCGCGGATCTCGTCCTCGACCAGGGTCGAGCTCCACGTGGCGCCGGCGCGGGCGGTGAAGCGGGCCTGGGCCGCGAGGCCGGCCGGGACCGCAAGGAAGAGAAGGGCGGCTGCAACGGGTCGCATCCGATCAAGATAGCGCGGCCCCCCGTGACCCCGCCTCCCCCCGGGGGCGAAGGTCGAAGGACCTCTCCCCTCTCCCCTCTCCCCGTCACTCCCGTCCGGCCCACCCCCGGAGCTTTCTCAACGCCTTGCGGTCGTTGGTGACCCCGTCGTCGCCCTTCGGGGTCTCCAGCAGGAGGGGCACCCGCCGGAATCGGGGGTCCCGCATCAGCCGGCGGAATGGCGCCGGGCCGAGACTCCCGGCACCGATCAGCTCGTGCCGGTCCCGCCGCGAACCGAACGGCGTCCTGGAGTCATTGAGGTGCACGCAGCCGAGGTGCTCCAGCCCGAGCACGCGCTCGAACTGCGTCCACACCCCCTCGTAGTCGCCCACCAGGTCGTAACCGGCGGAGTAGAGGTGGCAGGTGTCGGCGCAGAAGCCGATCCGGCTTCGGAGGCCGGTGGGGATGAGCCCGCGGAGCTCCGCCAGGTCCTCGAAGGTCCGCCCGAGCGCCGTTCCCGTGCCGGCGGTCGTCTCGAGCAGGATGCGGACCTTCCCCGGCGCGGCCCGGATCGCCTCGGCGATGCCGGCGGCGTTGCGGCGCAGACCCGCCGCCCGGTCGTCCATGTAGTTGCCCGGGTGCGACACAACGGCGGGGATGCCCAGCAGGTGGCAGCGGGTCAGTTCCCCGGCGAAGGCCGCCACGGAGCGTCGGTTGAGAACGGGGTCCGGTGAGGCGAGATTTATCAGGTATGAATCGTGCGCTACCACCACTCCTATGCCACTGTCGGCCCAGGACTTCCGGAACGCCTCGGCCCTGGCCGGGGTTACCTCGGGATCGCGCCACTGGTTCGGGGTCTTGGTGAAGACCTGGAGCGCGGTGGCCCCGATCGCCACGCCCCGCCCGGGCGCGGTTTCGACCCCGCCCTGGGTCGAGACGTGTGCGCCGATGAGGCGGCCGGTCGGCTTCGGGGTGCGCGGCACGATTCCCTCCGGGGCAGTGGCGGCGGATTGAGCGCGCTCGCGCGGCCGCGGGTCCTGCTGCTGGGTGACCCGGCCCTCCGACCGGACGGTCTCGAGCGCGCGCTGGTCCGGGGCGGCTTCCAGGTGACCGAGGCGGACCTGATTCCCGGCGGTCCGCCCGACGGCCCGCTGCCGGAGTGCATCCTCGTGACCGCCGCCGGGGCGGACGATTCCCTCGCCACGCTGCTCCGCGCGCTCGACCCCCCGCACTGGCGTGGGGTGCCGGTGGTGGCCCTCCTGGCCGAGGCCGCGCCCGGGGTGGTGGGCGCCGCTCTCCGCCTGGGGTGCGCCGACGCCGTCGCCGCACCGGTGGACCTGGTCGAGCTCTGCGCCCGTATCGAAGCCCGGCTCCGCGGTCAGGGGGACGTCGGGGCGCTGCGTGACGCCTCCCGGGTCCACGATGTGATGTTCGACATCATGGAGGACCTCTCGGCGGCACTGCGGCCGGACGAGGTGGTACAGACCCTGGTGCGCCGCGTGGGCGAGACGCTCGCCGTCGCCCACTGCAGCTTCGTCCGGGTGGACGAGGATGGGCTGGCGGGCCGGGTCGTCGCCACGCACGAGTCCCCCACGCTCCGCGACCTGCGGGTGGACCTCGAGCGCTATCCCGAGATCGGGGAGGCGCTCCGCACCGGGGAGGCGGTCTTCGTCGCCGACGTGCAGCGTCACCCGCTCTTCGAGCGGCAGCGTGCCCTCTGGGCCGAGCGCCGGATGGTGGTGGACGTCCGCAGCGTGCTGGCCGTCCCCGTGACGCTCCACGGCCGCAAGGCGGGCGTCTTCCTGCTCCGCACCCGGAGGGACGAGCACCCCCTCGCCGCCGACCAGGTGGACTTCGCCGTCCGGCTCACCCGTGCCGCCTCGCGCATCCTCGAGTCGGAGGAACGCCGCGCCTCGATCTACCGCCGTCAGGGCGCCGCCGCCGCGCTCGACCCGCTCACCGGCTGCGCCAGCCTCGACGCGCTCGACCGCCGCCTCAAGGACGAGTACGAGCGCTCCCGCCGTTATGCCCTCAGCTTCAGCCTGGTGCTGCTGGACGTGGACCAGCTCCGGACGATCAACGACCGCCTCGGCGCCGAGGCCGGCGACCGGGTGCTCGCCGAGCTCGGCGCCGTGCTCCAGCGCGAGCTGCGCGCCCCGGATTTTGTCTGCCGCTACGGCGGCGACGAGTTCGCCCTGGTGTTGCCGGAGACCGACCTCGACGGTGCGCGCCGTTCCGTGACCCGGGTGCGGGGCCAGATCCTCGGCCACGAGTTCGCCGACGTGTCGGTCGAGGACCGGCCCCGCCTCTCGGCGGGCATCGTGACCTTCCCCCACCCCTCCGCCGCCCAGCCCGAGGACCTCCTCGCGCTGGTCGAGGCCGCCCTGCTCCGGGGCAAGGCCCAGACCGAGGAGCGCATCGGCACCGCGGAGTCCGTCGCGGCCTGATTCCGCTTCGGGCGATTCACCGCCGAGGCGCGGAGGATTCGCGGAGGGCCGCAGAGAACGACACGGGTTTCCCCCCTCCACCCCTGCCGGAATCCTGATCGTGGTGGGGTGGCTGGGGAGAGAACGTGGCTGCCATCCTCCGCGGCCCTCCGCGGCCCTCCGCGGCTCCGCGGCGAACCATCACCGCCGCCGCCGGAGCCAGGACGTCGGGTCGAGCGCCGCGCCCCCCGGCCCCCGGATCTCGAAGTGCAGGTGCGGGCCGTAATTCGTGGCGCCGCCGCCCACCGTCCCGATCGCCTGCCCCTTGGTCACCGTGTCCCCCACCTTCACGTTCGCGTTCGCCAGCTGGGCGTAGAACGAGTAGTACCCGTCGCCGTGGGTCAGCAGCACGGTGAGGCCGTAGGTGCTGAGCCGGCTCACCAGCTCCACCCGTCCCCCCTCGACGGCCTGGACCGGGGTGCCCGGGGCGGCGCCGATGCCGACGCCGTTCCAGCGGATCTCCGCGCCGCTTTCCATCGTGCTCCGCCCGAAGTCGTACACCAGCGTCCCTTCCACCGGCCAGTCGAGCCGGCCAAGGTCCGCGGTGGAGATCGTCCCGCGGGCCGCCGGCGCCGCACCGCGGGCCGCGGCCGCGCGCCGGGCGCGTTCGAGCCGGGCAATCACGTCGAGCAGCTGTCGCTCGTCGCGCTGGAGGGCGGTGAGCTGCTGCGAGGTGGTCCGCTCCGTGCGCCGGAGCCGCCCGATCTGCGCCTGGCGCTGGCGCGCGAGGGCGTCGTACCGATCCAGTTCCCCCGACCGCTCCTCCCGGTTCCGGTCGAGGCTCGACCGGAGGCCGAGCAGGTCGGACCGTTGCCGTGCCACCCGGCGCCGGAGCTGGTCCACCTCCGACACCAGCGCGCGGTCCTGCCGGCTCTGCAGCGCGAGGTACTTGTAGCGGCTCACCAGGTCGCCGAAGGACCCCGCGCTGAGGAGCGCCTGGAAGGTGTGGAGCCGGCCCCGCTTGTAGATCTCCGTCAGGCGTCGCTCGAGCACGGCGCGCTTGTCCGCCAGGTTGTCCTCCGCCAGGATCAGCTCGGCCGACACCTGGTCCACCTGGCTCCCGAGCTGCCGCATCTGCGATTCCAGCTCGTTCACGATGCGATTGGTCGTCTCCCGCTGGCGCTCGATGTTCCGCAGCTCCGCCCCCGCGTCCCGCACCTGCCCCTGGAGCCGGATCCGCTCCGCCTCGAGGCGTTCGCGCTCCGCACGGATCTCCTCCAGCCGGCGGCGGGAGGCGTCGAGGGACGGGGCCTGCTGGGCCCACAACGGGGAGAGGGGAGAGGGGAGGGGGGAGAGGGAGGGGAAGGGCAGGGCCAGCAGGAGGAGCAGAACTCCCGTGCACACGGCGCCGCGCCCGTTCCCCACCCCACTCTCCCCCCTCCCCTCTCCCCCCTTCCCCCTCACCGCACCCCCATCGGCCGCAGGTGCCGCCCCACGCTCAGGAGGCTGGCGAGGAAGCCGAGCAGCGTCCCGGCGGCGACGCCGGCCGCGATGATCGCCGGGGGGAGGAAGATCGGAGCCACCACGACGTCCGGGGCGCCGCCCCGCACCAGCGCGAAGGCGGCCCAGGTGAGGAGCAGCGCCAGGACGCCGCCCAGGAACCCCTTGAGCGCCCCCTCGAGCAGGTAGGGCGCACGGATGAAGCCGTCGGTGGCGCCGACCAGGCGGAGGATGGCGATCTCCCGCGACCGCTGCAGCAGCGCCATCCGGATCGTGGTCGCGATGATCACCAGCGCGACGCCGGCGAAGGCGAGCCCGATGACCCCGCCGACCAGGCCCGCGATCCGACGGAGCCGCGCGAGTCCCGCCACCCATTCCTCGCCGAACCGCACGTCCTCCACCACGCCGATTCCGCGGAGCCGCTCGGCCACCGCGGCCACCGTTTCCGGGTCGCGCAGCCCCGGGTGCAGCGCCACCTCGAGCGAGGCGGGCAGCGGGTTCACCTGCAGGTCCCGGAAGGCCTCCCGGAACTCGCTCATCTCGGCCTGCGCCCGCGCCAGGGCGGTGTCGGCCGGGACGTAGGTGACCCGGGCCACCTCGGGGAATGCCGTGACGTCCTCGGCCGCGATCATCGCCGCCTCGACCGGCGTGCCGCGGAGCAGGTACGCCACGATCTCGACCCGGTCCTCGAGCGCGGTGAGCGCGTGCCGCAGGTTCACCGCGACCAGCCCGAAGAGGCCCACCGTGAAGAGCGAGAAGGCGATGGTGCTGATCGAGAGGGTGGAGAGCAGGGGGGCACGGGTGAACCCCAGCATGCATTCGCGGATCACCGGCCTCACGCCAGGTCCTCCCCGGCGCCCCGCGCCGAGTCGGCCACCAGGCGGCCCTGTCGCAGCTCGAGCGTGCGGTAGCTCGCCTCCTGCACCAGGGCGGCGTCGTGCGTGGCCATCACCACGCTCGTCCCGGCGGCGTTGATGTCGCGGAGCAGCTGGACCACTGCGCGGGTGGCCTTCTCGTCGAGGTTGCCGGTGGGCTCGTCGGCCAGGAGGAGCGGGGGGTCGTTCGCCAGCGCACGGGCGATCGCCACCCGCTGCTGCTCGCCCCCCGACAGCTCACGCGGGTAGGATCGGGACTTGGTGGAGAGCCCCACCTGCGAGAGGACCTTGAGCACCCGTGACGGGATCTGGTCGGCCCGCAGGCCGGTCGCCTCGAGCGCGAGCGCCACGTTCTCCTCCGCGGTGCGGTCCTCGAGCAGCCGGAAGTCCTGGAACACGATGCCGAGCCGCCGGCGGAGCCGGGGGACGTCACGGTTCCGCAGGTCGTTCACGGTGAACCCCGCCACGCGCACCTCGCCGCGCGTCGGCCGTTCGCCTGCCCAGAGCAGCCGGAGGATGGAGGACTTGCCGGCGCCGGAGTGGCCGGTGAGGAACACGAACTCGCCCTTGGCCACCTCGAAGGAGACGTCCACGAGCGCGAGCTCGCCCTTCGGGTAGGCCAGGTCGACGTGGCGAAACTTGATCACCCGACCAACCTAAACGGGGAGAGGGGAGAGAGGGAGAGGGGAAGCGGCCCTCTCCCCTCTCCCCTCTCCCCTCTCCCCCCTCATCCCCCCAGCGCCTGCTCCAGGTCCGCGATGATGTCGGCGGCGTCCTCGATCCCGCAGGAGAGGCGGATGAACCCGTCCGGGATGCCCAGTGCGGCGCGCCCCTCGGCGCCCACGGCCTTGTGGCTGGTGTTGCGCGGCTCGGAGACCAGGCTCTCGACGCCGCCCAGGCTCGGCCCGTGGCTCACCAGCCGCAGCCGCCCGAGGAACCGCTCCGCCGCCGCCACGCCGCCGGCGAGCTCGAGCCCCACCATCCCGCCGAAGCCGTCCAGCGTGCGGGACGCCACCTCGTGGTCGGGATGGGTGGTGAGGCCGGGATAGTGCACCTTCAGGACGGCGGGGTGCCGCGAGGCCCACTCCGCCACCGCCATTCCGTTCGCGTTGTGCCGCGCCATCCGGACGTCGAGCGTGCGCATCCCGCGGTCGAGCAGCCAGGCGGCGTGGGGGTCGAGCGCCTGGCCCCAGAGCCGCATCAGCCGGGTGACTTCCTCGATCAGCGAGACCTCACCCGCCACGCAGCCGGCGATGATGTCACTGTGGCCGTTGAGGTACTTCGTGGCGCTCGAGATGACCACGTCGGCGCCGTGCTCGATGGGGCGGAAGTTCACCGGGCTCGCGAACGTGGCATCCACCAGCAGCGCGTACCCCCGTTCCTTCGCCACCTGCGCGATCGGCCCCAGGTCGAGCACCCGGGTGAGCGGGTTGTTCGGCGTCTCGACGAAGATCGCGCGGGTGGAAGGCCGGGCCAGCTTCCGCCACTGGCGCACCTGCTCGGGGTCCACGTAGGTGACCTCGATCCCCAGCCGGCCGAATTCGTCCTGGAAGAGCCGCTCGGTGCCGCCGTAGAGCCAGCGGCTCGCGAGCAGGTGGTCGCCGGGCCGGAGCACCGCCAGGTGGGCCAGCGCCGTCGCTCCCATCCCGCTGGCCACCGCGATCCCCGCCTCGGCCCCCTCCAGCGCGGCGTACTTCTCCCCCACCGCCTTCACCGTCGGGTTGTTGCCGTAGCGGGTGTAGAGCGCCTCCTCGTCCGACCCGACCGGGAAGGTGAAGGTGGCGCTCTGGACGATCGGGGGGACCACCGGGGTCCAGTCGGGCAGCCGCTCCAGGCGGCCGTGCACCGCGCGAGTGGAGAGGCCGGACGGCGTCACGCGGGGGGAAGCAGGAGGCAGTAGGTGGCGCCGGCGGCCTGCACCAGGCGAAGGAGCGTGAGCGTGCGGAGCGCGGCAGCCGCCCGTTCGGTCGGCCAGCCGAGGCCGGCGGCCACCTCGTCGCAGGTGCCTTGGCCGGCGTCGGCGAGCCGCCCGAAGGCGGCCCGCGCGTCCGGGTCCACCCGCCCGAGCACCGCCGGCGGGCCGCCCGCCGCGGGGAACGCCGCCACCGCCAGCGAGTGCCACTCCAGCACGTGGTCGATCGCCTCGCGGTGTGACTCCGACAGCCCGGCGAGCAGCAGGTAGGGCGCGTCCTCCGGGGGGAGGTCGAGGAGCAGCTTCGCCACCACCTCGTCGGCGCAGGAGAAGTCCACCAGCCCCACCGCGGAGAAGTCGAGGCACGCGCCGCGGCACGCGGTCTCCGCCAGCGCCTGCCGGATGCGGACACGCACCGCCGCACCGGTGGGGCGGGTGACGAGGTCCGCGTACGGCGTCCGGACCGCCTCGCGGAGCACGCGGTCGAGCCGGAAGGTCTGGATCATCCCGTCGGCTCCGTCTGCGCTGGAATCGTGATCTGCACCTGGGCGCCGGGGAAGAACGGCAGCCCGCTCGCCAGGGGGACGTCCTCGTCCCAGGCGGGGACGATCGCCAACCGGGCGGTGCCGCTCCGGATGCTGATCTTGCCCTGCCACCGCGCAAGGTAACGCTTGATGCCGGCCAGACCCTGGCCCCGCCCCGGGTCGCGGAAGCGGCTCGTGTGGTGCACGAGGGCCGCCTCCAGCGCCGCGGCGTCGCCCCACCGCTCGCCGAACCGCTTCATCTGCGTGGCCTCGAGGCTCCGGCGGAACCCGATCCCGGCGTCGCTCACCGCGATCACCGCGGCCCGGCGGCCGCCGAGCCGCTTCCGGAAGGTGTAGGCGTGCACCGCCACCCACCCCCCGGTCCCGGCGTGCTCCACAATATTCTGACACGACTCCGAGAGCGCCATAGCGAATCCCATCGTCGCCTTCGCCTCGATCCCGAGCTCGCCGTGCAGGATCCGGCTGGCCCCCTCCTGGATCCGCCCCACCACGTCGTGCACGTCCTCCGCGGCCCGGATCGGTGTGACCCCGAGCAGGACGTCGGAAGGCTCGTCGGGCTTGGTCCGCGGCACCTTGCCGTGCAGCTCGAAGAGCTCGGCGGCGTAGCGGAAGAAGCCCGTCTTCGCCCAGTAGCGGCTCACGTCGTCGCTTGCTGGAACGGTGAAGAGGGGCTTCTCGCACCCCGCCTCGACCAGGGCCTGCCCCGCGGTGAGGAGCCCGGTGAGGCCGAAGGGGCTGGCCCAGGTCGCGGGGCGCGCGTCCACCAGGATGCGCTCCTCCGGCGGCCAGGCGCCGAAGCCGGCGGCGAAGCCGTCGAAGGCGCGGTCGTCGAAGAACGCGGGGACCTCGACGATGCGGGTCATCGGGTCGGCGGCAGGACGGCGGGACGGCAGGACGGCGCAGTCATCGCGTCAGCAATTCCCCGCGCAGGTGGGTGGCCAGGCCCGAGGCGCCGCGGAAGGCGGCGTTGCGGGCGGCAAGCGTGTTGGCGGCGCGCACGGCCGCCTCGATCGGATCCCCGGCCAGGAGCCGGGCGCAGCAGACCGCGCCGAACACGTCGCCGCAGCCGGTCGGGTCGGACTCCTCCACCGGGGATCCCGCGACCAGCGCGGTGCGGATCGGGCCTCCGTCTCCCCTCTCCCCTCTCCCCCCTCTCCAGCGCCCCGTGGCCCCGTCCCCCCGTCGCCCCGTCTCGAAGTACACCGCCCCCCGCCGCCCCATCGTCACGATGAGGCACGCCGGCCCGGCCCCGAGCACGTCGGCGGCCACCAGCATCGGGTCGGCCGCGAGCTGGGCCATCTCGTCCTCGTTCATCTGCACCGCGTCGAAGCAGCCGAACCAACCCGGCGCGTCGGGGAGGGGACGGATGGTGCGGGTGCCGTCGCTCCCCATCCCGAGGAAGAGGCTGTGCAGGTCGCCGTAGATCGGCCCGGGGAACCCGCGCCTGAGTGCCTCCGCCGTCCCCAGCCCCATCTCGAACCCGGAGATGAAGTTGACGTACAGGGCGTCGAGCCCGGCGACCAGCGGGCCGAGCTCCTCCCAGGTCCACGCCGGCACCCCGCCCGACATCCGCTCGCATCGCCGCTCGCCGGTCTGGTAGCGCAGCACGACCCGGTTGTTCGGCACCGGCACCTCGACGCACCGGCCGCCGGGAGCGAGTCGCTGGAGTGAGCCCAGGAAGGCCGCGGCGGGGCCCGCGAGATCGCGCCCGACCTTGATCAGCGGGACGATCTCCCACTCCGCCGGGAGGGCCGCGTCGAGCCCCGAGAGGGCGTAGGCGATCCCGCCCCACTCCTCCGTCGCCGGCACGAGGGGGTCCCGGCCGTGGATCTCGTCCCAGACCAGCGAGCCGACCACGCCGAGGCGCGGCACCGGTCAGCCCTTCCGGTCGAGGAAGACCCGCACCGCGCCGTAGACGCCGGCGGACCCGGTGAGCTCACCCGGCACGATGCGGCAGGCCAGCACGGCGGGGCGGAACGCCCGGCGTGCCACCTCGCGCTCGAGCGGGTGGAACAGGCTCTCGCCGGCGTGGGTCACGCCCCCGCAGATGACCACCACTTCGGGGTTGAAGATGTTGATCAGGTTCCCCACGCCCGCGCCGAGGAAGCGGGCCGTCTCCCGCACCACCTCGAGGGCGAGCTCGTCGCCGTCGCGCGCCGCCTGGTAGACGGTCTGGGCGGTGATCCGCGAGAGGTCGCCGCCCACGTAGGAGGGCAGGCTGCTCGGGACGTCGGCGCCCAGGGCCTCGACCGCGCGGCGCGCGATGGCCGGGCCCGAGGCGTAGGCTTCCAGGCAGCCGTAGTTCCCGCACTTGCAGCGCCGGCCCTCGGTGTCGATGGTGGTGTGCCCGATCTCGCCCGCCATGTCCGAGGCGCCGTGGTAGAGCTTCCCGTCGAGGATCAGCCCGCCGCCGATCCCGGTGCCGATGGTGAGGCCGATGGCGTGGCGGGCGCCGCGGGCCGCTCCCCGCCACCACTCCCCCAGGACGGCGCAGTTCGCGTCGTTGTCGAGCTCCGCGGGGAGCCCCGACCCTTCGGCGACCAGGTCACGGAGCGGCATGTCCACCCAGCCGAGGTTGGGCGTGAGGAGGACCACGCCGCGGGCCGTGTCGAGCGGGCCCGGGGCGCCGACGCCCACGCCGAGCACCTCGGCGCCGGGCACCTCCCGGCGGAGCTCGCTCCGCACCGCCTTGATCATCGCCACGATGCGCCGCACGACCTTCTCCGCGCCCCGCTCCGCGCGAGTCGGCTCGCTCCGGAGGGCCACCAGCTTCCCGCCGTCGGCGCGCACGGCGCCGGCCACGATGTTCGTGCCGCCGAGGTCGATGCCGATGACGTAGGGGGAAGTCACGAGTCGCCCGTCGCGAGACGGCACGGGGTACGGGCATGAAGAAGTTGGCGCATCGGCATCCCCCGGCGACTCGTGACTGGTGACTCGTGACTCGCAACTCGCGACTTCATCCCACCGCCGCCAGCACCACCTCCACCCCCACCTCCTGCAGGCAGCGATGGTGTCCCAGCGGGCACGCCTGCGGGCCGTGCGACGAGCAGGGGCGGCAGTCGAGGCCGGGGTGCTCGATCACCCGGTCGAGCGGGCCGCGCGGCCCGAAGCCGAACGCCGGCACCGTCGGGCCGAAGATCGCCACGACCCGCGTGCCGGTCGCGGTGGCGAGGTGGAGCGGGGCGGAGTCGTTGGTGACGAGCACCTCGGCCCGCCCGATCAGCGCCGCCGACGCCCGGAGCGCGAGCGCCCCCGCGGCCGACGCAATCCTCCCGCTCCCCTCTCCCCTCTCCCCGCTCCCCGCCGCAACGACCTCCGCGGCAAGCTGGGCGTCGTCCGCCCCCCCGACGACCACCACCTGCCGCCCGTCGGCCACCAGCCGCGCGGCGAGCGCCCCGTACCCGGGCCACCGTTTCGTCCCCCAGATGGATCCCGGAGCCAGCGCCACGAACCCCGGCGCGATCCCGTGCTCCGCGAGCCAGCCATCCGCTGCCGCTCGGTCCCCGTTCGTCAGCCCGAGGCGCACCGGCGGCGCTTCGGCCCCCGTTCCCCGCTCCCCGTTCCCCGTTCCCCCTGCCAGGGCCAGCAGCCGTTCCACCTCGTGCTCCCCGGCCGGTCGTTCCACCTGCCGGGTGTAGGTGAGCCGCGCCGGCGCGTCGGCGAAGCCGATCCGCTCCGGGATTCCGGCCCAGACCGCGAGCGCGCCGCTCCGCCACGAGCGGTGCGGCAGCACCGCCCGGGCATAGCCCTCCGCCCGGAGCGCGGCCGCGAGCCGGCGGAGGCCCGCGAGGCCCGCCTCGCGCCCCTTCTTGTCGTAGCGCCACACCCGCCGCACCGCCGGATGGGTCTCGAGCAGCGCGGCCGCCGCGGGCGTGGTCACCACGTCCACCGGCCCGTGGCGGTCGGCCAGCGCCTGCAGCAGCGGGGTGGTGAGCACCACGTCGCCGAGGAAGGCGGTCTGGACCACCAGGGTGGGGGAGACGGGGGACGGGAGGGGGGAGAGGGCCCCCTCCTTCGCATCGCGTCCCCCTCTCCCCTCTCCCCTCTCCCTTCTCACCGGTCGCTCAGTCCACCTGGAGCACGGCCAGGAACGCCTCCTGCGGGATCTCCACCGAGCCGATCTGCTTCATCCGCTTCTTTCCTTCCTTCTGCTTCTCGAGGAGCTTCCGCTTCCGGGTGATGTCCCCGCCGTAGCACTTCGCCAGCACGTCCTTCCGGAACGCGGAGATCGTTTCCCGCGCCACGATCTTGTTCCCGATCGCCGCCTGGATCGCCACCTGGTAGAGCTGCCGCGGGATCAGCTCCTTGAGCTTCTCCGCCACCTTGCGGCCCCAGTCCTGGGCCTTGTCCCGGTGGATGATCACGCTGAAGGCGTCCACCGGGTCGCCGTTGATCACCATGTCGAGCTTCACCAGGTCCGACTCGCGATAGCCGATCGCCTCGTAGTCCAGGGAGGCGTACCCGCGCGAGAGGCTCTTCAGCCGGTCGTGGAAATCCAGCACGATCTCGGCGAGCGGAAACTCCCAGCTGAACTCGACCCGGGCGGTGTCGAGGTAGTGGAGTCCGTGGTACACCCCGCGCCGCTCCTGGCCCAGCTTCATGATCCCGCCGATGTAGTCGGTGGGCGCCATGATGCGGGCCTTCACGTACGGCTCCTCGATCCTCGCGATGCGGGCCGGGTCGGGCAGCGCGCTCGGGTTCTCCACCAGCAGCGACTCGCCGTCGGTGAGCGTGACGACGTACTCCACCGTCGGCACCGTACTGATGAGGTCGAGGTTGAACTCCCGCTCCAGCCGCTCCTGGACGATCTCCATGTGGAGGAGGCCGAGGAAGCCGCAGCGGAAGCCGAAGCCGAGGGCGGTGGAGGTCTCCGGCTCGTACTGCAGCGAGGCGTCGTTGAGCCGGAGCTTGGCCAGCGCGTCGCGGAGCATCTCGTACTGCTCCGAGTCGGTCGGGTAGAGCCCGGCGAACACCATCGGCTTGGCCGGGCGGTAGCCGGGCAGGAGTTCGGCGGCGGGGTCGTCGGCGTCGAGGATCGTGTCGCCCACCGGCGCGTCGCGCACGTCGCGCAGGCTGGCGACCAGGTAGCCCACCTCCCCCGCCTCCAGCACCTCCACCGGCACGTGGCCCAGGCGCAGGTAGCCGACCTCGTCCACCTCGTGCACGTCCCCGGGATGGGAGCCGAAGGCGATCCGCGTCCCCTTCCGCACCGCGCCGTCCACCACCCGCACGCTCGGGATCGCCCCGCGGTAGCGGTCGAAGTAGGAGTCGAAGATGAGCGCGCGGAGCGGCGCCTCGCGCACCCCGCGGGGCGGCGGCACGCGCGCCACGATCGCCTCGAGGAGCTCCGGGACCCCGGTGCCCTCCTTGGCGGAGACGGCGAGGATCTCGTCCGGCCGGGCGCCGATCAGGTCGGTGAGCTCCTGCGCCCGCCGCTCCGGCTCGGCGCCGGGGAGGTCGATCTTGTTGAGGACCGGGATGATCTCGAGCCCGGCGTCGAGCGCGAGGAAGAGGTTCGAGAGGGTCTGCGCCTGGATCCCCTGGCTCGCGTCCACCACGAGGATCGCCCCCTCGCACGCGGCGAGCGAGCGCGAGACTTCGTAGGTGAAGTCCACGTGCCCGGGGGTGTCGATGAGGTTGAGCTCGTAGCGCTCGCCGTCCCGGGCCAGGTAGGTCATCCGCACGGCGTTGAGCTTGATGGTGATGCCCCGTTCCCGCTCGAGGTCCATCGTGTCCAGCAGCTGCTCCCGCATCAGCCGCTTCTCGACCGAGGCCGTGGCCTCGATCAGCCGGTCGGCCAGGGTGGACTTCCCGTGGTCGATGTGCGCGACGATGCAGAAATTGCGGATGCGGGCGGACTTCATGGCGCAGAATATAGCGGGGAGCAGGGAGCGGGGAGCGGGGAACGGACCCCGCCCGGCCACCCCCTCGGCGGGGGGGGGCCGCTCCCCGCTCACCGCTCCCCGCCCCCCGTCTCCAGCTCCTCCAGCCGCGCCATCGCCCGCCGAAGGTGCGGGATCACGATGCTCCCGCCCACCACCAGGCCGACCCCGAACACTTCGAGGAACTCCTCCCGCGTCACCCCCTCCTCGCGGCAGCGGATGACGTGGTAGGTGATGCAGTCGTCGCACCGGAGCACGAGCGACGCCACCAGGCCGAGCATCTCCTTGGTCCTCGTCCCCAGGGCGCCGGCCTCGTACGCCCGGCCGTCGAGGGCGAAGAAGCGGTTGATGGTGAGGTTGCCCGCGTCGAGGATGATCCGGTTCATCCGCTCGCGGAACTCGCGGAAGTCCTGCAGGGTGGTGGGGGTGTCGGACATGGAGGTCTCGAGGCACGGGTCACGAGTCAAGGGCAACGGCTCAAGCGTGCTGCCGGTGGGGGGAAAGCTCAAGGGCCGGGCAGCTTCGCCCGGCCCTCGACTCGCGACTCGCGACTCGCGACTAGCTCGTCCCCGACGGCTCCACCACCGCCTTGTGGCTGTCCGGGTCCCACCGGGGCCGCTGGGCCGCGTTGCCGATCTCCCCGCCGAGGTAGAAGAGCAGCCGGCCGAGCCGCGCCATCTTCTCCGCGTTGATCTTGTCCGGCGAGTCGCTCGCCTGGTGATAGTCGGCGTGCACCCCGTTGAAGAAGAAGAGCACCGGCACGCCCTTCCGGGCAAAGTTGAAGTGGTCCGAGCGGCGGTAGAAATTCTCCTCCGGCCAGATGTCGTCGATGGCCGTCATCCCCAGCTCCGGGTGCTGCGCGTTCACCCGGTTGAGCGTGGCGCCCAGGTCGGAGTGCTCCTTGCCGATCGCCACGATGGTATCCGGCCAGTTCCGCCCCACCATGTCGATGTTGATGTCCGCGACGATGTCCTTGAGCGGCACCGTCGGGTTCTCCGCGAAGTGGCGGCTGCCCCACAGCCCCCGCTCCTCGCCGCTCACGGTCATGAAGACCAGCGACCGCTTCGGGCGGGCGCCCTTCTGCGCGAACGCCCGGGCCAGTTCCACCACCGTGACCGTGCCGCTCGCGTCGTCGTCGGCGCCGTTGCAGGTGGAGTCCGCGCCCTGGGCACGGCAGCGCCCGCCGCTCGTCGTGCCCACGTGGTCCATGTGGGCCGTGAAGAAGACGTACTCCGCCTTGAGCGTCGGGTCGGTGCCCTCGAGGACGCCGATCGTGTTCGGGGCGGTGAGCCGCTCGTTCGCGCCGGTGGCGATCACGAGCTCGGCCGTCGTGCCCGGGAGGGGCTTCAGGACCCCCGCGGTGCCGGTGCGGAGCGCCGCCAGGTCCACCCCCGCGGCCTTGAAGAACTCGTCGGCGGCGGCGCCGCGGATCTCGACAAGCGGGACTGCGCCGAGGCCCACCCCGGCGCCCGGCCGGCTCACGTCGAGCCGCGCGGCCCGTCGCACCATCCCGTCGAAGTTCGCCCCGTCCCGCCCGGCGAGGACCACCACCGCCGCGGCACCCTGCATGATGGCCGCCTCGACGGCGGCGAACACCGGCGGCACGCCCTGCGCGAACACGACCGGCACCACGAGGATCTTCCCCTTCGCCTCCTTCACTTCCGCCGTCGAGGCGGGGCCGGCCAGCACCAGCAGCTCGCCCGACAGCGGCTTCTCCGGGGGCGGACCCTGCACCCGCACCACATCCTTGGTGAAGGAGCCCGTCCAGGTCCCGCCCGGGCCCCGGAAGGTGAGCGACGAACTTGCCGGGTCCACCTGGACCCGGTTGATCGGGTAGCGCTGGAACCAGGTGCCGTTCTCGCCCGCCGGCTTGAGGCCGGCCCGCTTGAACTCGTCGGCCACCCATTGTGCCGTGAGGTCGAGCCCGCGGCTGGGCGTGTCCCGGCCCTCCATCGAGTCGTGCGCGATGATGCCGACCCGCTGCGCGATGGACTCGGTGGTGATCGTCGCCGCTGCGCGGTCGACCGGCGTGCGGGCGGTCGCGGCCATCTGGGCGTGCAATGGCGCGGCCACGGCGAGCGCGGCGAAGGGGAAAAATCTCTTCATGAGAGGATTCAGTCTGGTGGGAGGGGTGAAGAGAGCCACATCGGAAGGGTACGCTCCCGGCACAGCCGTTGTTTCAGCCCGGCTGTCCGACTGCCCGCCGGCCTACGGCTTCCTCCGCCTCAGCTCCGGGCGGGATCGGGGGGCGTCGGCCTTGGGCGGGTCCCTCTTCGGCTCCACGCGCCGGGGCTCGTTCCGGGGCTCCACGCGCCGGGGCTCGTTCCGGGGCTCCACGCGCCGGGGCTCATCGCGGGGCTGGACCCGGCGGGGCTCGGCCCGCCGCGGCTCCTGCCGGGGGGCCACGGCCCGCCGCGGCTCCTGGCGGGGCTCGATCCGCCGGATGGCCGGCTGGGCCTCTGCCCGGCGCTCGGTCCGCTGGGCCGCCCGGGGGGCCGCCACCCGCCGCGCCTCGGGCTTGGCGCGCTCCTGCGCCGCCAGCCCGCCGCCCAGGAGCGGGCCGGCGAGCAGCAGGGCGATGAGCGCGGTGACCTGAAGGCGCACTGGAACCTCACGAGTGGACAGGGCGTAACGGCGCGAGGAGGAGCATTCGGCGTGCCAGTCGGAAGCAAACAACCAACTCGTTGGTGTGCAATGGCTTGCCGTCCGACTGCCGGTCCGTCCGAATGTCCGGCTTGTCCCTGCCTCCAGACACCCCGTCCGCGTTGACTGTCCCGCGTCGCCCCCGGTACGATTCGCGCCCGATGTCCGCCCTCGCCCCGTCCCGCCCCGATCTCCTCGACCCCATCGAGGTGGCCCGCCTCGGTGGCCTCGAGGTCGTCACCGAGGGGATCGTCGAGGGCTTCCTCGCCGGGCTCCACCGGTCTCCCCACCGTGGGTTCTCGGTCGAGTTCGCGGAGCACCGGATGTACCAGCCGGGCGACGACCTTCGCTACGTGGACTGGAAGCTCCTGGGCCGGAATGACCGGCTCTACCTCAAGCAGTACGAGGAGGAGACCAACCTGCGCGCGATGCTGGTGTGTGACGTGAGCGCCTCGATGGCGTGGTCCAGCGCGCCGACTGCGCTGCTCTCCAAGCTGGAGTACGCCCGCCGGCTCGCCGCGGCCATCGCCCTGGTGCTGCTCCGCCAGCGCGACGCCACCGGGCTCCTCGCCTTCGACGACGAAGTCCGCGCCATCGTGCCCGCGCGCGCGCGTGCCACCCACTGGCGGGTGATCGGCCAGGCCCTCGACGGGCTCGCCGCGGGGCGCGGGACCGCGGCGGAGCCGGCGCTCCGCCGGGTGGTCGGGCTCCTCCGCCGCCGCGGTCTCGTCGTGTTCATCTCCGACCTCCTGCTCGAGCCGGAGCTCGCGCTCCAGGCCCTCGGCTACCTCCGCCACCGTGGCCACCAGGTGCTCGTGCTCCACCTGATGGACCCCGGCGAGGTGGAGCTCGCGGGCCCGGCGGAAGCGCGGTTCGAGGATCCCGAATCGGGACAGGCGGTGGCCCTCCGGCCGAGGGACTGGGCCGAGGCGTACGCCCGCACGGTGCGTGCGGCGGTGGACCGCTGGTGGTTCGCCTGCCGGGAGCGCGGCGTCTCCTACCACCGGATCACCACCGACACCCCCTTCGGGCTCGCGCTGCGCGCGGCGCTGGTGCGCCCGAGCCTCGCGTGATCGGCTTTCTCCAGCCGTGGCTGCTCGCGGCGCTGCCCCTCGCGGCGCTGCCCCTCCTGCTCCATCTCCTGGCCCGGCGGGAGCCGCCCACCGTGGCCTTCCCCGCGGTGCGGTACCTGCTCGACGCCACCCGCGAGCACCAGCACCGGCTGCGCCTCCGGCACTGGCTCCTCCTGGCGGTCCGCACCCTCCTGGCGCTCGCCCTCATCCTCGCCGCCGCAGGACCCACGCTCCCCGCCGGCGCCCCCGGATCGCACGCGCCGACGGCGCTCGTCCTCGTGCTCGACAACTCCCTCTCCACCGGCGTGGTCGCGGGCGGGCGCCAGGTGATCGAGCCGCTGCGGGAGGCGGCGCGCGTGGCGCTCGGACGCGCCACGGCCGCCGACGGCCTCTGGCTCATCGCCGCGGACGGCGTCGCCCGCCGGGGCGGGGCGGGGGCGCTGCGCGCCGTGCTGGACACCCTCGGGCCTTCCCCCGCCCGTGTCGATCTCGGGGCGGCGCTGACCCTGGCGGAGGAAGTGCTCGCCGGCGATCCGCGCCCCGGCGAGATCCTCCTCCTCACCGACCTGCAGCGGAGCGCCGTGTCGGCCGCGACGATGACGGTGCCGCTCCGCGTCGGCCGTCCGGAGGCGCCACCGCCGGTGAACCTCGGACTGGCCGCGGTCGCGCTCGGCCCGCAGCCGTGGACCCAGTCGGGCGGCGCCGTGACCCTCACCGCGGCCGGCCGCGGGCCCCCCGCGCCGGTCACGCTCGAGCTGGCCGGCGGGAGCAGGCAGGCGCTCGTGGGGCCGGGGTCGCCGGCGGTGATCCCGGTGCCCGCGCCACCGCCCGGATGGTGGACGGTGCGCGTCGAGCTGGCGCCCGACGAGCTCCGCGGCGACAACCTGCGGGTCGGGGTCGTGCGCGTGCTGCCGCCCGCGGCGGTGCGCTGGGACCCGGCCGATCACTGGGTGGCGACGGCGCTGGCGGCGCTGGCGGAAGCCGGCCGGGTTCGCGCCGGTTCCGAAGTGATGGTCGGGGCACTCGGGCCCGGGCCCTCGGTGGTGGTGCCCCCGGCGGATGCCGCGGAGCTGGGCGCGGTCAACCGCGCGCTCGAGCGCCGCGGCGTCGCGTGGCGCTACGGCCTTCCGTCGGCCGCGGAGGCGGTGGTGGAGGGGGGCGAGGCCGGCGGCGCGCGCGTGCTCCGCCGCCACGCGCTCGAGCCTCGGGGGAGCGGGCGGACGGGGGTGCTCGCCGCCGCGGGCGGGTCGCCCTGGGCGGTCCGGTCCGGCGCCGTCGTCCTGCTGGGGAGCCGGCTCGAGCCGGAGTGGACCGACCTGCCGGTGCGCGGGGGGTTCGTGCCGTTCCTCGACGCGCTGGTCAACCGCGCCGTCCGCGGCGAGGCGGTGCTGGCCGACGGTGCGCCCGGCGCGCCGCTCACCGTGCCCGACCGGGTCACCCACCTCCGCCTCGGCGCACGGGAGTGGGCCGTCGAGGGTGGCGCGCGCTTCGTGCCGCCCGAACCGGGCGCCTATGCGCTGCTCGCCGACGGCGACACCATCGGCGCCGCGGCGGTGAACCCCGACCCGCGCGAGTCGGCGCTCGATCGCGCGGAGGATCGCGCCGCGCGGACGCTCTGGCGCGGCGCCGAGTTCGCGACGCCGGAGCGCGCCGCTGCGCGCGCCTTCACCGGCGCCGCGCGCTCCGACCTCCGCGGCCCGCTCCTCTGGCTCGCGGCCCTCCTCGTCCTCGCCGAGCTGTTGTTGACAGTCCGGCGGACCGACCGTCCGGCCGTCCATCCATGAGCCTCCCCCTCATCCTCGACGCCTTCGGCCGCACCCCGCGCGCCGGCGACCTCCTCGCGAGGCTCCCCGCGCGCGGCGCGGCGCTGGGGCTCGACGGCCTGCCCGGCTCGAGCCCGGCGGTGCTGGCGGCCTGGCTCGCGGCCAGCCGGCCGGAGCGGGTGCTGGTGGTGCTCGCGCCGACGCCGGCCGACGCCGAGCGGTGGCTGGCCGACCTGGCGCAGCTGGGGGAGGTCCAGGCCGCCCTCTATCCGCAGCGGGAGTCGCTCGGCGAGGAGGAGCCGCACGTCGAGATCGCCGGGGAGCGGGTGGAGACCATCGAGCGGCTCCTTGCCGGCGGGCTCCGGCTGCTGGTGACCACGGCGCGTGCGGCCGCGGAGCGGACGCTCGTGCCCGCCGCGCTCGCCCGTGCCCGCCTCGACCTGCAGGCGGGCCGCCGGCTGCCGCTGGGCGAGGTGGTGGTTGCACTCGAGCGGATGGGCTACCGGCGGGTGCCGACCGTGACCGAGGTGGCGGAGTTCGCGGTCCGGGGCGGCATCGTGGACGTATACGGGTTCGGGATGGCGGAGCCGGCCCGCCTCGAGTGGTGGGGCGACGAGATCAGCACCCTCCGGGCCTTCGACCTCACCTCGCAGCGCTCCCTCGGATCCCTCGAGGGCACGTCGGTGCTGCCCATCACCACCGAAGTCGCCCGCGAGGGCGGCGGGGCGGAGCGACGGACCCTGCTCGACCTCCTCCCGCCCGATACCCTCCTGCTCCGCGACCAGCCCACCGCCGGGAGGGCGGAGGTCGAGCGCGCGTGGGAGGAGGCGGCCCACCACCTCGAGGTGGCGCGACGGATGGGGGAGGAGGTGCCGAGCCGTGACGACCTCTTCGCCGCGCCGGACGTATGGGCCGCGGCCGCCGAGCGCTTCCCTCGCCTGGATCTCGAACCGTCCGACCGTCCGTCCGGCCGACCGTCCGTCCAGTTCGGCTTCCTTCCCCCCGACCGGGTGGACCGCGAGGTGCGCCGGGTTCGCGCCCTGGCGAGCCCGGCGATGCCGGCGGTGATCCTCTGCGACAACGAGGGCCAGCTCGAGCGGCTCGACGAGCTGCTCCACGAGGACGCGCGCGGCACCCCCGGGCTGACTCTCGCCATCGGGGCGCTCGACGGCGGTTTCGTGATGCCGACCCTTCGGGTGCTCACCGACCACGAGATCTTCCGCCGGGCCCGCCGACTCCGCCGTCCGCGGCGCTACCGCGCCGCGGCGCCCTCCACCGCCACCGACACCCTGGTCGAGGGCGACTACGTCGTCCACCTCGACCACGGCATCGGGGTCTATCGCGGCATCACCACCATCACCGCCGGGGGCGCGGGCATCGAGGCCGCCGTCGTGGAGTACGAGGGGGGCGACCGGCTCAACGTGCCGCTCTATCGGCTCGACCAGCTCGAGCGGTACCGCGCGGCGGATGACGGGGCCGACCGGCCGCCGCCCCGCCTCCACCGCCTGGGCGGCACCAGCTGGCACCGCACGCGGGAGCGCGCCCGCGAGGGCATCCGCCAGATGGCCGCCGAACTCGTCGATCTCTACGCCCGGCGCAAGGTGGCGGCGGGCTTCGCCTTTCCCCCCGACTCGCGATGGCAGCGGGAGCTCGAATCGGCCTTCCTCTACGAGGACACCCCCGACCAGCGGACCGCCACCGAGGAGGTGAAGCGGGACATGGAGCGCCCGCGGCCGATGGACCGGCTCCTCGTGGGCGACGTGGGCTACGGCAAGACCGAGGTGGCGGTGCGGGCCGCCTTCAAGGCGGTGCAGGGGGGGAAACAGGTGGCGGTGCTGGTGCCCACCACCATCCTCGCCGACCAGCACGGCCGCACCTTCACCGAGCGGCTGGCCGACTTCCCGGTGACGGTGGAGGTGCTCTCCCGCTTCCGCACGGCCCGGGAGCAGAAGCAGGTGCTCGCCCGGCTCGCCCGGGGCGAGGTGGACGTGGTCATCGGCACCCACCGCCTCCTCTCCCGGGACGTGCAGTTCAAGGACCTCGGGCTCCTGATCGTGGACGAGGAGCACCGGTTCGGCGTCCGGCACAAGGAGCGGCTCAAGGCGCTCCGGCTGGCGGTGGACGTGCTCACCCTCACCGCCACTCCGATCCCGCGCACGCTGCACCTCTCGCTCGCGGGGCTTCGCGACCTCACCCTGATCGAGACCCCGCCGCGCGACCGCTCGCCCATCCTCACCTTCGTGGAGCCGTGGGACGACGCGCTGCTCGAGGAGGCGCTCGCCCGCGAGCTCGACCGCGGAGCAATACGTATGCGTCTGAAGGGAGACCAGAA
>CAVQWA010000012.1:0-9326 GCA_963717315.1 uncultured Gemmatimonadales bacterium
ACATTGTTACATTGTGATCCAGGTCCTGAGCAGGGCCTGAAGGAGGGTTGAATGTTCCGAGCCGTGGACCGCCCTCCCGCCGTCTTCACGGTTTCTTTTCCCCGATGGAGCCGACGTCGGCTCCAGGAGGTGGACCATGACCCGTATCCCGAAACCCATCCTGGAGGCCCAGTCCGGTCGCGACGACCTCGTCAGCGGCATCCTAGGTCCTCGACCGGACCTACGCCGGCCAGCCGGGCGCGTACCAGGAACTGGCCGAGTTCTTCCGGGCACTCGACGCTGCGTGCGATCGCGTACCAGAACGGGCTCTTCGAGGAGGAGCTGCGCGCGGAGCGCGGAGCAGCGGCCGACCGGCCGAGTAGGCCGAGGAGGAGGAGCCCGGAAGTACGATGGGACGCGGGACCGGCAGGTGGCCGGGCGGCTGGACGAGTATGGCGCGCCTGCTCGAGGAGGGGAGGGGCACCGCTCCGCGTGGCGGCGTACGTCGGGCGGGAGGCGGTGCGGGAAACTCGTCCGGCCGCTGCCCGACCTGATCGCCGATGGGGATCGAAGCCCTCGACGCGGTGCCGGGGGTGCGGGCCGCATCATCCACGACCTCGTGCCGCGGGACGCCGGAGTGGAGCGGCTCCGGGCGGAGAGCGGGTGGCGCTCTCGGCGCGCCCGGGGTCGGGCCCGCGTCGCGGAGCGGGTGCACGGGCAGCTCGGGCATTCGGCACGTGGAGGCGCAGGCGGCGGCGCACGACGGCCGGCGGGCGAGGCGCCCGGCTCAGGCGGTCGAGGCGGTGGCAGAGCCTCGCGGCACGGCTGGCGCGCACCCGGCCGCGGCCGGCGGCGGGGCCGGCGAGCCGGCGGTGGCGGAGCTGCTCGAGGTGGACCGCGAGTACCGCCACGCGGCGGGACGCGGCACCCTCCGGCACACGACCGCGAGGATTCCACCTGGCACGGCGACGCGTGGAAACCTGCCGGGCTGCACACGGCCGCGGCGAGCGGGAATACACCGCCATCATCCCCATGGCCCACCGACTCGGCCGCACCCACGACCTCGGTGGTCATCTACCACGACGGGGCCGGGCCGGAGCACCTAGGAGACGTCGTCACCGCGGACGCGGCTACTCGAGGGGCCGCCGCGTCGGGCCGCGAGCGTGGCGTGGTACGCGAAGTCCGCCAAGCAGCGCGGGGAGCCCCGTCGGCGTCTGCTTCCGGAGCCGCACGAGCAGCGGGAACGAGCCGGTGGCCAGGATCTGACGGATCTTCTCCGCGAGGTCCTCGCCGATGCCCGGCAATGCATCGAGCGCCCCGGCGCCCCGTGCCGCCACCCGCGCCACGGGCGCGTCCAGCTCCTCGATGGTGCGCGCTCCCTGCTGGTAGGCGCGGATCCGGAACGGGTTCTCGCCCGCGAGCTCGAGCAGCTCGGCCGCCTCGAGGAAGAGGCGGGCGACGTCCGCGTTGGTGGCGCCGGGGCGGGCCACGCGATCAAGCCTCGCCGGACGTCCCGGACTTCGCGTACCACGCCAGGCACTCCCCCTCGCGGCCGCGCACGACGCGGCGGCCCTCGAGCGGCCCGCGTGCCGCGGTGACGACCGTGTCCTGGTGCTCCGGTCCGGCCCCGTCGTGGTAGATGACCACCCAGTCGTGGGTGCGGCCGAGTCGATGGGCCAGTGCGGTATTGGAGAAGAGGGCGGTGTATTCCCGCTCGCCGCGGGCCGTGTGCAGCACCGGCAGCCACGCGTCGCCGGTGGGGTTGAATCGTCGCGGTGCGATGTGCCGGAGGGTGCCGCGTCCCGCCGCGTGGCGGTACTCGCGGTCCACCTCGAGCAGCTCCGCCACCGCCGGCTCCGCCGGCCCCGCCGCCGGCCGCGGCCGGGTGCGCGCCAGCCGTGCCGCGAGGCTCTGCCGCACCGCCTCGAGCCGCCTCGGTCCCAGGCCGGGCACCTCGCCCAGCCGGCCGTCGTGCGCCGCCGCCTCGAGCGCCTCCAGCGTGCCGATCCCGAGCTGCCCGTGCACCCGCTCCGCGAGCGCGGGCCCGAGCCCGGGCACGGTCGCGAGGAGCGCCACCGGGTCGCTCTCCCCCCGGAGCCGCTCCAGCATCGGGCTCCGGCCGGTGGTCACGAGGTCGTGGATGATGCGCGCGAGCCGCGGCCCGATCCCCGGCACCGCGTCGAGGGCTTCGATGCCCCCATCGGCGATCAGGTCGGGCAGCGGCCGGACGAGTTCCCGCACCGCCTCCGCGCCCCGACGGTATGCCGCCACGCGGAAGCGGTTCGCTCCCTGCTCCTCGAGCAGGCGCGCCATCTCGTCCAGCCGCCCGGCCACCTGCCGGTTCGCGTCCATCGTGCTTCCCGGCTCCTCCTTCGGCCTACTCGGCCGACGGTGCGGGCCGCTCCTCGCGCTCCGCGCGCAGCTCCTCCTCGAAGAGCCCGTTCTGGTACGCGATCGCACGCAGCGTCGGATCGTCGAGTGCCCGGAAGAACTCGGCCAGTTCCTGGTACGCGCCCGGCTGGCCGGCGGCGTAGGTCCGGTCGAGGACCTCCAGGATGCCGCTGACGAGGTCGTCGCGACCGGACTGGGCCTCCAGGACGGGTTTCGGGATACGGGTCATGGTCCACCTCCTGGAGCCAACATCGGCTCCATCGGGGAAAGAAACCGTGAAGACGGCGGGAGGGCGGTCCCACCCACTCGGAACATTCAACCCTCCTTCAGGCCCTGCTCAGGACCTGGATCACAATGTTCCCGTGAGCCCCCAGTGGAGGTGCAGGATGTACTTCCGTGACCGCATCGTGGCCGGGCGCCAGCTGGGCGCCGATCTGGCGGGCCGGGGCTTTTCCGATCCCGTCGTCCTCGGGCTGCCACGCGGCGGCGTGCCCGTGGCGGCGGAGGTGGCGCGCGCAGTCGGCGCACCGCTCGACGTGCTCGTCGTGCGGAAGGTGGGCGCGCCGTTCCAGCCCGAGCTCGCCGTCGGGGCCGTGGCCGAGGGCGTGACCGTTCTGTCCGAGGAACTGATCGCGCAGCTCGGCATCCGGCGGGCCGACGTGGAGGCGGTCGCCGAGGCGGAGCGGCGGGAGGTTGCGCGCCGGACGGAGCGGTTCCGCGGGGCGGCGCCGCGCCTGGACCTCCGGGGGAAGACGGCGGTGATCGTGGACGACGGAATCGCGACCGGCGCCACCGCTCGCGCCGCGGCGGAAGTGGCCCGGAAGCTCGGCGCGGCGAAGGTCGTGGTGGCGGCGCCGGTCAGCTCCCTCGAGGCGCGCCGGATGCTCCGCGGGCTCGCCGATGAGGTCGTGGCGCTCGACTACCCGGAGCCCTTCATGGCGGTGGGCTGCTGGTACGACGATTTCCGGCAGACGACCGACGAGGAGGTCATCCAGCTCCTGGCCGCGGCGCGGGAGCCCACGGGAGCGGGGACGCGGTGAACGCCAGGGTGCCGGTGGGAAGCGTCATCCTCGGCGCCACGCTCGGCGTGCCGCCCGGGCCCCGGGGGTTGGTGGTATTCGCGCACGGGAGCGGCAGCAGCCGGCTGAGCCCGAGGAACCGGTTCGTGGCCGAGGCACTGAACCGTCGCGGCATCGCGACCGTGCTGGCGGACCTGCTGACCGAGCCGGAGGCAGAATCGCGCGGGAACGTCTTCGACGTGGAACTGCTGGCCGGCCGGCTGCGCGCGGTCGCCCGGTGGGGGCTCGGCGAGGTCGGCGGGGTGCTGCCGCTGGGCTACTTCGGCGCCAGCACGGGTGCCGCGGCGGCCCTCATCGCGGCGGTGGAGGATCCGCCGGTGGCGGCGATCGTGTCGCGCGGCGGCAGGCCCGACCTCGCGGGGCCGGCGCTGGCGAAGGTGGGGGCGTCCACCCTCCTCATCGTCGGGGGAGCCGACGACGTGGTGCTGGAGCTCAATCGCCAGGCGCTGGCGGCGCTCCGGTGCCGGAAGGAGCTGGCGATCGTGCCCGGTGCCACCCACCTCTTCGAGGAACCGGGTGCACTGGAGCGGGTGGCGGAGCTGGCCGGCGACTGGTTCGCTCGTGAGCTTCAGGCCGGCCGCGCGGCCGGCCCCTCGAGCGCCCTCACCTCGGCATAGATCCGCGCGAGCTCCGGCGTCTCCACGCCGGTCAGTCGGCCCAATTCCACCACGGCGAGCACCAGCGCGTCCAGCTCGAGCGGCCGGCCCGCGACGAGATCCTGCAACATCGACGTCCGGTGGTGGCCCACGGCGGCCGCGCCCTCGAGCCGCTTCTCCAGGGGCACGCGGAGGGTCACGCCGAGCGCCGCGGCCACCGCCCGGGCTTCCTGCATCAGCGCCATCGCCCGCGCGCGCGTGTCCGGCGTCGCGCAGATCCCGGCGAGGGTCAGGCCGGTGAGTGCGCTCAGCGGGTTGAATGCCGCGGTGCCCACCGCCTTGAGCCACACCTCGGCGCGGATGTCGCCGAGCACGCGCGAGCGGAAGCCCCCGTGGGCGAGCAGCTCCGCCAGCCGCGTGGTGCGGGGAGACTCGCTGCCGTCCAGCTCGCCCACCGGGAAGCGGTCCCCCTCGACGTGATGGATGACGCCGGGGGCGAGGACCTCCGCTGCGGGGTAGGCCACGCAGCCGGCAATGCGCTCCGGCGGCAGCGCGGCGGCGAGTGTGCCGCGAGGGTCGAGGCTGGCGATCCGGAACCCCTCGAAGGGCCCGCCGTGCCGCTGGAAGTACCACCAGGACAGGCCGTTCTGCAGCGTGACGAACACGGTATCGGTGCCGGCCATCGCCGGCAGGTGCGTCGCGACGTCGGGGAGCTGGTGCGCCTTCACCGCGAGGAACACCACGTCCTGCGGGCCGGCCTCGTGGCCGGTGAGGGCGAGCCGGGCCGGACGGACGACGCGGTCGGTGCCGTCGGGCTCGATCAACCGGAGTCCCGCCCGCCCGATGGCGTCGAGCACCGGCGGCAGGTCGAGCAGGGTGACTTCCTCGCCTGCCAGCGCGAGGCGCCCGCCGATCAGTCCGCCGATGGCGCCCGCACCCACCACGCCTATCTTCATCGTCCGGTTCCGGCTGCGAGAGGATGTCCGATGACCCGCCGGTTCACGCGGCATCCCGCCCGTCCCGAGGACCGGGACGCCACCCTCGAGTGCCTGCGGCCGTGAAACCTGCACCGGGTCCCCTCGCCCGGGATGGAGCGGAACGAGCTCGACCGCTCCCTGATGGCGGGGCAGGGCGCGACCAAGATAACGACCACCGCCGACCGGCCGCAGGCGATCGCCTGGTACGAGCGGCATTGGGGATACCGGGAGGCCTGGAGGGCCGGGCGGAAGGTCGACCGGGTGGAGGGCATGGTCCTTGCCCAGTGAAGGTATTTCCTCGCTGCCACGGCTGATCATGAAGGCGTCGGATTCCATCGGAGGTCGCTCCGGGCGGCCGTCGGCACGGGTCCGTTCCCCCGGTGGCCCTGGCCCGGAAGTCACGGTCGCCGAGTGCGATGCACGTCGGCTCGGGGAGTTGTACGCGCTCCGGGCGCGGGTCTGGATCGGGGAGGGCGCCGATCCGGCCGCCTTCCCCGGGGGCCGATGGACTGATGCCCACGATCCACACCGCCTGCACTGGGTGGCCCTCGACCGGGGCCGGATCGTGGCCGGGGCCTCCCTCGGGATTCACCCCTCGCTGGCCGACGTGGATGAGCCGGAGGCGTTCCGCATGGTCCCGGCGCCATCGGGCTCCATTGCGGCTCCGGCACGGGTGGTGGTCGAGCCCGCCTACCGGGGGAGCGGTGTCGCCCAGGCCCTGCTCGACCGTCAGGACGCTGCGGCCCGCGCCGCCGGGGCGGTGCTCGCGGTGCGCCAGGCGTCCCCCGCGATGCGGCGGCTCCTCGGGCGTCGGGGCTGGCGGGAGCACGGCCCGGGCCCGGCGGATCCGCGCTTTCCCGGCGTCGAGTTCACCGTGATGTCGCTCGCCCTCTGAGTTGATGGCGATCATCGAGCGGGCCCGCTCCGCGGCGGTGGGAGGGGCGAAGCGTGTGGTGGGAAGGGAGCGCTGGGGCCGCTGGCGACGGCGAGTCCTCCTGGCCCGGGGTCGCCGGGACGACCGGCGGGAGAACCACCGCTTCCGGCGGGGCGGGCCCTGCCTGCTGATCGTGTCCGAGGGGGGCGCGCCCCACGCCTACCGCGACTTCCTCGACTGGGCCGCGGTGCACGATCCCTCCCTTCGCGCCCGCATCCACCTCGATCGCCTGCCCGCCGCGCTCCCGCCGGACGTGGCGCTGCTGCACGCGTGGGTCGCCGACCCGGTGCAGGAGCGGAACGCCCGCGCCTTCGAGCAGCTCACCGCCCTCGAGCGCGCCGTCGAGCGGGCCGGTGCCGGCGTGGTCCAGCCGGCGCGCGTGCTCTCGCATTCCCTCCGTGACGTCCTCTTCGCTCGCCTCAGCGCGGCCGGGGTGCGCACCCCCCGAGTCGTGGAGGTGGCGCCCGGGTTCGCGGAGGACCTCGGCGGGCTCTCGCTTCCGGTCGTGGTCCGCCGCCGCTGGGGACACGCCGCACCGATGCACCTGCTGGACTCACCCGGGGCGGTGACGGACTGGGTGACGTTGGAAGGCGGGAATCCGGCCGGCTGGGTCGCCGCGGAATTCGTGGACGTGCGGGACGCGGACGGATGCCGGCGGAAGTTCCGCTACCTGATGTTCGGCGACCGCGGCATCTGCCGGCACCTCATCGTCTCGCCGGGGTGGGAGGTGCGTCCGAAGGACCGGGTGATCACGGACGAGACCATCGCGGAGGAGCTCCGCTTCGTGGCCGCCCCCTGCGCGCATCACGCCGCGCTGGACGCGGCGCGGCGGGCGCTGGAGTTCGACATCGCGGCGTTCGACTACAGTCTCGATCCCGGCGGGAATCTGGTGGTATGGGAGGTGAATCCCTACCCCGACCTCTCTCCTCCCAGGGGGCGCCCGGGGGAGTACCTCGCGCCGACGGTGGAGGCCACCTATCGGATGCTGGCGGGGTACTACCGGAAGCGGATGGGCGCATAGGCGGGCAGTCGGACAGCGGTCCGACGATCAAATTGTCCGACTGCCCGTCCGGTTTGCCCCCTCCCCGTGACCGGCCCGCATTCCTCGATGCTGCGCGGGCTCCGGCTCCGTGCGGCCGTCGGGCGGGTCCGCAGCGCAGGCCGAACACCCTCGGCGTGGCGGCAATTGCGTGCACCTGACGTCTGGCGCGCTCTTGCGCGCCGGGCAGGGCGGAGCTTTCTTCTCTCCTGAGCAGTCACTCAGTTGGACGCACCAGCCTAGAACGGAGGCGGCGTGGCGACACGCCTGGCCGCGCCCGCGCGACGGCAACAGATCCTGCGGGTCGCGATCGAGGTGTTCTCTCGAAACGGCTTTCGGGGCACCACGACCAAGAGCATCGCAGCCGCCGCGCGGGTGAGTGAGGCGACCCTCTTCCTGCACTTTCCGACGAAGCGGCAGCTCTACCATGCCATCCTGGAAGAGAAGTGCTGGGCCGGCGGTGTGCGGCCGGGGGAGATCAGGGCCCTGGGGAACCAGCCGCTCCCGGAGGCCCTGGCCGCGGTGGTGCGGACGATCGTGCGGCGCCATCACCGCGATGGGACACTCCTTCGCCTGCTGCTCTACAGCGCCCTGGAGAATGAGCCGCTGGCCCCCATGGTGATGCAGCGCCATCTGCAGGGCCCGTTCCGCGAGTTGGTCGACCTGCTCCAGGCCGCATACCCGGCCGTCCGTGGCCGGAAGCTGGAGGTCGCGGCGAGAGCATTCGTGGGCATGGTGCTGTACGAGGTTCTGACCCGGGACCTGCTTCGCGAGGATGGGGGAGGTATCCCCGCGCTGAACCAATTGAGTGCGGCCTACGCGAAGATCTTGTTGAGCGGACTAACCGACCTGGCCGAGGAATCAGCCTGATGCGTTGTACGCGATCGACGATCCTGACACTGGTGATCGTGGCCGCCGGGGGAGCGCGGGCGGCGGCACAGGAGCCGGCGCGGCCCCTGAGCGTCGAGGAGGCCGTGCGCCTGGCAGTCGAGGGAAACGAGCGGGTGGAGGAGGCGGTGGCCGGTGTGGATCAGTCCCGCGGCGCCGTGACGGAAACGATGGCCCGCGCGCTGCCGAAGCTCGACTTCTCGTACCAGTACGGCTGGAACATCCAGCGGCCCGTCATCTTCTTCAACCAGGGCGGCACCGTAGAGCAGGTCTCCATCGGCCGGGACAATGACAATACCTTCAGCCTCGACCTCTCGCAGTCCATCTTCGACGCCAGCCTGGGGTCCGCGCTGCGGGCCGCCCGATCGGCCCGGGATTTCAGCGAGGCCAACCTGGAGACCACCCGCCGGGCGGTCGCACTCTCGGCCCGCACGGCGTACTACGGGGTCCTGCTCGACAGCCAGCTGGTGCAGGTGCAGGAGCAGGCCCTGGCCCAGGCTCAGGCGAGGCTGGATGACATCAACGAACGGGCTCGGGCGGGTCTGGCGGCCGAGTTCGACGTGCTGACCGCCCAGGTGGCAGTCGAGAACATCCGGCCGCAATTGATCCGGGCACGCAACCAGCTTTCGCTGAGCCGCATCACGCTGAACCGGACGCTCGGACTCCCACTCGCGGTACCCGTCCAGCTCACGGACTCCCTCGCCTATCAGCCTCCGCCCACGATGGAGGCGGAGGCGGTCGGCCGGATCCTGGGGCTCCGGTCCGACATCGTGGGCGCGGAACAGCTGGTTGCCATGCGCAAGGCGGCCGCAGGGGCCGAACGGGGGAACCGGCTGCCCACCATGGAACTCAATCTGGGCTTGCAGCGCCGGGCGTCCTCGGCGGACGTGGTCCCGGAATCGCCGGACTTCTCCCAGTCGCTGATCGCGGGAGTCAGGCTGGAGTGGCCGGTCTTCGACGGCCGCGCCACGGCCGGCCGACTGCTCCAGCTCGAGGCGGCCCGCCGCACCGATGAGGCCCGCCTCACGGGACTCCGCCGGGACGTGCAACTGGAGTTCCAGCAGGCAGACCAATCCCTTCGCGCGGCCGAGGCGGAGGTGCTCTCCTCCCGGGCCACGGTCGGGCTGGCCGAGCGGGCCCTGGCGATCGCCCAGACGCGATTCCGGGCGGGGCTTTCCACCCAGCTGGAATTGGGCGACGCGGAACTGGCGCTGACCGAGGCGCGCACCAACATCTCCGAGGCGCTCTACCGCTTCAACGTGGCGCAAGCCGAGTGGCGCGCCGCCCTGGGGGAGCGCTGACATGGGACGTTTCGTGGTGGGCCTGGCGTGCGCGATGCTCGTCGGGGCCGTGCAGCCGGGCCGGCTCGGCGCCCAGGGCGGGCCACCCCCGCTCCCCGCGCCCCGCGAGTACGGCGTCACCCTCGGTCTGTTGAACTTGAAC
>CAVQWA010000013.1:0-6939 GCA_963717315.1 uncultured Gemmatimonadales bacterium
GAGAGGGCCTGTGAGCGAGCCATTCCTGCAGATGGATGCGGCCATGTCGCGCGAGCGCTTCAATCAGCACCTTGTGGCCGCCTTGCGCGAACTCGTGCCGCAACATCTGCCTTCCGTATGGCAGTCCTCAGAGGCGCGGACGGGCTTCTACAAGCGGGTGCTGCTGCCGAGGGTGGCGGAGCTGGTTGGGTGCGAGCTGAGGTGCGAGGTCTGCGCCGCCGCAGATGCAAGGGTGGACTTCGCCTTCCTTCGGAAGCCGGATTCACCGCCAGCCGCGTACATCGAATCCGAGAACGAGGCGTGGCGGGTATTCGAGGAGATCCAGAAACTATGCCAGCTTCAGGCGGAGCTAAGGGCCATAATGACCGTCTGTCCGTGGGACCATGAGGCAGTTTGGGGCAAGACGGGAAGTCAGCGGGGAATTCTTCTACCGGCGTGGCGAGCTGTCACGCAGGTGTGGCTGGGAGGGGCCCGGTATCAGACTGAGGAGCTCGTCGTATACGTGGGGGAAATGCACGGGAAGCGGTTCCAGCTGTACCAGGAGATTCTGAGCGGTCCTGCCGTCACCCCTGAGATCGGACCCGAGCTACCAGTCGTGTCCCTCCAGCTCCCGTGACAAGGGCCGTCCAGCTCGCCCATGGCCTCCCGAACGGGGCACGGGTCGGCACCGGCGTCAGGGTGCCTTCATCCGAACCAGCTCCAACCTCTCTGAGCACTTGAAGTCCGCCGGGCGGCCGCCGCTACAGCACCCGCTCCAGCGGCGCGGCCAGGATGCGGTCGCCCAGCTTGTGGGTCTCCGGGCCGCCGTGGAGCAGGAGTCCACCCACCGCCCGGTCGCCGTACTCCGCGAGGAAAGCCTCGAGCCCCCGGGCATCCCGCGTGCCCGGCCGGCCGCCCGATTTGACCTCGATGGGGAGGAGGCGGTCCCCCCACTCGATCACGAAGTCCACCTCGAAGCCGTCGTGCGTGCGCCAGTGCAGGATCTCGGGCGGCGAGACGAGCGAACCGCGCCACGCGAGCAGGTCGCCGAGCACGAGATTCTCGAGGTGCGCCCCGCCTGGCGCCTCCGGCGCGACAAGATGGAGCGCCAGCCCGGTGTCGGCCCAGTAGATCCTCGGGGCCCGGACCAGCCGCTTCCTGCGGTTGACCGAGTACGGCGGAAGCCGTACCAGGACGTAGGCCGTCTCGAGGAGCCCCAGCCACCGGTCCACCGTCGTCCGCGGGAGCCCGAGCTCCCGGCCGAGCGCCGAGGTGTTGAGGAGGGTGCCGAGGCGCGCGGCCGCCGCGCGCATCAGTCGCTGGAAGGCGCCCAGCTCGGAGACCATCGCGAGGTCGCGAAGGTCCCGCTCGAGCCAGGTGGCAACGTATCCCGCGAACCAGAACCTCCGCTCCTCTTCGGTCGTCAGCTCGAGCGCCGGCGTCGGGAATCCCCCCACTCGGCACGCCTCGACCCAGTCGAACGGTCGTGCCGGGATCGCCTCGACCGCATCCCGCCACTGCCCGGGCGGGTGCTCGAAGAAGAGCGGCCAGCTCCCCGCCTGCCCAAGGCCTGCCCGTTCGCGGCGGGTCAGTGGGTGCAGCGTCAGGTAATAGGCGCGGCCGGCCAGGCTCTCCGCCGCCTGCCTGAGCAGCAGGAGATCCGCCGACCCGGTGAGGAGGTACCTACCCGCCTCGCGGTCCTCGTCCACTGATTGCTTCACCGCGAGGAGGAGGTCCGGAACCCGCTGGACCTCGTCCAGCGTCATCCGGCGGGCTCGCTCGACCAGGTCGGCCGGCCGGCGTCCTGCGTCCTCCCGGATCCCGAGGTCGTCGAGCGACAGGTAGAGCCGCCCGGACCCGGCGTCGCTCCCCCGCGCCAGTGTGCTCTTGCCGGTCTGCCGGGCCCCGGTCAGGACCACGACCGGCATGATCTCCAGCGCCCTCCGAAGGAGGGGGGCCACAAGGCGCGGAACCGGAGTTGATGTATTGCCCATATCGTGGTCAATAATACACCACCGCGTGGGCAATTTGCAAGCTACTTGCGTAACCAGTTATGGAACAACAGCTTGCGGAAGCAGGAGTGAGTCTCCGAATCCTCGAACTGGGCCAAATCTGGTTGACATCCTACCGCCAATCCCGCTCAGGCGCCGAGTGACATTGCCCCGGCAGGACGATCCCATCCGGCGGTTCCGGAGCGGCCTGGCCGCCCTCCGGCGGCGCCGGCGCTTCATTCCATACGGGGAGGCCCCGGCATTCGCCAGGGACCTCCGGGGCCTCCTCGACCTCACCGCCTCCCCGACCACCGATCCGCGAACCGGGGCCGAGCTGGTGGCCGCCTTCTTCCGGGCGGACGCGGCCGCCTTCGAGGCCTGTGACGATTCGGATGGCCTCGTCGGCGATGTCTTCCGGATGGCCGCCCGGGACCGCTTCACGGATCTCGCGTCCCGATGCGACGACAAGGCATGGATCGCTGATCTCCTCTTCAGCCTGCTCGAATCCGACGAGTACGGAGTTCGCGATTCACTGCTCGATCACGCCGCCCGATTCCTCCCGGCGCCGGTCCTCCGTTCCCTGGCCGATCGAATGTGGGCGGCGGCCCACGCCGGATCGTCAGGCCATCAACGCGAGCGGCAGCGCATCGAACGGGTCCGCTGGCTTGCACTCACTGGCCAAGTGGCTCGGCAGCTACGCGACCCGGAGCTGTTCGAGCGCGCCCTCCTCGCCCATTGGCCCGACGCCGGACCCGCAGCCTGCGTTGACATCGCCGAGGCCTGGCTGGAAGCCGGGGACGCAACCACCGCGCTCGGATGGCTCGAGCGGATCCCGCCTGAGGAACGGTTCCTCGCGTACCAGCGTGACCGCCTGCTTGGGGAGGTCTTTCGCCGGCTGGGCCGGCACGAGGACCTCGAGGCGCTCCTCCGGCGACGGTTCCTCGCCGAACCCGGGCGAGAGACCCTCGAGGACCTTCTGGAGGTGGTCGCCCCGGAGAGGCGGGAGGAAGCGATCGCTGCCGCAACGCGCGCGATCTTCGCCGCAGACGAATTCGCGTCGCGGAGCGCCGCGTTTCTCGTGGAGAACGAGCGGACCTCGGACGCCGCTCGGTATGTAGTCCAGCACCGCGCGCGAATCGATGGCGACGACTGGACGAACCTGCCGTCCTTGGCGCGAAACCTGACCCGGGCAGGGCAGTCCCTGGCGGCGACGGTGATCTACCGAGCGCTGCTGGACGCCATCCTCGCCCGGGCCCGGACGGCCGCCTACCCCGCCGGCGCCCGGCACCTCCGGGAGCTTGCACGACTCGCCGGGGAGATCGCCGATTGGGACGGGCTGCCCACCCACGATGAGTATCGAACGACCCTGCGGGAGCGCCACGGGCGAAAGGTGTCGTTCTGGAAACGGGTTGGAGATGGGGCGTGACGGCGCGGGACAGGCGCCGGGATCAGCCGGGGGCCATCATCACGACCACCAGCCCCTCGATCCCCTCGAAGTCGGCCGGGTTGCCGGTGTACACCGGGAGCCCACGGGCGAGGGCGATGGCCGCGATCATCGCGTCGTACGACCGCGCCGAGTGCTTGCGGCCCGAGCGGCTGAGTGACGCCGCCACCCGGCCAAAGGCGCGTGCCGCCGCGGCGTCGAAGGGCAGGGGCTCGAAGTCGGCCTCGGCCTGCTGGAGGTGGGCCTGCCTTGCCTCGCGTTCGGCATCCGTGCGAGCCACGAGCGGCCCGACCGAGAGCTCGGCCAGCGTGACGGCGGTGATGAAGGGCTCGGCGGGCAGCGCCGCCGGATCCTCGAGGTGCGGGAGGAGGAGAACTGCGCTGGTATCGAGGATGCCCCGGGGGTGCGTGGCGCCGCGCCGGGTCACAGCCCCGGCTCCACCACGCGGTCGAGGTCGGCCCGGAGCAGTCCCGGATCAACCGGCGGTAGCCGGCGCCAGCGCGCCAGGAGCTCCCCGGCGGGCAGGGGATGCCCCCCGAGCGGCCGGAGCTCCGCCACCGGGCGGCCGTCCAGTGTGACGGTGAGCGTCTCGCCTCGCGCCACCCGGTCGAGCACCCGGCCGCCCCGATTCCGAAGGTCCCGGACAGTCACGGTTCGCATGCCTCCAATGTATCACCGGTGAGACGCTCGGCAAGCCCTTCCCTGCAACAGGGCCTGGCCAATGGCTCCAAAACCGTTGGCTTGCAGCATCCGGTCGCCCGGCTGTCACACCCGGCCACGACTGTGGTGGTCCACCCTGCTGGAGGATATCATGGCCGAGCGAGTGACCTGCGTGGTTCGTGGGGATCGGGCGAAGTACAGCGACTGCCGCTGCATCACCGAGCTGCGGACGGCGAGCGGCACGACGCTCCTCCGGCTGGAGGCACACTACCTTGTGAAGGCAACGCCCGGTGCGCTCTATGTGGAGCGCGAGGGCTCACGGGTAGATCTGCTTGCCGCCGAACGCGAGGGGCTCAGGTACGTCCGGACTGAGCCGAACGACACGGAGAGGGACAACCTGCTCAAGCTCGTCGAGTGCTGACGAATGGATGATCGAGGCGGGGAGGACCGTTTCATTCCGGACATTAGTCGGAAGCTGCTGGCGCAGCTCCCGAAGGTGATCGGGAAAACCATCAGTCACGTCGTGGTGAAGTCGGGGGCCCACCCGCGGGCCCAGATGGCGCTCGTCTTTACTGACGGGACTTGGTACGAGATCTACTGCTCGAGCGACTTCTCCGGTGCGGGCGGGCTCGATGGTGGTGGCGTCGAGGACGCTTGCCAGTACTTTGCACAGGGCTGGGGTGAGTTCGTCGTGGTGCCCGGGGACGGGACCCGGCACAAGTGCCGACTCTGAGTCTTGCACCCCAAGCCCGATCCCTCACGCCGCACCCTGCTCGAAACCACGGGACACCACGAGATTGCCCCTCCTCCTCGCCCCCACCGTCAACTGGGCCCGCGAGTACCTGACCGCCCTGGCCCGCGAGACGGGCGGGTGGGTCGGTTGGCGCGCGCTGACGCTTCGGGGACTGGCGGAGGAGCTGTCCCTCGCCGCCGTGGCCGGACGGCTGGAGGTGGCGGGGGATGTCCGCCTCGCTGCCCTGGTGGACCAGGCGCTGGACGAACTGTTCCAGGCCGGGAAGCTCGACCGGGAGCTCCGACCTCTCGCCCGGCGTGCGGGTTTCCGCCGGGCCCTCACCGACACGGTGCTGGAGCTCCGGACCGCCGGCACTTCGCCTGAGGCCGTTCTCGAGCACGCCCGCGCCGGAAGCCCCGCCCACGCCGCCGGGCTGGTGCTCGCCCGATACACCGAACTCCTCGCCTCGCAGAACCTCGCCGATCCCGCCGGGCTGTTCGCCCTCGGGCTCGACCACTTCGACCGGGAGGCGCATTTCGTCCTCGCCGATGAAGTGCTCATCGGGCCCATGGATGAGGTGCCTGGACTTCGCCGCCAACTGCTCGACCGGCTGAGGGCCGAGGGCGCCAAGGACCTGCCGCCGAGCCGCCGGGCCGCCGAGCCGCTCACCCTCGACTTCTTCTCCGCCGCCACGCCCCAGGACGAGGTCCGCGAGGCGCTCCGCCGCGCCACCTCCGAAGGGCTCCGCTGGGACGAGGTGGAGCTGGTCACCACCGATCCCGATACGTACGGGACCGCGCTCGACGCCGTGGCCCGCCAGCTCGGGATCGCCACCACGGCCCTCCTCGGCGTGCCCTGGCCCCGCACCCGGGTGGGCCGCCTCGTGGCCACCTGGTTCGCCTGGCTCGAGGAAGGCCTCCCCGCCGACCCGATCCGCGGCCTGCTCGACGCCCGCGCCTTCAAGCACGAGGGCGCCGCACCCGACGCCCGGCTGTTCCGCACCCTGCAGGTGGGCTGGGGCAGGGCACGGTACGAGGCGGCGGTGGCCGAGCTCGACGGGCATCGACGCGCCGACGCGCTGCGACGCGCGGAGGACGAGACGGATGAAGAGCTCGGCACTCGACGAGAAGAATTGCGCGCGCAGGAAACGATGCTCGCCGCCTGCCTCCGCCGGCTGCTGGCCACCACCCCCCCGACTCCCGAGCGCGGCGCCGCGGCCGATCCCGAGACGACCACGCTCGAGCTGGCCCGCCACACCCGCGGCTTCCTCGACCTGCTCGCCACCGACGAGGAGGAGCAGCGGATCGTCACCCGGCTCCACACTCGGCTCGCCGATCTGGAGGCGCTGCCGAACCACCGGGGGCCGTTCGGGCACGCACTCGCCGAACTCCGCGCCGCGCTCGCGGACCTTCGCGCGTGGACCGACACGGCGCCCGGCGCCAAGCCGTGGCGGAGTGCCGGGGGCCGCCCGCATCTGACCGACCTGGCTCACGCTGGCACCACGGGACGGCCCCGGACGTTCGTGCTCGGCCTCGACGCCGACCGCGCCGCGGGACCACGGCTCCCCGACCCGATCCTCCCCGACCTCCTCCGCTCCCGGCTCGGCCTGCCGACCACCGCCGACCGCCGCCGCGAGCAGCGCCGGAAGCTGGACCAGGCACTGGAGGGCCTCCGTGGACGCGCCACCGTGAGCTACGCCCGCGCCGCCGACGCCGGCGGCCGCGACGCCGGACCCGCCCCGGCACTGCTCGCCCTCTGGCGCCGCACCACCGGAAACCCCGCCGGCACCTATCGCGAACTCGCCGCCGCACTCGGCGACCCGGCTTCACCCGTTCCCTCCGCACCGGGCGGCTCGCTCGACCGCCGCGACGCCTGGCTCGCCGCGCTCGCCGAGGGCGGGGTGCTCCGCGACGGCCGACGGCTGGTGCGTAGGGTCCATCCCGGCCTCCACCGGGGCCTCGAGGCCGCGACGGCCTGGCGGGACGGTACACCCGGGCCGCATCACGGGATCGTCGCCGCGGCGGCCGGCGTGCTCGACCCGCGCGCCGATGGCCGGCGCCCGATCTCGCCCACCGCGCTCGAGACGCTCGCGAAGTGCCCCTGAGCAATACGCTGAAGTCGAGCCAGAACAG
>CAVQWA010000014.1:0-8660 GCA_963717315.1 uncultured Gemmatimonadales bacterium
CGAGGGCCGAGGCGATGCTGAAGAGCGATGCGCCGGAAGCTCAAGCCCGTGACGCAGGCCGCGGTGCCCTGAGGGTACACGCGAAGAGATAATGGCCTCCCCCCTTGTGGGGGAGGGTTAGGGAGGGGGTCGCGGTCCCGAGCGCAAAACGGGATCTCCGAATGTATGGGGGAGACCGAATCAGTCACCCCCTCCCCGCCCTCCCCCATCAAGGGGGAGGGGATATGTTTTCTTTCGAAGCCTCGAAGACCGGCATCACTCCATCACAGCCCCGCCCGGCAGCTTGCGCCGCGCGGCGGCGATGCTCGCGGGCAGCACCTGGCTGTCGGTCGCGAAGGCCATGAGATCGGGCTCGTGGGCCAGGAGGAAATCCAGGATCGCCCCCAGGAGGTTCGGGTCCTGCGCCCGCGCCTTCAGGCCGTCGAGATCCAGCCCGGAGAGCGCCAGGAAACGCTCGAGACGGTACGGACGCCGGCTCGCCTACGACGAACCGGCGATCGGGTATTTCTCCCCCGACCGCTACGTCGTCGCGGAGGGGCGCGCCGGCTGGAACCGCACCCCGGCCCCGTGGGGCTGGCGCCTGCTGGCGGGAGTCGGCGCGCAATGGGTCGGGAGCGGGTCCGATGCCCAGGAGGAATGGCGGTTCGAGGCGCGGCTCATCCGCCAGCTTGGCGATGCGAGCACCATCGAGGCGTGGGGTGGTTACACCAACGCCGCGGTCAGCTCCACGACGGGCGCATACCGGTTCACCACCGCGGGGCTGATGGGGAGGATCGGGCTGTAGCTGGTCGCCCCACGCCGTGCGCCGTTCGCCGTACCCCCCGTCCAATCGCACGCCGATCCGCCCGATGAGCGGGCCTTGCCTGGCGGTGTGGTTTAGCTTAGACTAATCTTTCCGTTCGCAGCTGCCAACAAGGAGAGACATTGGCACAACCTGTTGTGGTCAGAAGACTTGGCTACGCCGTGCTGGCAACCCTGGTTGCCGGCTGCGCGCCCGCTGGGGCGCACCGCGGAGACATCGCCAGGCGGACGGTGCGAATCGTCACCACGACGGGGATGATTGCCGACGCGGCTCGCCGGGTCGGGGGCGACCGGGTGGAGGTGCGCGCGCTGATGGGGCCCGGGGTTGATCCCCACCTGTACCGGGCGAGCGAACGCGACGTGACGCGCATGGCGGACGCCGACCTGATCCTCTACAACGGCCTCCACCTCGAGGGCGCGATGGCCGAGGTGCTGGAGCGGCTGGAGGAGAAGGGGCTCACCGCGGCCGTCACGGCCGACATTCCACGCCACCGGCTGCTCGCGCCGCCGGAGTTCAAGGGCCAGCCCGATCCGCACGTCTGGTTCGACGTGGGGATGTGGCGCCAGGTGGTGCTGACGGTGGGCGAGCGCCTGGCCGCGCTCGACACCGTGCACGCCGCCGGCTATCGCGCCAACGCCGCGGAGTACGCGGGTGAGCTGCAGGCCCTCGACGCCGAGGTGCGGGCCGAGGCCGCCCGGCTTCCCGCCGACCGCCGCGTGCTCGTGACGGCGCACGACGCCTTCAACTATTTCGGCCGCGCCTACGGGTTCCGGGTGCGCGGCCTCCAGGGGATCAGCACGGCGAGCGAGGCCGGCCTGGGCGACGTGCAGTCGCTGGCCGACTTCATCACCGAGCGGCGGATCCCCGCGATGTTCGTCGAGAGCTCCGTGCCGCCGCGCACCATCGAGGCGGTGCAGGCGGCCGTCCGGGCCCGCGGCTTCGCGGTCGCGATCGGCGGCCAGCTCCACTCCGACGCGATGGGCTCACCCGGCACGCCCGAGGGGGTCTATCCCGGGATGATCCGCCACAACATCCGCACCATCGTGCGGGCCCTGCTGCAGGAGCCGATGCCGTGAGCGCGCTGCCCGTCCGTCCCCTGGCCTTTCCCGGGCCCGCCCCCGATCCCGCGGCCCCGGCGCCGGCCATCGAGATCGCCGACCTCACGGTGGCCTACCGCGACAAGCCGGTGCTCTGGGACGTGGACCTGGCCGTGCCCTCCGGCGTGCTCCTGGCGGTGGTGGGGCCGAACGGCGCCGGGAAGACCACGCTCATCAAGTCGGTCCTGGGACTGGTCCGGCCGGCCGCGGGCATCATCCGGGTGCTCGGCCTCCCCTACGACGACGCGCGCACGCGGGTGGCCTACGTGCCGCAGCGGGGCACCGTGGACTGGGACTTCCCCGCCACCGTGCGCGACGTGGTGATGATGGGGCGCTACGGTTCGCTCGGATGGTTCCGCCGTCCCGGGCGGGTGGAGCGCGAGGCGGCGATGGCGGCGCTCGAGCAGGTCGGGATGGCGCCGTTCTCCACCCGGCACATCAGCCAGCTCTCCGGCGGGCAGCAGCAGCGGGTGTTCCTGGCGCGCGCACTGGTGCAGGACGCCGAGGCATACCTGATGGACGAGCCGTTCCAGGGCGTGGACGCCACCACCGAGCACGCGATCCTCGAGATCCTCCGGGCCCTCCGGGCCCGCGGGCGCACCGTGGTGGTGGTGCACCACGACCTGCAGACGGTGGCGGAGTACTTCGACCAGGTGGCGCTGCTCAACATCCGGCTCATCGCCAGCGGACCGGTGAGCGAGGTGTTCACGGAGGAGCGGCTGCGCGAGACCTACGGGGGCCGTGCGCGGCTGCTCGGGGGCGCCGCGTGATCCTCGACTACACGGTCCGCACCGTGGCGCTCGGCGCCGCGGTGCTCGGCGCCGTGAGCGGGGCGCTGGGCACCTTCGCCGTGCTCCGGCGGCAGAGCCTGCTGGGCGACGCGATGAGCCACGCGGCGCTTCCCGGCATCGCCCTCGCGTTCCTCATCACCCGGCAGAAGGACCCCTGGGTGCTGGTGGCGGGGGCGGCAGTGGCGTGCTGGCTCGCGGCGATCGCGGTCATGGCGGTGGTCCGCCAGGGCCGGGTGAAGTACGACGGCGCGCTCGCGCTGGTGCTCTCCGTCTTCTTCGGCTTCGGACTGGTGCTGCTCACGGCGATCCAGCGGCTCCCGGACGCGACCCAGGCCGGCCTCGACAAGTTCCTGTTCGGCCAGGCCGCGGCGCTGCTGGCCCGGGACGTGACCGTGATGGCGCTGCTGGGCGGGGGGGCGGTCGCGATCCTGCTGGCGGGATGGACCCGCTTCCAGGTCCTCTCCTTCGACCCCGACTTCGCGCACAGCCTGGGGCTCCGCGTGCGCGGGCTGGACGTGCTCCTGACCTCGCTGCTCGTGGTCGCGATCGTGATCGGGCTGCAGACGGTGGGCGTGGTCCTGATGAGCACGCTGGTGGTGGCGCCCGCCGCCGCCGCGCGGCAGTGGAGCGACCGCCTGGGCCCGACGGTGTCGCTGGCTGGGCTCTTCGGCGCGACGGCGGGAGCGTCCGGGGCGCTGCTCTCCTCGGTGGCCGAGCGGCTGCCGACGGGCCCGACCATCGTGCTCTGCGCCAGCGTGATCGTGGCGCTCTCCCTCGCCTTCGGGCCGGCGCGCGGCCTGGTCTGGGACCGGATGCGGGCGGCCCGGAACCGGGCGGCGGTCCGGGCGGACCTCGTGCTGCGCGCGCTGTACGCCCTCGCGCGCGGGCACGACGACCCCCGCCACCCGCACGCGGAGGCGGTGCTGGCCCTCAGCGTGGAACCGAAGGGGGTGCGCCGCGCCCTCGAGACGCTGGAGGCGCGGGGCCAGGTGCGGCAGGCCAGTCCCCGGGCCTGGGCGCTCACCGAGGCCGGGCTCGCCGCGGCCGAACGGGCGGAGGCGGCGCGATGAGCCCGGCCCAGGCGGAGATCCAGCTCATCGCGGTGCTCACGGCGGTGGCCTGCGCGCTGCCGGGGGCCTTCCTCGTGCTCCGCCGGATGGCGATGCTCTCCGACGCCATCAGCCATGCCATCCTGCTCGGCATCGTGGCCGCCTTCTTCCTGACCCGGGACCTCGCGTCCCCACTCCTCGTGCTGGGCGCGGCCCTCACCGGCCTCGCGACCGTGGCCGGGGTGGAACTGCTGCAGCGCACCCGGCTGGTGCGGGAGGACGCGGCCACCGGCCTGGTCTTCCCGGTGCTCTTCTCCGTCGGCGTGATCCTGATCAGCCGCTATGCGGGGCGGGTGCACCTCGACATCGATTCGGTGCTGCTCGGCGAGCTCGCGTTCGCGCCCTTCGACCGGCTGGTCCTGGCGGGCCGCGACGTCGGCCCCCGCGGGCTCTGGCTGATGGGCGGAATCCTGGCCGTGGACCTGGCGGTGATCGCGTCGTTCTGGAAGGAACTGACCCTCTCGACTTTCGACCCCGAGCTCGCGGCCGCGCTCGGCTTCTCCCCCGTGGCCCTGACCTACGTCCTGATGGGGATGGTGTCCGTCACGGCGGTCGGCGCGTTCGACGTGGTCGGATCGATCCTGGTGGTCGCGCTGATGGTGGCCCCGCCGGCCGCCGCGTGGCTCCTCACCGACCGGCTGCCGCGGATGCTCGCGCTGGCGGCGGGATTCGGCGCGGCGAGTGCCGTGGCCGGGTACTGGGCGGCGCACCTCCTGGACGTCTCCATCGCCGGCGCGATGGCCACGACGGCGGGGCTGGTCTTCGCCGGCGCGTCGGTGGTGGCCCCGGAGCGCGGGCTCCTCGCGGTGGCGCAACGACGCGCGCGTCAGCAGCGGGAGTTCGCCGAGACCCTGCTGGCGATGCACCTGCAGACGCACGAAGGCCGCCCGGAGGCGGCCGAGGAGTGTGCGCTCGAGACCCTCCACCGCCATCTCCACTGGACCCGGGAGCGGACCCGGGCCACCGCCGCCCGGATGCGGCGGCGCGGGCTGGTGGTGGAGTCGGGTGGCCTGCTCCGGCTCACCGACGACGGGCGCCATCGCGCGGCCGACGCGCTCCGGCGCTAGGCCTCAGAGCGCGAGCGAGACCCCCACCCGCACGCGGCGGCCGGGGCCAAGGAACTGCGGCCGCCCGTAGACCGTGCGGTAGAGCGCGTCCGAGGCGCGCCGCTGCTCCTCGATGGTGAAGATGCCATCTCCATCACCGAATCGCCGCTCGGCCCCCACCAGGTATGCGCAGTTGGGTCCTGCCGCGTCCCCCGAAGTCGCCACCCACCCGCCGCAGGCCGCGAAGGGATCGGGTGCCCCGCCGAAGGTGAGATCGATCCCCTGGTCGGGGCTCAACGCGCCGTTGGCCACCGCCTCGGTTCGATAATCCGCGCTATCGCCCCGCCAAACCTGGTCGGCCGCGAGCGGGTTCGAGGTCTCACCGGTGGCCGAGAAGACCCTGAGGACGTTCTCGGCGCCGAGCACGTTTCTCGCGTCGAGGAAGAATGAAAGGGTCGTGCCCCGGAGCGAGATCGCCTTCGCGAGCCGCAGGTCGAGGGTGGAAACCATCGGGGTGCGCGAGTCGGCCCGGCCGCCCCCGCCCGAGAGGCACCGATCGCCGGAGAGGACGAAGGCGTTGGCCAGCTGGTTGGCGCACCGCTGGTGCGGCGTCCCGCTGACTGTCCGGAAGGCCAGGGCCATCGACCCGCCTTTCGCCACGGCCCCGAGCAGGGAGCCCTCCCGCCATCCCGCCGGCGTCACGGCAAGGCCGCTGAGGTAGAGCTCGTGGGAGCGACTGAGGGGGGTCGGGGCCTCCCGCTTGTCGACCGACCCGTCCGGGGTCGCGGTGACGTCCTGCCAGGACCATCCCGCCCAGCCCGTGAGCGCGCCCATCCGCCGTTCGACCATCAGGTCCAGGCCCTGGCCGGTGGTGCCCTCCGACGTGTTCTCCAGCACAGCCAGGTCCACGTTGCGGTTCAGGGTCGGGTCGTAGTGTGACCCGAGGACGGCCCGGATCTCGTCATCCGTGCTCCGGAGCCACACGGCGCCATCAACCAGGAACCCCGCCCCGAGCTCGTAGCGCGCCCCCACCTCCCCGTGGGAGACGATCTCGTAGTCCAGGTCACTGCCCCAGCCCTGGGCGATCGTGGTAATGGCGAAATCGGTGTTGACCCCGGCATAGACGAGCTGGAAGTCGGGCCGCTGCGGATACCGGCCGAAGCCGCCGCGGAGTGCGAGCCGGGGGGTGGCGGCGTAGGAGAGGCGGATGGAGCCGCCCACCGCGCCGTGGGAGTCGTCCTCACGGAACTGGATCAGCGCCGGGTCCCAGTCCGTGCCATCGTAGCCGTAGCTCGAGATCCGCGGGAACCAGGCGACCTGGTCGAACCGCGGGCTGCCCGGATCCACTTCGCGGAGGTAGGGCCGTATCGCGCCGCTGGCGAACCGCTCGTACCGCAGGCCTGCCACCACGGAGCCCCGGGGACCGAGCGGGATCACGTCCTCCACCCAGAATGCGGCGCCCGACGGCGACTCGATCCAGACGTCCGAACCGGACTGGCTGGTCAGGGCGTGGGCGTAGCTCGCGATGTCCCAGCTCGTGGCGTCCACGCCACGAGCTGGACATCGCGAGCTACGCCCACGCCCTGACCAGCCAGTCCGGTTCGGACGTCTGGATCGAGTCGCCGTCGGGCGCCGCATTCGAGGTGGAGGACGTGATCCCGCTCGGTCCCCGGGGCTCCGTGGTGGCAGGCCTGCGGTACGAGCACCAGCGGCGCCGATGCGCACCTGCTCCCCGCGAAGTGGATCCGGGCAGCCCGCGGTTGGGCCCGGGTAAAGTCGTACCGCGGATCTCGAGCTACGGCTGGATCGCGGATTGGGACCCGGCGCTGATAGGTCCGTGAGGACGACTCCCACAGCGCGCGGTGCGGGCCGCTCCATCCGCCCTCTCCTACGCCGCCCACCACTCGCACTCGCGGCGGCTTCCGGCCCTATCCGCAGCGGCCCCCATTTCCAGCTGTAACCTATGCCGGGGTCAACGCCCAAGAATTCGCCCTTACCACGATCGCCAGGGCTTGGGCAGTGACCTGGACTACGACGAGATCGTCTCCCACGGGGAGGTGGGGGCGCGCTACGACTCGGCGTTCTGGTTAATAGCGCATATATGAAGCTGCCGGAGCACGGATGACAAGATGGCCGTCCTCGGGTCACACTACGACCCGACCCTGAACCGCAACGTATCTGGCTGTCCTGGAGAACGCGTCGAGGCGCGCCCGGCAGGGCCTGGACCTGATGGTCGAACGGCGGATGGGCGCGCTCACGGGCTGGGCGGTAGCATGGCAGGAGCGTCACCGCGACCCCGGACGGTTGGTCGACAAGCGGGAGGCCCCGACCCCCCTCAGTCGCTCCACGAGCTCTACCTCAGCGGCCTTGCCGGAGCGCCCGGCGGTGGGAGGGCTCCCTGCTCGGGGCCATGGCGAAAGGCGGGTCGATGGCCCTGGCCTTCCGGACAGTCAGCGGGACGCCGCACCAGCGGTGCGCCGACCGGCCTGGCCAACGCCTTCGTCCTCTCCGGCGATCGGTCCGCGGGCCGACTCGCGCACCCCGATGGTTTCCACCCTCGACCTGCGGCTCGCGAAGGCGATCTGTCCGGGGCACGACCCTTTCATTCTTCCTCGACGCGCGAAACGTGCTCGGCACCGAGAACGTATCAGGGTCTTCTCGGCCACCGGTGAGACCTCGAACCCGCTCCGCGGCCGAGTTTTGGCGGGGCGATAGCGCGGGTCGAAGCCGAGGCGGTCGCCGACGGCGCGTCGAGCCGGAGAAGGGGATCGATCTCACCTTCGGCGGGGCCCCGATCCTCGCGGCCTCGGCGGGTCGATGGCGGGCTCGGGATCGGCGGCCCAACTGCGCATCCTCGTCGGGGCCGAGCAGCGATTCGGTGATCGAGATGGCATCTTCACCGTCGAGGAGCAGCGGCGCGCCTCGGACGGTCCAGCGGGTCTACGGGCGGCCGCAGTTCTCCGACCCCGCCACCGCGTGCGGGTGGGGGTCTCGCTGCGCTCTGAGGTCTAGCGCCGGAGCGCGTCGGCCGCGCGATCGCGTCGTCGTAGTGAGCCGGGCGGCCACCCCGACTCCACCCCCACCCGCGCCACCGCATCCGGCCGGTGGTGGCCCGGGTCCACTCCCGGGCCCAGTGGAGATCGGCGGTGGAGGGTCTCGCGCACACTCCTCGGCCGCCTCCGGTCGGCCTCGTGCGTCTGTAGGTGCGTCGCCAGCAGGGTCTCGGCGAACTCCCGCCGCTGCTGACGCGCGCGTCGTTGCGCCGCCCGCGAAGAGCCCGCGCTCCGGGCCGCCCGCCGACGCGCCGGCGAAGACCAGCCCCGCCGTCGTGGCCATCGCGCCGGCGATGGAGACGTTCAGGAGGTGCGCCGCCCAGTACCCGGCCACGGCACTCGCCGCGCCGTCCGCCAGCGCGAGCATCCGCGGCAGCCGGTCGGTGAGGAGCCACGCGGCGGGCCCGCGGCCGTCGGCGCGACCGCAGGATCAATCCCGGCGTCGAACGCGGAGCCGCCGTGACGGACACCATCCCCATCAGGAGCGTAGGTCAGGGCCACGGGGGAGAAGCAGGGGCACGCGGCCGCGAGCTCGGGGTAGGACCCAAAATCCCTCCTTTCCCAGAACGACGCGATCGCCCCCGCAGGTCCACGGCCAGGATTCCGCCCATGAGCAGGACCGGCGGGACCGATTCAGCGGCCCCGGCAGGGACCGGCCCCTCGAAGGGCGCGAACGCGAGCTCGCCGAGCAGCACCGAATCGATGTCGAGGTGCACCCGCCCCATAGCGGCTGATACGGATCACGCCGACGGAGAGAGCGAT
>CAVQWA010000015.1:0-8063 GCA_963717315.1 uncultured Gemmatimonadales bacterium
GGTGATCTGGGCGCATCAGCAGGGCGTGCAACTACGCCTGATCCAGCCGGGTAAGCCCGACCAAAACGCCTACGTCGAATCGTTCAACGGCCGCCTGCGTGACGAGTGCCTGAACGAGCACTGGTTCACCCATCTGCTCCAAGCCCGCACCACCATCGAAACGTGGCGGCGGGAATACAACGAAGAACGACCGAAGAAGGCATTGGGCGGCCTGACACCTTCGCTCTATGCGAGGCAGCTGGCATCCACTACCATCAACCCCGGACTCTAGATCAACTCGCTACTGAAAGCGGGGGGACGTCGCTCAGAAAAAAAGCGTGGACGATCTGGAGGGACGAGGCGTCATGATCAGCGCCGGAATCGCCAAGCTGCCGCCGGATCGGATTGTGGTGCGGCTGGGGTGATCTTCGAGACCATCAACGATCATCTGGCCCGGCAGGGGCACTTTGGCATGAAGGCCCACATTGGGGTGGATGCCGACCCGGGCCTGGTGCATACACTGGTCACGGCGCCGGCCAACGTCCATGATGTCACTCAGCCCGGGCTGGCCAACCTGGTGATGGCCGGCTGGCGGCTACGCAGGCGTGACGCTCTCACTGCGGCCTGAGAAGACAAAAGACCCGGAACATCGGGTTGAGACAGGCAACTCTGGCCCCGTCACATCCGAAAAGCCTCCGTTCGCCCTGCCGGAAACACCGACCCATCCCCGGCCCGCCATCAACGACTTCAAGCCCCACATGCCAGGTTGAGTCGATTGATCAGCGCTGCCTTGAATCCGAAGTCACGAAGCGGTCATATTGACCGCTTCGTGTAGCCACTTATCACGGGCTGATACCGATCGAGACTGAAGGGATCAAACCGCCGACGTAGGGAATTGCCTGCAGGCTGGTCGTGGCTGCCGTCAGACTGGTATTGATCGTGGCCAACCCCATGCTGCGAGTGGCGCTCACCTTGGCGGGATAACCAGGCGCCCATCCACCGGAGCGCCTCCGCCGCCAGCGGGTGGGTGGGCGCGAAGTCGAGGCCCTGGTCGGCGTTCTTCGGCAGCAGGTCGGACACCGGACCCTTCGAGACGTACCGGTCCACGAACGCCTGCGACGACACGAAGCCGCGGGTGAAGGTCACGTTGAGCTTGCCGGGCAGGGTCTCACCCCGGAGCTCGAGCGCCGCCTCCTGCGGTTCGCCGTAGCTCAACTCGTCCAGCGCGTTCATGAACACCGGTGTCACCCGGTACCGGAACTTGCCGGGGAGGTTGGCATTCCGTGGGAAGTGGATCCAGCGGAACTTCTGGATCGGTGAGAGCCGGGTGGAGAGCTTCGCCGAGTCCACTTCCCCGCCCGGCGCCGGGAAGGCGATGCGGTTCTTGAGCGCGAAGAACCGGTCGCCCCCGGGCTCCATGTACTCGATGGCGAAGCCGACGAAGTCGCGCGACGGCTTCCCCTGCTTCCAGTTCATCGCGAGGAGCGCCATTCCCTCGCCGCGATGGATCTTCAGGGTGAACAGCGCCGCGGGATTCTTGCCGGTCACCTGGAAGTCGGCGGGCATCGTGGCCCCTCCGGGCTGCGGGTGGCCCACTAATTGGGCGCGGGAGCGGAAGCCGCAAGCAGTCAAGCGTGACAGGGGGGGGGAAGCCGGGAACGGGAAGCACGGAGCGGGGAGCGGGGAGCTCGGTCGGCTGGGGATTGCGAATATTGCTGATATCAGTTTGGATTCGCTGATAATGGACACGATATTACCGCAGAGGCGCGGAGGGCGCGGAGGCACTACCTGGGGGGCTGAATGCCGGGTCCGGTGGTGGGGCTGGGTGAGCGGCTGGTGGATGCCGCCGTCCGGCTGGTGGAGGAGCGCGGCTGGGCGGGGGTGACCGTCCGGCAGGTGGCGGACGCCGCCGGCGTCAGCTACGGCGCCCCGATGGCCCGGTTCGGCGACGAGGCCGGCCTGCTGGCCGCGGTCGCGGAGCGGGGGTTCCGGCTCCTGGAGCGGGAGCTGGCCGCCACACCCACAAATGGCAGTCCTCCGCGGCCCTCCGCGCCCCTCCGCGCCTCCGCGGTGAATTCTCTTGGATTGCGGTACGTGGAGTTCGCCCTGCGGCACCGGCACCTGCACCGCGCGATGCATCACCCCGATCTCTGGGCGCCTCGCCCCGCGCCGGGGGCCCCGAGCCCTTCGATTGCCCGTCGCCAGGCGCGGTCCGCCGAGTGGCACAAGCGGGCGACGAGTGCGCGCAACGCGGCGTTCGCCCACTTCGTCGCCGCGGTGGTCGCGGATCAGGTGAACGGCACCGTCGCCGAGGGCCCGCCGGGTGAGATCGCCCGCGTGGTGACCGCCCTGGCCGACGGGTTCATCCTGCAGGAACCGGACGCGTGCGACGAGCCGACGCGCACGACGCGCGGGATCGCCGCCGCGGAACGGCTCTTCGGTTGGGCGCTCACCGGTATCCGCCCGCCCGCGTAGCACCTGCTTACCCCCTCTTCATCCCCGCTTCACCGCCGTTCGACAGTCCTCGGCCCATCTTCCCCTCGTGGCCTGAACCCGCGCGAGACAAGGAGCCAGCCGATGCTGCCGTTCAACGAGAACATCCTCCGGATGACGAAGGAGAACGCCGACTTCCGGCGCGAGGTCCTGACCACCGGCCACAGCCAGGTGGTGCTGATGTCCATCGCGCCGAATGAGGATGTGGGCGAGGAGACCCACTGGGGCTGCGACGAGCTCGTGACCTGCGCCGACGGGATGGGCGCCGTGGTGGTCGGGGCCGAGATGACGCCGCTCCACCGGAATGCGCTCGTCGCCATCCCCTCCGGCACGACGCACGACCTGGTCAACATCGGCCGCGAGCCGCTCAAGCTCTGCCTGATCTACACGCCGCCGGTGCTGCCGGCGGGGACGGTGCACCACACCCGGGCCGACGCGCTCGAGGCGGTATCCGCCTGACGCAAGCGAGGATGACCATGTCGCCGAACATCAGGAACATCCGGAAGCTGGCGAAGAAGAACACCGACTTCCGGCGCGAGGTCCTCACCAACGAGCATTGCCAGGTGGTGCTGATGAGCATCGAGCCGGGTGACGACATCGGTGAGGAAGTGCACAAGGGGATCGACCAGCTCATCATCATCGTGGAAGGTGAGGCCAGGGCGGTACTCGAGGGCGAGAAGACCAAGGTCGAGGAAGGCGCGATGATCTCCGTGCCGGCCGGTACGCGACACAACATCATCAACGCCGACGACGAGCCGCTCAAGCTCTACACGATCTACTCCCCGCCCGAGACGGCGCCGGGGACGGTGCATCACACCAAGGCGGACGCGCTGGCGCACGCGTAGCTCGGCGGGCGGTTGGGCGGTTGGGCGGTTGGGCGGTTGGGCCGGAAGATGCGTGAAAAGGGTACGCTCGGGAGATGAACGAGTGCGAGCGTGAGGGCACGGGGCGCGATGATGCCTCGTGCCCTCTTGCGTTCCCCGTTCCGCCGAGCCGATCGTATGGGCATGCCCGCCGCGACCCCGTACTGGACCCGGGACGCCGTCCTCGCCCTCCCCGACGACGGCAACCGCTACGAGCTGGTGCACGGGGAGCTGCTGGTGACCCCGTCGCCTCGGCTCCGGCACCAGGACGTGCACGCGCGCGTCTTCGCGCGACTGGCGGGGTACATCGAGCGTGAAGGTGCGGGCAAGATCCTCAGTTCCCCTGCCGACATCTCCTGGGGCCCCGACATCCTGGTCCAGCCCGACCTCTTCGTCATCGCGCCGGAGCAGGCTGCCGCGCGCGACTGGACCGAGGTCAGCCACCTCACCCTCGTGGTGGAGGTCCTGAGCCCATCCACCGCCCGTCAGGACCGCTTCACCAAGCGGCGGCTCTACCAGGAGAACGGCGTCGGTGCCTACTGGATCGTGGATGCCGAGGCCGGGCAGGTGGAGGTGTGGATCCCGGAGGCGGTGTTCCCGGTGATCGAGCGGGAGCACGTCGCCTGGCACCCCGCCGGGGCCGCGGAGCCATTGGTGATCGAGCTGGGGGAGTTGTTCAGTCAGGGGGTCGGGAGGCGCGGGGGCTTCGGGACGCTCGCAGTCGGCTGGCGACCTGACGGTCTCCGGCTGCGGGGCGGGCCGACTGATGCGCCCTCAGCCCCTGCGCCTCCCTCCGCTCGCCCGGCCGACGCCCCCCCGACCACCCGCGCGAGGAACGCCGTCGCGAACGAGAGCCCCGGAAGATCCGCTGGAGCCGCGGCGAGGCGTCGCTCTCGGCCCAGACCGAGTCTTCGAGCAGGTGCTTGAGCCGGGGCGTCGAGCGTCGGTCAGGCAGCCCGGAAGCGGTCGAACTGCACGGCGAGCAGGTCGCGGTCGGGCTGGTCGGCCTCGCGGTAGGGCAGGACGGCGAGCCGCTCTCCGTGCAGTGCCTGGAGCCCGAACTGGAGCATCGGACCGTCGGTCTGCTCCAGTACGTCGCGGTTCACGTGGATGTGGTAGTCCGGCGCCACCCCCAGGATGCGCGCATCGTAGGCCCCGTGGTGAATCTTGCAGAGCGAGAGGCCGTTGGAGACGACGGGCTGGCCCTCGTCCTCGCGGTCCGGGATGATGTGCGCCGCCTCGAGGAGCGGCGGTTGCTTCAGGCGGCACATCGCGCAGTGATCGCGGTAGGCGTGCATCACCAGGAAGCGGAAGCGGTCCTGGTGGAGGCGGCGCTTCACCTGCTGGGTGGCGTAGGCCTTGAGTGGCGCGTTGGCGAGCGGGTCGCCCTCGTCCGCCGCGACGATGTCGCGGGTCGAGGTGTCGGCCAGCATCTCCACGGCGAGGTCGTCGGGCCGGTCGGCGGTGATGTAGCAGGGGAAGACCGCCCGGTAGAGCCCGCTGTCCACCCCGATCAGGTAGAGCAGCGGCCGCTTCCGGACGAACGCCCGCCGCAGGGCAACGTTGTCGGGGTGTCCCGGATCGGTGCCACGATATCGATAGAGGAGGTGCGGCGACCCCTCTTCCTGCCGGTCGTCGTACGGGCCGTTGGCCGCCGTCTGGATGGAGAGCGCCGCACCGTCGGGGCCGAGCCGGGCAGGCTTGTAGATTCCCTTCTGCTGGTTCCAGAGCGGTTGCCGCTCGCCCTGGAATGTGCAGCCCTGGTTGAGCGCGCTCGAGGGAATGAGCCCCCCGAACCGGTCGCGGAGCTTCGCGACGTGGTCGAAGGCGGCGAGCCGGAGCTCCAGGTCGAGATCGAGAGGGGTCATTGGCGGACCAGGCCAACATTTCACCCGACGGGCCGGAGGACAAGAGCGACGCCCCGTCGCTCCGTCGCCCCGTCGCCCCACCCATCCGCGTCCTCGCCGCCGTGATCCGCCGCGACGGGCGCTACCTCGTCTGCCAGCGGGCGGCGCACAAGCGCCACGGCGGGCTCTGGGAGTTCCCCGGCGGCAAGCTCGAGCCAGGCGAATCGCTGCTCGACGCGGCCCGTCGGGAGATGCGGGAGGAGCTGGCGCTTGCAGCCACCGGCGTCGGCCGCACCCTCGCCGCCATCCAGGATCCCGGCTCCCCCTTCCTCATCGAGTTCGTGGAGGTGGAGGTGGCGGACGGCGCCGAGCCCCGGCCGCTGGAGCACGGGGAGATCCGCTGGGTCGCCGCGGCGGATCTTGCGGCAATGGACCTGGCGCCGAGCGATTCGGGCTTCGCCAGGATGCTGGCCGGAGCGGGGCGCGGGGGCTGAGGGCGCCTCAGTCGGCCGGGCCCCGCAGGAGATGGCCGTGAGGTCGCCAGCCGACTGTCAGCGCCCGAAGCCGCCGCGCCCTGCGACGGCCAGCGGCGCAGAGGCGGGAGCGCCCGAAGCCCTCGCGTCCCGCGACGGCCAATGGCGCGGACGCGAGGGCGCCCGAAGCCCCCGCGTCCCGCGACGGCCAATGGCGCGGACGCGAGGGCGCCCGAAGCCCTCGCGCTCAACGACGGACACGCTACTATGGAGGGATGCCCGGCCAGCTTCCGATCCACCTGATCCGGAACGCCCAGGTCCACACCGCGGACGACATCCTCGCGGTGACCGACGCGGGGGAGATCCTCGCCGCCGATTTCGCCGTCCAGGGCATCCACGAAGCCGGCACCCCGGTGCCCTGGGGCTGGCAGCTCGGCCGGATCGTCAACGTGGACCACCACGCCCCGGTCGCGGCGATGGAGCGGCACGTCTCCAGCGCGGTGCTGGCCCTCGACTACATCGCACTCCACGGCGCCCCCGCCGACGCGGCCGTGGTCATCAGCCACACCGACTGCGACAGCGTCCTCTCCGCCGGCATCCTCTCCGGCCGGCTCCCGCCCGAGCGCCGCTGGGGCGACGCCGCCGTCGCCGCCGACCACACCGGCGCCGAGGACCCCGTGGCCGACCTGCTCCAGCCCCTCGACGACCTGCGCCGCTGGGATCGAAGCCTGGCCAACCTCGACCGGATGCTCGCCGACCAGCCGCTCGACCCCGACGTCCGGGAGCTGGTGGACCGCCGGCGTGATCAGCGCGAGTTCCTGGCGGCGCACGTCGCCGAGGGCGGGTTCGAGTTCGACGGCGGCCTGGCCTGGTCCGGGTTCGACCGCGAGGTGGACAGCGAGCTCGTCGCCCCGCTCCTCCCCCAGGCCGTCATCGTCCTCTGCATCCACCCGAACTTCGCCCGGCCCGGCCGCTGGATCGCCCGCACCCGGCTCGGCCCCGCCGCCCCGCCGGGCCTCTCGCTCCAGCGGCTCGGCATCGAGTCGTTCGATCCCGCCTGGGGCGGCCGCTGGAACGCGGGGAACAACAAGCGGGGCGGCGGCACGGAGATGGGGCCGGAGCAGTACGCGACGGAGCTGGCTCGGCGGCTCGCCGGCTCGGCGGCGGGATGACCGGAGCGAGGCCCTGACGCCGGGGAGGCGATGACCAAGGCCGACGACCGCAAGCTCGACATGCTCGCCCGCGCCATCGCGATCGCCGCCGAGGTGCACGGCCAGCGCCGCGACGACAACGGCGACCCGCGCATCCTCCGGACCCTGCGGGCGATGATGATGGCCGACGGCGAGGAGGCGCAGGCCGCCGTGGTCCTGCGCGAGGTCCTCGCCTCGTCCCGGGACTGGAGCGTCGAGCGGCTCAAGGCCGAGGGGTTCCCGGACGAGGTCCTCGCAAGGGTGAGCGGGGAGCGGTGATCGGGGGGCGGCCCCCCCCCGCTCCCGGCTCCCCGCTCCCCACTCCCCGGTTAGTTTCCCCTGACCCGTGCCTCCCCTCCTCACCACCAGCCGCCTCCTCGCCCGCCTCCGGCCCGACCGGCAGGACGTGCGCGACGAGCTGCTCGGCGGCCCCATCCGGGGCGAGCTCCTCGGCGCCGAGCACCTGGCCGACCGCGCCCGAACCATCGCGCGGCTGCAGCGCGTGGCCAGGCGGGTCCGTCCCCCGCGCCGCACCCCCCTCCTCGCCCGCCTCGACGCCACCGACCGGATCCTCCAGGACGCCTACGAGCGCCTCGCGGAGGCCGCCGACGCCGAGCTCGACGTCGGCCCCGCCGGCGTCTGGCTGCTGGACAACGGCCACGTGGTGGACGAGCACGTCGGCGAGGTGCGCGAGAGCCTGCCCCGCGGCTACTACCGCGAGCTGCCGGTGCTCGCCGCCGGGGCGCTGGCCGGCTACCCCCGGGTGTACGAGCTCGCGATCACGCTGATCTCGCATACCGAGGGCCGGATCGACATCGACAACGTGGACCTCTTCGTCCACGCCTTCCAGGAGGTGTCCCCGCTCTCGATCGGCGAACTCTGGGCCATCCCCGCGATGCTCCGGCTCGGCCTGCTCGAGAGCGTCCGGCGGATGGCGCTCCGCACCGTGGCACGGCTGGAGCAGGTCGAGGCGGCCGACCAGTGGGCCGGCCGGATCCTCGCCGCCACCGAGCAGGGCCCCGAGGTGCTGCGCGAGACCCTGGATGAGTTCGTCGCCGACCCGCCCGAGCGCACCGCGGTCTTCGTCTCCCGTTTCCTGCAGCACCTCCGCCCCTCCCGCGGGCTCTTCCCCGGGCTGATCTGGCTGGAGCAGTGGCTCGCCGAGGACGGGCTCACCGCGGAGGACGCGGCGAGCCAGGCGGGGCAGCGGCTGGCGCC
>CAVQWA010000016.1:0-5304 GCA_963717315.1 uncultured Gemmatimonadales bacterium
ATCACCGGGCACGTCCACCTTTGCCGCGCGCAGCGGGCACACATGCCCGGTCTCTGCATCTTTCATCTTGGTGACGGTCAGCGTCAGGTCCATGCCGTCGCGCTCAAGATGCAGCTCGGCGTCCAGCGCACCGTTCCACGCGCTGGAACCGGCGTGGGTCCCGGTCGTTGCCCTTGTTCGGATGATGCAGTACTGCACGGTGGCGCCCTGTGGCCTCACGCAGCGTGTCAAGTCCCTCACCGCAAGCCCTTGCGCGGTGGCGCTGTTTTCCTCCAGCCGAACCGTGCACCGGGCCTGAGTATCAAAGATGACCATCACCGCGCCGGTCTCAGTGACCTTGGCGATCACATCTGCCATGTCGCGCTCATCAGCGAATTGGACGGCACCGGCCAGCACCGTGAACACGTCCGTGATTGCCTCGCGGCTCACACCGCGGGCGATCCGCCATGCCTCCACACCCGGCTATGGAAGCTGCCCAGCGTCGACCATGACGTCAATAGTACATGAGCGATGCCGTTGCGTACCTGCTGGATGCCGCGAACGGTTTGCCGCGTCGCGACCGCCAGAGCCGCATCCAGGGCCACGACGTTTTCAAGGACTCTGGCGGCGCAGTGAGCCGCGCGGCGGCGCGCCGGATCATCAGGTTCTTGATAAGCCATTCCGGAGCGGGCGTTGGGCCAGCTCATCGAGAGTGTGCCACTGTTTACGATGACTGGGTTTCGATCGTTGCTCCGACCCGGGTGAATCAGACGAGCGCTTCTGACCGCACCCCACCCTGCCGAGACCTCGTCCGGGCCGGCCACGACCATCTGGCCGAGTTGCTCACCAACGAAGTACCCCGCCGGCGGCGAGCCGTGGCGGCCGTTCAAGATCCTCTACGCCCTGGCCTACCGCGAGGACCCGGTCAAGCCCACGTTCGTGGTGGACGTCTCCGCCCAGTTCGAGCGAAAAATGCGGGCCATCCGCTGCTACGCGAGCCAGTTCGACGGGGCCAGGGCGGCGGGCGAGATCTTCCCCACCGGACAGGACCTCTACTCGCTGGTCGAGACCCAGAATGCCCACTACGGCTCGCTCATCCGGCGCCCGTACGGCGAGCCGTTCTGGACCCACGAGACGCTCGAGGTGGAGGACGTGGTGGCGCTGGGTGTCGAGTCCTTGTAGCCCGGAGCCCTCCGCCCGATGACCCGCCTCCTGACCGAGGGCGCCATCATCCTGGCGCTCCTCCTGGTCAACGGCATCCTCGCGATGTCGGAGCTCGCCGTCGTGGCGGCGCGCCGGTCCCGGCTCGAGCGCCTCGCGGCGCGGAAGGCGCCCGGCGCCCGCGCCGCCCTCGCGCTGGCCTCCAACCCCACCCGGTTCCTGTCCACCGTCCAGCTCGGGATCACCCTGATCGGCATCCTGGCGGGGGCGTTCGGCGGCGCCACCATCGCCCGGGAACTGGCGGGGCTCCTTGGCGCGGCCCCGTGGATCGGCCAGTGGGGAGAGGAACTGGCCCTTGCCCTCGTGGTGGCGGGCATCACCTTCCTCTCGCTCATCTTCGGCGAGCTCGTGCCGAAGCGAGTGGCCCTCGCCAATCCCGAGCGCATCGCCAGCGCCGTCTCCCGGCCGATGACGGTGCTCTCGCGCGTCGGGCACCCGCTCATCTCGCTCCTCGGCGCCGTGACCGACGGGGTGCTGCGGGTGGTGCGCCTGGGCAAGTCCACCGAGCCCGCCGTGACCGACGAGGACGTGCGCGCGCTCGTCGCACAGGGCCGGGCCAGCGGCGAGATCCACGCCGTCGAGCAGGAGATCCTCGACCGCGCGCTCCGCCTCGGGGAGACCACCGCCGCCTCGGTCATGACCCCGCGCACCGACATCGAGTGGGTGCCGGCCGGTGAGCCGCCCGAGCGCCTGCGCCCCCGCCTGCGGGCGCATCCGCACCGCTACGTCGTCGTCGCCGACGGATCCGTGGACCAGGTGATCGGGGTGGCGCGGACCGAGGACCTCCTGGGCCAGCTCCTGGAAGGGAAGCCGCTCGACCTGGCGGCGGTGCTCCGCCCGCCGCTCTTCGTCCCGGAGACCGCGACCCTCGCCCGGCTGCTGGAGATGTTCCGCCAGGGGGGCCGGCGGATCGCCATCGTCCTGGACGAGTTCGGCGGCGTGGCCGGGCTCGTCACCCTGACCGACGTGCTGGAGGCGCTGGTAGGGGACCTCGCCCCGACGGCGCCGGGTGAGGAGCCGGACCTCGCCCGGCGGTCGGACGGCAGCGTGCTGGCGGACGGCGGTGTGACCGTGGCGGAGCTGGCCCGCGCCTTCGGCGTGGAAGAGCTGGTGCCCGACCATCGCGGGGAGTTCCTGACCGTGGCGGGCCTGGTGCTCACGCTGCTCGGCCGGATTCCGCAGGTCGGGGAATCGGCCGAGAGCGGCGGGTTCCGTTACGAGGTGGTGGACATGGACGGGCGGCGGATCGACCGGGTGCTGGTCTCCCGGGTGGGAAGCGAGGAGTGAGAAGGGGGCGATCGGTGCGCCCCTTCCCGCTTCCCGCCTCCCGTTCCTCACTCTTCGACTACCGCCACCGTCCAGTCCCCACCCTCCGGCTTCTCCAGCATCACCGCCCGCACGTTCCCGGCGCGGTGCGGATGGCCGACCCGCCCGCCACCAGGGCATTGCCTCCCCCCGCCACCAGCGTCGCATCCAGCGACCCGAGGATGTTCGCGGCGCCCGCCTCACGGATCGCCACCGCCTGGCTGGCCGCAGGCACCTCGGCGTAGTCCGGGGAGCCCTCGTACGGCACGGCGGCGATCCTGGATCGGCGCATGCCGTCCTCCCGGCCCCCGCGGGGCCGTTCGGGTCCAGGGAGACGCCAGTCCCTTCGGTCCCGGGGCGACGTGGGGGGATCGGGGAGCCGGCACGGAGCCGGGAACTCGCCTCAACCCCTTCCCGGGCCTATATTTCCCGCCCCATGAAGCACGCCCCGGTCTACCTCGACCATGCCGCCACGACCCCGGTCCGCCCGGAGATCCTGGAGGCGATGCTGCCCTACCTGAGCGCGGAAGCCTTCGGCAACCCATCCAGCCCCCATCGGTGGGGGCGGGCGGCGCGCGCCGGCCTGGAACAGGCGAGGCGGCAGGTGGCCGCCGCCCTCGACGCGGAGCCGAACCAGGTGGTGTTCACTTCCGGCGGCACCGAGGCGGACAACCTCGCGGTGGTCGGGGCCGCGCTTGCGGCGCGACACGATGGTCGCCGGATGGCGGTGGCGGTGTCGGCCACCGAGCACAAGGCGGTGCTGGCCGCGGCGCATCACGTGAAGGCGCTGGGCGGCGAGGAGCGAATCCTGCCGGTGGACGCGAACGGCGTGCTCGACCTCGGCGCCCTCGACGCGGCGCTGGCGGAGCGGCCCGCCTGCGTCTCGGTGATGTGGGTGAACAACGAGGTCGGGACGCTCCAGCCGGTCGGCGCGATCGCGGAACGCTGCCGCTCGGCCGGCGTCATTTTCCACTCCGACGCCGTCCAGGCCTTCGGCAAGGTCCCGGTCTCGGTCTCCGGGTTCGGCGGCACCCTCCTCACCATCTCCGGCCACAAGATCGGCGCCCCGAAGGGGGTGGGCGCGCTCATCATCCGCGACCGCAAGGCGGTCGCGGCGATCATCCACGGCGGCGGCCAGCAGTTCGGCATCCGGCCCGGCACCGAGAACGTGGCCGGCGCCGTGGCGCTCGGCGCGGCCTGCGAGCTGGCGGCGAAGGAGCAGCCCGCCACCGCGGCGCGCCTGGCGGGCCTCCGCGACGACCTCGCGGCTCGTCTGCGTGCCGGGGTGCCGGACCTGGACGTCAACGCCGAGGCGGGCCCCCGCGCCCCGCACGTGCTGAGCGTATCGGTGCCCGGCGCCGACGGGGAGGCGATGCTGATGCACCTCGACCTGGCCGGCGTCGCCGCCTCCGGCGGCTCGGCGTGCTCCACCGGCGCGGTGGAACCGTCGCACGTGCTGGTGGCGATGGGCGTCCCGCGGGAGCTTGCGCTCGGCACGCTGCGCTTCTCGCTGGGCCACGCGTCGGGCGAAGGGGACGTCGCGCGCGCGGCCGAGGTGTTCCCCGCCGTGGTCGAGAAGGTGCGGAAGCTCGCCGGCCTTCTCGGCCGCGGCTGAGCAGGGAACCCGGCGTGGCGCGGGTCCTGGTCGCGATGTCGGGCGGGGTGGACAGCTCCGTCGCGGCCGCCCGGCTCGTCGGCGAGGGTCACGAGGTCATCGGGGCCACGCTCAAGCTCTTCTGCTACGGCGACGACGTCCCCGACCGTCCCTGCTGCTCGCTCGACTCGATCACCGACGCGAAACTCGTCGCCCATCGGCTCGGCATCCCGCACTACGTCCTCAATCTCGAGGACCGCTTCGGTCGGGACGTGATCGGCGACTTCGTGGCGGAATACGCCCGCGGCCGCACGCCCATCCCCTGCGTGCGCTGCAACTCCTTCACCAAGTTCCGCGACCTCCTCGCCCACGCCGACGCCCTCGGCTGTGACTACCTGGCGACCGGTCACTACGCCAGGGCTCGTGACGGCGCGCTGTACCGCGGCGCCGATCCCGGGAAGGACCAGAGCTATTTCCTCTGGGGCATCGACCGCGCCGTGGTGGCGCGGATGCTGACGCCCGTGGGCGGGATGACCAAGGCGGAGACCCGGGCCCTCGCGCGCGAGCTCGGGCTGGAGACGGCGGACAAGCCGGAGTCGGTGGAAATCTGCTTCGTCCCCGACGGCGACTACGCAGCCGTGCTCGAGCGCGAGCTGCCGGCGGACGCGCCGGCCCTCGCGCCGGGGGCGTTCGTCACCGCCGGGGGCGAGGTGCTGGGCGAGCACGACGGCTTCGCGCGGTACACGGTGGGCCAGCGCCGGGGACTTCCCGGCGGACGGGCCGAGCCGCTCTACGTCCTCGGGATCCGCCCGGAGCGGCGCGAGGTCGTGGTCGGTCCCGCCGAGGCGCTCGATGGGCACTCGGCGACGCTGGACGGGGTCAACTGGCTGGCCGATCCCCTGCCGCCCGGCGCCCGCTGTGACATCCAGCTCCGCTACCGCGCCCGCGCCGTCCCGGCCGAAGTCATGGCGCTGGGCGGCGGCTGGATCGAACTCCGGCTCCTGGAGCCGGCCCGGGCCATCGCGCCCGGGCAGTCGGGCGTGCTCTACGGCGAGGGCGGACGGGTGCTGGGCGGCGGGCTCATCCGGTGACTCGGGCCCCGCTCCTCGCCGTCGCCGTCGCCGCCGCCGCACTCGCAGTCCCGGCCGCGGGACAGTCGCCGGCCAGGCTCACTCCCGAGCTGGTGCTTGCGGTGCCGGTGCCTT
>CAVQWA010000017.1:0-26814 GCA_963717315.1 uncultured Gemmatimonadales bacterium
GGTCTACGCGCCAGCCGTGGTCGGCAGCGTGGCGGCGCCTAGCCACCGGGCGGCCCAGGCGGCCGCGGCGCGCGCCTACGGGGCGCGCGTGCTCGGCATCCAGAGTCAGGCCAGCGCCCGGGTGGCCCAGCTCCAGCTGACGCCGCTGGTGGCGCGCGAGGTCTACGGGCTGTCGGACCCCTACGTCGCCATCCTGGTACCGATCTCGTCCCGTCCCGAACGCCGGCCCTGGGAGTGATGACGCCGTGACCACCCGCGAGGCCCTCCTCCAACTCGCTCAGGCGCTTCCGGCCGGCACACCGGTGCCGGTGCCGCGGGAGTGGCTGCTCGAGGTGCTCGAGGGGAACGGGGGTGATGGAGTGGGGTCAGCGCCGGTGGAGGCCCGACCGACCCCGCGGCTCCTCAGCGTCCGGGAAGCTGCCGAACGGCTCGCGGTGGAGCCGCAGTGGCTCTACCGGCACGCCGACGAGTTGCCCTTCACGCGGCGGGTGGGGACCGGCGCGAGGCCGGCGCTCCGTTTTCTGGACCTGGGACTGGACGAGTATCTCCGGGGGCGTGCGGAAGCGGAGACGGCGAGCCCCGCTCTCCCGCGGGCTGGCTGAGGTGCTACTTCTTCCGGCGCGCGGGCCCCCGAACGATGAGATCGCCCGGCTCGACGCCCAGAGCCTCGCAGAGCCGGTCAATCAGGTCGAGGGTGTCTTTCCGGGTGTGGCCGTTCTCGATGTCGTTGATTGTCGCTTGGCGCACCCCGACGAGCTGCGCGAGCGCCACCTGAGTCAGGCCGCGGGCCTCGCGGAGCTCCTTGAGCCGGAATCGTGCGGGAGTCATGGCCCCCACTATACGAACAACCGGAGTATTGCGCCACTACGCATAGGCGTATAGGTTGGGCTCAGCCGGCGAGCCCCCTGCCCGCCGTCCCACTCCATCCCCTGGAGGCAAGCACCATGGGCACCGTCTCAGTGGCCGCCGAACGCGAGCTCGCCCGCCTGCTGCAGGAGCTCGATTCGTCCGAGCCGACGCAGCACGTCAGTCAGTCCGTAGAGACTCAGGTCAGCGTAGGACCCGGCGTCCACTACGTGCAGGTCACGCTCGGCGACGTGGGCGATCACTACATGTGCCTCGATATCCACGTCGTCGAGAAGCGCCTCGAGGAACCGTCCCGGGACGACCTTCGGACGATCACGGTGACCCTCAAGGAGTTCCTGGGCATCGCGCGCTGCATCCGTGCCGTCGCCTGCGACCTGGTCGAACGCGGATACACCGAGCCCGCGCAGCCGCGCTCGCTCGAGGTCTACCTGGAGTAGCGATGGCAAAGCGCGGAGGGCTCTCCCTTGGCCCCCGCCGGCGCCACCTTTCACCTCACTCGACAGGAGAATCCGATGCCCACTTCCAACTCCGCCGCCCAGCGCGCAGACGTCCTCGAGGTGCTCGAGCGCCTGGATTTGCTGCTGCGGGCCGCCGATGATCCCGAGTACGATCAGGACGCGCTCCTCGCCCTCCTCGACGAACCGGTCGAGGAGGCGATCGAGGCCCTGCAGAAGTTCCGCCGGTCGCTCCCGAACTAGGCGGAGCCGCGCCTCCAATGCCCGAGCCGTTCGTATTCCGCGCCGTGGCTTCGGTCCCCGAGCTCGGGATCCACGCGAGAGACAATCTGGTGGTGGCCCCTTGGCGCCCCGACTGGCTGGCGATCCGGCGATACGGTGTTCCGCGTCCTGACCTGGTCCTCCAGCTGGCCATGCGCGGCCGGCTTGAGCTCCTCGCCGGGGATCTCGAGGAGTTCCAGGCAGCCGCGGGGGTGTCGCTCCGCGGGCCTCACCGGCGCCACCTTGAGCTCTGCCGGTGACCGCCGTACTGGGCCCTGAAGGAAGGAGGTACCATGAGCACGTCACGCCGCCGCGGCACCATCGAGGCCCGGGGCCCGGACCGCTGGCTGGTCCGGGTCACTGAGGGGCGGGACCACACCACCGGCAAGCTCCGCCGCGCGAGCCAGACGGTGACCGGGACCCGGAAGGACGCCGAGCGCGCCCTCACCGAGCTCCTCCGAAAGGCGGACCAGGGCACCGCCCTGCCCCGCGGGCGCCTGACCCTGGGTGAGTGGCTGGAGGAGTTCCACCGGGTCTGGAGCGCCGGCCTGGGCCCGCAGACGCGCGAGACCGCCCAGGAGGCCATCCGATCCTGGCTCCCCCCCACGCTCAGACAGGCGCGGCTCCGGGGCCTCCAGCCGCGGCCCTTCCAGGAGCTCTACAATGCCCTGACCGCCCGCGGACTGTCACCAGCGACGGTGGGCGGACTTCACCGGGTGCTGCACTCCCGGCTTGAGGCCGCGGTGAGGCTCGGCCACTTGGCCCAGAACCCCCTCGCCCAGGTCTCCCCACCGGCCGTCCCGCAGCGGGAATACCGGGTCTTCACGCCAGCCGAGGCGCAGGTCTTCCTTGAGGAGGTCCACCGGGACGACCATGCCGCCCTTTGGCTCCTTCTCCTCACAACGGGGCTCCGGCCGGGGGAGGCCCTCGGGCTCCAGTGGCCGGACCTGCAGGGGACGCAGCTCGCCGTCCGTCGCGCGCTCCTCCGCCTCGCCGGCGGGGTCTGGCAGCTCGCGGAGACGAAGACTCGGCGTGGGAGGACCATCCCGGTCCCCGCCCCCACCCTGAAGGCCCTGCAGCGCCACCGGGCGCGTCAGAGTGCCCTCCGGCTGTCCCTGGGCGGGGCGTACGTCGGGCACGGCTTCATCTTCGCCAGCGGGACCGGGGAGCCGCTCTGGTGGGAGAACCTGACCCGCCGGCACTTCACGGCGATCCTGGCACGTACCGCCCTTCGCCTCGCGAGCCTCGAGCTGCCGGCGCCGCCGGCCAAGGGCAGCACGCGGGCGGCGCGGCGTGCCTGGGCCCAAGCGCGGGCTCGGGTCGAAGCCCGGGCGCTCGAGCTCACCGGTCTCGAGCGGATGCGCCCCTACGATCTTCGGCACTCCGCCGCCACCCTGCTCCTCGCCGCCGGCGAGCACCCCAAGGTGGTCTCGGAGCTTCTCGGGCACGCGAAGATCACCCTCACGCTGGACACCTACACCCACGTCGTTCCGGGCATGCTGGACCAGGCAGCCCGCCGGATGGAGGCGCTCCTGGAGGCCCCGCCGGCAGCGGCTGACACCGGCCGCTGAGGGTTGTGCCACTACTTGTGCCACTGGAGGGGCTGAACGCGCGAGGGGCCGCCTAAGGAGGCGGCCCCTCTGCTATGCGGTTCAACGACTTACCCCAGAGCGGGCGACCGGACTCGAACCGGCGACGTCCAGCTTGGGAAGCTGGCATTCTACCAACTGAATTACGCCCGCGAGCGCGAGGGGGAAATTCGCCGTTCCCCCTCGCGGGAGTCAAGCCCGCGTCAGGACTTGGCCCGGTAGCGCCAGGCCTGGATGCCCGCGCCGGTCCCGCTCGCCGACAGCGGCTGGGTTTGTCCGGAGGGCAGCGCGTTCACCACCACGTCCTGGCTCGTGACGACGCCACCCTTGTTGTCGAGGAACTCGACCACGATCGTGGTCGCGGCCGGCGGCTTCGGATCCCCGCTGGCGGTCATCGCATCCCGCCCCGTGGCGGTCGCGGTCCACGCGGCGTTGTCACCCGTGACGGAAAACGTGGTCACCTCGATCGCCACCGGCATCGCCAGCAGCTTTGTGGCCGCGGCATTCGCCGCGGTGGAGTGCTTCTGCTGCTGGTGCGCGCGGATGGACGCCTTGTTCACGAACTCGTTGTACGGCTCGATGGTGAGCAAGCGGTCCGCGGTCTCGCCCAGCCTGGCCCAGTCGTTCAGGCCCAGGTAGCTGTTCGCCAGGTTGTAGAGCGCGTCCCGGTTGTTGGGCTCCATCGCGAGGACCTTGACGAAGGCCTCCGCGGCTTCCTTGTACTTCTGCTCGCGATAGGCCGCGACGCCGAGATCCATCACCGCGCCGGCGCCCACCTCGCCACCGGTGCCGGCCACCTGGAGCAATCCCTGCTCGATGGCGCGCGCGCTGTCGGCCAGGCCCGCGGCACGGAGCGCCTGCGCGAGGCCCCGCTTCGCGTCCACGTCGGCCGGGTCGAGCTGCACCACGCGGCCCAGGTGCCGCGCCGCGTCCGCAGGCCGGCCGGCCCGCTGCTCCATCAGCGCCAGGTTGAACAGGCTCTGCTTGAGCAGGCCGGCCTGGGTGGCCGAGTCGGCTTCCTGCACCGCGATGGTCAGGTAGGCGATGGCACTGTCCGGATTCCCCTGCCCCGCGAACGTCGTCCCGATCTGCGCCGCGGCCATCGTCCGCGCAGCCTTCTGCTCCGGCCGCTGCGCGGCGCCGAACGCCTTGCGGTACCATTCCAGCGCGCCGGCGGGGTCGTTCGCGTCGAGCGCGAGGCTGCCAAGGCCTGCGAATGCCTGGGGCTCCTGGTCGTAGAAGGCGGCCGCGGCCTCGAAGTAGGGCTTGGCCTCGGCGCGGCGGTCCTGGTTCATCAGCTCGATGCCCGCCTGGGTAAGCCCGGCCCAGGTCGGACGCCGGAACTTGGCGATCTCCTCACGGCAGCCCGGCGCCAGCGACTCGGCCCGGTCCATCGCGGCATCCGCCGCCGCCAGGTCGCCCTGGTACAGCGCCACGCGCCCCAGCCAGAACCACGCCTGGGCGGAGTTGGCCTGACCGTCCCGCTCGACCGCCTCCGTCAGGACGCGCTTCGCGTCGCCGAGGATCCGCTCGCGGTTCGTGGCGCTCTCGATGGCGGCCTTCACGTACGTCCGGCCCGAGCTCACCTTGAAGTGGGTGCTGCCCAGGTCGCACTCGGGCGCCTCGTAGACCGTCGGCTGTGCCGACACCACGATCTCCGCGATCGACCTGGGCCCGGCCGCGGGCTCCTGCGCCACGGCGGGCACGGCGATCGTCACGGCGCACACGGCACCGAGAATCCTGCGCATCGTCACTGCTCCTTGGTTGCTGTCGTCTCGGCACCCAACCGGCGCCGCACTGCGTCCTGCACCTCGCTGGCGACGTCGCGGGGTGAGCGCCCGAGGCGCTTCGCCGCCGCGACGACGTCGTCGTACTCCGCCTTGATCCGCGGCCCCTCGGGACCGGCGAGGACCTTGGCCCGCACGATCTCCCCCCCGACCGCCACCTCCACCATCTCGCGCGGGAGGGTTGCCCGTTCCGCCGGCCACCACCGGAGGCCGGCGGTCGGGCTGTGCCGGAAGAAAGCATCCCGCACCCGCTCGAGCCCGTCCACCGGCACCAGCGCCTCGATCCGGAAGCCGGGGCGGTCCTTCTTCGCGATCGTCACCCAGGCCTGGACATCCACCGCGCCGGCCTCCGCGAGCGCCTCGCGGAGCGGGGGCAGGTATTCGGGGCTCAGGTCGTCCACGTCGGTGACCACGGCGAAGACCTGACCCGCCTCCGGCGCCGCGTCCGCCACCAGGAGGCGGAGCACATTCGGGTAGCCCGCCGGATCGCGGACACCCGCCCCCCAGCCGGTGCGGCGAGCACGCCATCGTGCCGGCGGCGGCCCCTCGCCCAGCGTCCGGAGCAGCACGGCCCCGGTGGGGGTCGTCGCCTCCCCGGTGACCGGGCCATTGGGCCCGATCTCGAGGCCTTCCACCAGCAGCGCGGTGGCGGGCGCCGGCACGCTCATCGTCCCGTGGGCCGCGGTCACCCAGCCGGTTCCGAGGGCCAGCGGAAGCACCCGCACCGTGCCGACGCCAAGCCGCTCGAATCCGTCCATCGCCCCGACGATGTCCACGAGCGCGTCGAGCGCGCCCACCTCGTGAAGGGCGACGTCTCCCGCCGCGACGCCGTGCACCCTGGACTCGGCCTCCGCCAGCAGCCGGAAGGCCGCCGCCGACCGGGCTCTCACCGAAGGCGAGAAATCCGCGCCTTCAATGATGCGGATCAACTCCCCCACGTGTCGGTGAGGATGGTCACCGCGCTCGTGCGCGTGGAGCAGGTGGCCCGCGTGACTGCGATCGTGCGCCGCGTCAGCCTCGTGTCCGGGCCCGTGCCCGTGGGCGTGTGCCCGCGGGGCCATCGCGCCGACCTCCATCGCCGGATGCTCGTGCTGCCCACCGGGCAGCTCCACCCTGACCTGCACCGCTTCGAGCCCGCACCGCCGCACTCGCGCGACCGACACCCGGACGTCCGGGATTCCGAGGCGGGCGGGCAGCCCTTCCGCCCAGCCGTCGGGGAGTCCCACCGCCACGAGGGCGCCGAGCAGCATGTCACCGCTGATGCCGGCGGCCGGGTCGATGATGGCGAAGCGGTTCTCGGCCATGAATTTCGAAATATCGCCGGCGCTCACGTCGCAGGCAAATCCCCGTCCTCGCCATAGAGCCAGCCCGCCCCGGTGTTGAACGCCACGACTTCCTCGTCCTCCCGAAGCACCCCGCGTGCCGCAAGCGCCTCTGCGGCCGCCAGGACTGCCCCACCCTCCGGGGAGAGATCGACCCCCTCGAGCGCCCTCACCTCCGCCGCCACGGCCACGAGGCGGTCGTCGGCGACGGCCTCCGCTCCGCCCCCGCTCTCCCGCAACGCGGTCAGCATCAGCCGGTCGCCAAGAGGCGCGGGCACCCGGAGCCCACTCGCCACCGTCCACGGGTCTTCCCAGGGCCGGGCCGCCGCAGAGCCCGCAGCGAACGCCCGGACAATCGGCGCGCAGCCCGCGGACTGGACCGCGAACATCCGCGGCAGGGGAGCGCCCAGCCGTCCGGCGGCGAGCAGCTCGGCGAAGGCCTTCCACATCCCGATCAGCCCAGTGCCGCCGCCGGCGGGGTAGAGGATCGCCGAGGGCAGCCGCCACCCCATCTGGAGGGCAAGTTCGAGGCCCAGCGTCTTCTTGCCCTCGATGCGGTACGGCTCCCTCAGGGTCGAGAGATCCAGTGCTCCGGACTCCGCCGCCCATGCCCGCGACGCCTTGCCACAGTCCCCGATGTGTCCGCGGAGCAGGACGAGTTCCCCGCCAAAGGACGCGACCTGTGACAGCAGGCGCCGCGGCGTCGTGTCGGGCGCGAAGACCCGCGCGCGGAGGCCGGCCCGGGCCGCATAGGCCGCCGCCGCCACGCCGGCGTTCCCCGCAGTCGGGATGGTGACCCGGGTCACGCCCGCCGCCGCCGCGCGCGTGATGGCCGCGCTCAGCCCGCGGCTCTTGAAGGAACCAGTCGGGTTCACGCCCTCGTCCTTGAGGCGGAGCCCCGGGAGCCCGGCCCGCGCGGACCAGCGCGGCAGCGCCAGGAGCGGGGTGTCGCCCTCGCCGAGGGAGACGGGCGTCTCCGGGTCCGCGATGGGAAGGAACGCGCGCCATCGCCACATCCCGAGCCCGGGCCGTGACTCGTCCGCTCCCGGCTCGCTCCAGTCGCGATCGGGGTAGCGCACCAGCCACGGCTGGCCACAGTCATCACAGACGGTGGGGAGCCCCTCGGGGCCGCGGGTCGCCCCGCACGCGACACACTCGAGCCGCCAGTCCATCACGAGGCGAGGTGCGCGCGGATGCGCTCGGCCAGGGTCCGGCTCACTCCCTCGACTGCCATCAGTTCCTCCAGGCTCGCGCTCCGCACGCCGGCGAGGCTGCCGAAACGCTCGAGCAGGCGGCTACGCCGCGAGGGGCCGACCCCGGGAATCTCGAGCAGCTCGGAGGTCACCACGCGCTCGGTGCGCCGGTGGCGGCTGTAGGCGAGCCCGAACCGGTGCGCCTCGTCGCGGAGCCGCTGGAGGAGGCGCAGCGACGGGCTCCGGCGGGACAGGCGGATCGGGTCGCCCCGCCCGGGGAGAAAGACCTCCTCGTCCCGCTTGGCGAGGCTCGCGAGCGGGAGGTCGGGGAACCCCGCCTTCTGCGCCGCATCCGCCGCAGAGGCGAGCTGCCCCTTCCCGCCGTCGATGACCAGCAGGTCCGGGACGGGCTTGCCCTCGTCCCGGCGCCGCGTGAGGTACCGGGTCACCACCTCGTGGATGGCGGCGTAGTCATCCTGCCCGGCCAGGCCCTTGATGCGGAACCGGCGGTACTCCGCCTTCCGCGGCCGGCCCGCCTCGAACCAGACCAGTGAGCCCACCATGTCGCGGCCCTGATTGTGGGAGATGTCCACGCAGGCGATGCCGCGCGGCACCGCGCTCAGCGACAAGTCGCGCCCGAGGGCGTAGACCGGGTCCTCGGCCCGCTCCTCCGTCTCGAAGGTCTCGAGCCGAAGACTCTCGAGGAGGTGCCGGGCATTCTGGTCCGCGAGCGCGACCCAACGCCCGGCGGTGCCGCGCTGGGGCACGTGCACCCGTGCGGTACCGAGGAGCGCCTGCAGGCCCGCGAGGTCCGCGGGCGGGAACGGCAGCAGGAGTCGCCGCACCCGGTCCGTGAGGGGGAGGTAGTAGCGCACGAGGAAGGCGCCCAGCACGGCATCCTCGGGCTCGCCCTCGGCGTTCTCCAGGAACCGGTGCTCCCGGCCGATCACGCGCCCGTCGCGCACGCGGAGCAGCACTCCCACGGCCTCGTCGCCATCACGGGCGAAGCCCACCACGTCGGCGTCGCCGGTGCCCACCGTCTCCACGGCGGCAGGTGGCGCCTCCAGCTGTTCCAGCCACTTGAGGGTGTCCCGGAGCGCCGCGGCACGCTCGAAGTCCTCCCGCCCAGCCGCCTCGGCCATCATCCGGCGGACCGCGGTCCGCACGTCGCCGGTGCGGCCCTCGAGGAAGTCGAGCACGTCGTCGATCATCCGGCGGTAGTCGGCCTCACCCTGCCAGCCCACGCAGGGCGCGAGACACCGCCCGATATGGTAGTCGAGGCACGGCCGGTCGCGGCGCTCGCGCGGCAGGTCGAGGCTGCAGCTCCGCACGGTGAACAGGCGGCGGATGAGCGCGAGAGTGCGGCGCATCTGCGCCACGTCGGTGTAGGGCCCGAAGTACCGCGCGTCAAGGTCGCGCCGGCGAGTCACGAGCACCCGGGGAAACGGCTCCCGCACGGTCACCGCGATCGAGGGATAGCTCTTGTCGTCCTTGAGCCGCACGTTGAAGCGCGGCTGGTACTCCTTGATCAGGTTGTTCTCGAGGAGGAGCGACTGGGCCTCGCTGTCGACCACGATGGTCTCGACATCGGCGAGCAGGCGCCGGAGCAGTTCGTCCTTGGGGGCGAGGGCACGGTCGGGCTGGAGGTAGCTCCGCACCCGGGTGCGCAGGCGCTTGGCCTTGCCGACGTAGAGGACCTCCCCGGCGGCGTCCTTCCAGAGGTAGACGCCGGCGGCGTCCGGCAGCGTGTCAAGCTTGCGCTGAAGGCGTTCGGCCGCGTCGTCCGCCATCATCGCCTCGTGGGACGCAGGCGCCGGAGGACGCTCCGCGCCTCGGGGAGGCCGAGCGCGGCGCCCGCCGCCAGGTAGGAGGCACCGAACACGCCCCACACGGCGGCCGCGCGCGGGAGGAGCGGTGCGCCCGCGGCGAGGCGGGATGCGAGCAGCCCGGCCACGGCGGCCAGCGCGGTCGCCAGGCCGATCCGGGCCAGCGCGGCGCGCTCCCCGGGCCCGATCACCGACACACCCAGCCTCCGGTCCAGCCCTGCCAGCGCAACGATCGCGTAGGCCCAGGCGCCGAGCGCCGAGCCGAAGGCGATCCCTGCGACCCCGAACCCGGTCCGGGTCAGGAACAGGTAGCCGAGCGCGGTCCCTCCGGCGAGCGTGGAGACGGCGATCCGCACCGGCGTCCTGGTGTCCTGCAGCCCGTAGTAGCCGGACGCGAGCAGCTTGGTGGCCGCCTGCGCGAGCAGGCCCACCCCGTAGGCGGCGAGGAGGCCGGCCACCACTGCGGTGTCCTCGCGCCCGAAGCGGCCGGTCTCGAACAGCACGCCGACGAGCAGCTCGCCGAGGAGCACGTAACCGACGGCCATCGGCAGCACGAAGAACGCGATCCGGGACAGGCCGGCCCCGATCCGGTCGCGCAGCAATGCCCCGCCCTGCTCGCGGCCCGCCTCCCGCGAAAGCTCGGGAAGGGCCGACGCGGCCACCGCCACGCCGAACAGGCTGATCGGCAGGGACTGGAGGAGCTGGGCATACCCGAGCGCAGCGACGCCGCCGGGCGACAGCGACCCCAGCACGGTATCCGCCACCGACGCGAGTTGCGCCACGCCCGCGCCCAGCACCACCGGAAGCCACGCGGCGCGCACTTCGCGGACGCCGGCGACGGCGGAGCTCACCCGGAACGGCAGGCCCCCGAGCAGCCGGGCGCAGGCCGGAAGCTGGATGAGGACCTGCAGGAGGCTGCCGGCGACCGTGCCCCACGCCAGGGCGACGGCGAGGCTCGCCGGGCGCCGATCCCAGAATGCCGCCAGCCAGAGCGCGGCGATGCCGGCGACGTTCCAGACCGCCGGGGCGGCGTAGGGCAGGAAGAACCGGCGGTGTGAATTGAGCACGCCGAGGCACCAGCCCGACACCACCATCAGGCCGGTCATGGGGAAGAGGATGCGGACGAGCGTGATCGTGAGGTCCCGGGTGGCGCCCTCGAACCCGAAGGCGACCACGTCGGTGAGGGCCGGCGCGAGGGCGATGCCGACGAGCGCCGCCGCCGCCGAGGCGGCGGTCAGGAGGCCGAGCACGGCGCCCGCGAGTGCCCGCGCCCCGGCCTCGTCGCCCCGCTCGAGGAGCCGCGCGTACACCGGGATGAAGGACGCCGACAGCGTCCCCTCGCCCAGGAGGTTCCGCAGCACGTTGGGGATCTTGAGCGCGGCCCGGAAGGCGTCGGCGGCGGGCCCATTGCCGAGGTAGTAGGCGAACACCCGCTCCCGGACGAATCCGAGGATGCGGGTGAGGAGGATCCCCGTGGCCACCAGCGCCGCGGGCCGTCGAGGGGCGGCGCTCAGGGGTGGGGCGCCGGCGGGAGCGGCGGGCGGGGCGGGTCCTCGAGCAGGCGCTGGAGGAAGGCCTGTTCCTCGCGCAGCGACTCGACGGTGCGCTGCAGGTCCTCCACGTCGCCCTCGAGTAGGTCCACCTTGCGCCGCAACTCGGGGAGGTCGGGGACGGCTTCCGGCGGCTGGCCCTCGATGCGGCGCGCGATTGCCCGCCCGATGGGGCTGTCGATCACGAGCCCCAGGATCGGCACCAGGAGCACGAGGAGGAGGATGATCCCGACGATGGCCACGGGTGCAGTCTAGGAGCGAGCGGGGGCGGCTTCAAGCGCCGCGGCGTATCCGACCCGGGCAGCATCCCGGACCGCCGACGGCAAGGTACCCCCGTAGCGGGCGCCGAACGCGGGAAAGCCGAGGATGCGCTCCTGCGGGGCGCCGGCCGGACGCAGGCCCGTCCGGGCCCGGCCCACCTGGGCGAGCTCGGCCGCGCGCCGTCGCAACAGGTGCGCCACCAGCTTCCGCTCGGCGCGATCCGCCGCCCATCCCGCACGGCGGGCGAGTCCCTCGATGGATCGCACGAGCGTGGGGTCCACTGCCGCCGCTACCCCCGCCAGGGCCCCGTACTCCCGCTCCGACGTCTCGCGGAGGGTGTCGAGCGCCCGGCGCGCCGCCGCCGGCAGCTCGTTCCGGACCACCCGCCGCTCGAGGGCGGCGCCGTCCGCCAGCAGTTCCTCCAGGGTGGCGCCGAACTTGGCGATCACGCGGTCGGCCTGGGCCTCGACCACGAGGCCGGACCACCGGGGAACCGGCTGCTGGGCGCCGACGCCGAGCCGGTCGTAGAGCGGTGCCGCCAGTGGCAGGTAGCGGAGCTCCCCGGGCCCCGCCACGTAGGCGATCGTGGGGAGGAGCGCCCGCTCGACGACGGGCCGCAGGAGCACGTTGGGGGAGAGTCGCATCGGGTCGGCGGCGGCGACCCCCTCGAGGGCGCGGCGGTCGAACCGTTCGCCGCTCCGCCGGAGCGTCCACCCGTCGCCGGCGGGGACGAGCCGGTCGCGCCCGTCACGCCCCTCCAGCATGACGAGCGCCGCGCCGTCCCCGACGGCGACGCCCGGATCGGCACCGGCCTCGCGCAGCGCGCCGGCCTGTCCGGCGAGGGCAGCGTCGAGCTCGCCGGCCCGCGCCGCCGCTTCGAGCAGCAGCGGTGCCATCGCGCGCTTGGCCGTCGCACTCGTGCTGTCGAAGCAGAGGATCCCGAACGGCGCGAGCAGCTCGGCGATGCCGGTGGCGAACGCCCCGGCCACCGTGGCCTCGGGCCGCCAGTGCCGGCGCGCCCAGTCCACCATCGCCTCCCGGTGCGGCCCGCTCCGCAGGGTGCGCTCGAGCGCGGCCACCGCCTCCGTCCCGTCCCGCCCCAGCGACTCGCGGAACATCGGGGTGAGCGGCGCCCCCGGGGCACGGGTGCGAAGGACGTGGCGCACGAGTCCGCCATCCTCGTCGAGCCACGCCGCCTCCGCCGCCTCGGCCAGGTCATGGTCATCGCCCGCGAGCCAGAAGACCGGCACCACGGGTCGCCCCCACGCCGCCTCGAGCTCCGTCGCGAGCGCCGCAGCGGACATCGCCTTGTGCATCGTGTACAGAGGGCCACCGAAGAGTCCGGGCTGCTGTCCGGTCGTCACGGCGAGGGCGGACGGCCCGGAGAGCCGGGCGAGGAGGGGCTCCGCGCCGGCCGCGGGGAGGAACGCCTCCCGCAGCGCCGGCGCGAGACCCCCGTTCCCGGGAGGGCCCGGCGGCCGGACGGGGGCGATCGGCGTGGGAACCAGGCGGAAGCTCACCGGACCTCCGCCAGGAGAATCACCCGGGAACTCTCCGCCGAGAGCGGCGTGCCGTCGTAGTCGCCGAAGCGGTGCCGGACGTCCGCTCCCGCGGCGGCCAGCATCGCCTCCAGCTCGGCGGGCTCGAAGAGGCGCACCCGCTCGCGGAAGCGCCGCCGGTCGGCGAGCCCGATGTCCTTCACGACGTAGCGCCCTCCCTGCTCGAGGCGCCGGCTCAGTTTCACCCGGGTGCCGGCGAGCGTGGCGATCTCCTCGGTCACCAGCGTGGCGCGGACCCGCGGCGCGTGGAGGAAGTCGAGCACGAACCAGCCGCCGGGGCGGACCGTCCGCGCCATGCCTTCAAGGGCGGCCGAATGTTCCTCGTCGGTGTCGAAGTAGCCGAAGCTGGTGAAGAGGTTCACGGTCAGGTCCATCGTGGCGCGGCGCACGGGGAGGGCGCGCAGGTCGGCGCGGACCAGGCGCGCGCGCGCGGCTTCCCGGGCGCGGGCCAGGAGGCCGGCGGAGAGGTCCAGGCCGACGACCCGGGCCCCGGCCGCCGCCAGCGCCCGCGCGTGCCGGCCCTCCCCGCAGGCCACGTCCAGCACGCGCCACCCCGGCCGCCAGGGCAGGACCCGGACGAGCAGCGCCACCAGCCGCTCCGCGTCGGCGTCGTCCCGGTGGGGATAGAGATGGAGGTACGCGTCATTGAACCACTCCTCGAACCACTCGGTCATGGCGACACGATCGTGCGGAGGGCCCCGGGAGTGCCCGGTGCCCGGTGCCGCGCGCGCGGGGCCGAGCCGGCCGCGGAACGAGGAGACGAGTCAGTGTCAGGGACCCACTGGGCACCGGGTACCGGGCGCCCCAGCGGCACCGGGCACTGGGCACTAGTCACGGTGGTAGGGATGCCCCTCGAGGATGGTGAACGCGCGGTACAGCTGTTCATAGACGATCACCCGGGCGAGTTCGTGCGGCAGCGTGAGCGGCCCCAGGCTCCAGCGGTCCGCGGCGCGCGCCAGCACCGGTTCGCCGTGGCCCTCCGCGCCGCCGATCGCGAGCGCGACCGGGCGCCCGCCCTCCCGCCACCGGCCCACCCTGCGGGCCAGCTCTCCGCTGGACCACGCCTCGCCGGCGGGGTGGAGGGCCACCAGCCGGGCGTCCGCGGGGAGACCGCGGAGCAGTGCCTCCCCCTCGCGTTCCCGCCGGGGGGCGCCGGCGCCCGCCGCCTCCCGGACTTCCCGTTCGGCGACCCGGGCGAAGCGCCCGAGCCGCCGGCGGTAGTCGTCACACGCCTCGCGAAACCCCGGGCGGAGCCGGCCGACCGCGAGGATGCGGAGATCCATCAGGCATAGAGCCCGCGCAGGCGGTGGACCGCGGCCACCCGCTCGATCGAGAGCATGTACGCCGCGAGGCGCATGCTCACGGCGTGGCGCTTCGCCATCGTGGCCACCTCGCCGAAGGACTTGGTCATGATCCGCCCGAGGCGGGTGTTGACCGTGTCCTCTTCCCAGAAGTAGCCCCCGCGGTCCTGCACCCACTCGAAGTAGCTCACCGTCACCCCCCCGGCATTCGCGAGGATGTCGGGGATCACGAACACCCCCTTCTCCTCCAGGATCCGGTCGGCGTTGGCGGTGGTCGGCCCGTTCGCGCCCTCGCAGATGATGCGCGCGCGCACGTTCGCGGCGTTCCTGCTGGTGATGACGTTTTCCAGCGCCGCGGGCACCAGCACCTCGCACTCGAGGCCGAGCAGCTCGTCGTTGGTGATCCGCTCGGCGCGGGGATACCCGTCGAGGTACCGGTGCTCCCGCACCCACTTGAGCGCGTCCTCGACGTCGATGCCGGCGGCATTGTGGATCGCGGCGGACTTGTCGCTCACCGCCACGACCTTCGCCCCCTCCCGCCCCAGCAGGTGCGCCGCCACCGAGCCCACGTTCCCGAAGCCCTGGACCACCACGCGGGCCCCCGTGATCGGCACGTCGAGCATCTGCAGCGCCTGCCGCGTGACCATCATGCATCCGCGGCCGGTGGCCTCCCGGCGGCCCAGCGACCCGCCCATCTCCACCGGCTTCCCGGTGACCACCGAGGTCACCGTGTGGCGCTTGTGCATGGAGTAGGTATCCATGATCCACGCCATGACGCGCTCGTTGGTGTTGACGTCGGGAGCGGGCACGTCGGAGTCGGGGCCAAGGAAGTCGATGATCGCGGCGGTGTAGCGGCGGGTGAGCCGCTCCAGCTCGCTGGTGCTCATCGTGGTCGGCTCACAGATCACGCCGCCCTTGGCCCCGCCGAAGGGGATGTTCACCACCGCGCACTTCCAGGTCATCCACGCCGCCAGCGCCCGGACCTCGTCGATGGTGACGTTGAGGTCGAACCGGATGCCGCCCTTGCCCGGCCCACGGGAGGTGTTGTGGAGCACGCGGTAGCCGGTGTAGACCTCGATGTCGCCGTTGTCCCGCTGGATCGGCACCGCCACCGTGAGTTCCCGCTCGGGGTGGCGGAGGATCTTGTACAGCCCCGGATCGAGGCCGAGCTTCTCGGCCGCGACGTCGAAGCGGGACATCATCGCCTCGTAGGGGTTCTCCTCATGGAGGAAGGTGTCCTTCTCGGGACGGATGACCTGCGACGCCTGCGACGTGTGGGTGGTCATGGGTGTCCGGTCCGCGGGGGAGCCGGCCTGAGGGTTCGAGGATCGGGTCGGGCGGGGCCGGTCGGGGCCCCCAGCTCTTCGACCGGGGTGACCACGGCGTCGAGGGCGGAGGCGAGGTCCGCTTCGCCGTGCTCCCACGCCGGGTCGAGCTGGGCGACGAGCGGCTCCGGGGCGCTCGCGGGCCAGCGGTGTCGCAACTTCACCGCGTCCTTCTCCGTGATGACGACGTGGTCGGCCTTCCGGCTCGCCCGGGCGAGCCACGCCACGTCCTCCTCGCGGAACTCGTGGTGATCGGGCCACGTCGCCACCTGCACCGCGGCGCCGAGGCCCTTGAGCTGGGCGACGAACGCATCGGGGTCGGCGATCGCCGCCGCCGCCACCACCCGCCGGCCGGCCAGGTGCTCCGCCCCGGTGTGGCTGCCGCTGAGCAGTCCCTCCAGCCGGCGAAGCCCGAGGTGCACGACCGCCACCGGCCCCGCCACCTGCGGGGCGAGCTCGGCGGCGAGCGCCAGGGCCACGTCCGGTCCCGCGCGCTTGCGGGTCACGACGAGCGCGTCCGCGCGGTCCAGGGCGGCCAGGCCCTCGCGCCACGGGCCGGCGGGGAGCGGCCAGCGGACCGCGCGGCTGGTCTCGGCGCTCACCACGACGACGTTCAGGTCGCGCCGCACGTCGAGCCGCTGATAGGCGTCATCCAGCACCAGAACCTGGGCGCCGCGCGCCAGGGCCCGTTCGGCCCCGGCCCTGCGGTCGGGGTCCGCCACCACCACGGCCTCCGGCACCGCCCGCTCGTGGACCCGGGCCTCATCCCCGCCCCGGTACCCGCGCAGGAGGACCCCCGGCACCAGCCCGCGGTCACGGTAATGGCGTGCGATCCAGATCGCCACCGGCGTCTTGCCCGAGCCGCCCACCGTCAGGTTGCCCACCGCCACGCTGGGGAGTGGGAGGTCGTGGGTGCCGATCCACCCGCGCGCATACCCCGCCCGCCGCGCGCCCATCCCCAACTGCCAGAGTCCGGCCGCGGGCAGGAGGGCGAGTCGGGCGAGGCGCGCATCCAGCCGACGGCTCGTCCAGAGCCAGCGGATCATCCGGTGCGTGTCGCCCCGCCGCGTACGGATCATCCGGTTTCACCGAGGTTCCGGGCCAGTCCATCGAGCGCTGCCACCACCTCCGCCACCCCTGCCGCGAGCCCGGACTCGCCCGGAGCCACGAGAATCGGCGCGCCGTAGCCGATTCGCACCCGGGTGAAGGGCTTCGGGACGCAGAACCGGTCCCAGGAACGGAACCGCCAGGCCCGGTCCGGCACCGCGTGGACCGCCACGATGGGCACTCCGGCCTGCTGCGCCGCTGCCACGACACCCTGCTTGAGCACCCGGCGCGGGCCCCGTGGCCCGTCCGGGGTGAAGGCCACCACCCCTCCGCCTTCGAGCACCCGCCGGGCGCCGAGAAGCGCCTTCGAGCCGCCCCGCGTGCTCGACCCGCGGATCGCCCCGAAGCCGAAGCGGGTGGCCACGTCCGCGAGGTACCGTCCGTCCCGCGCTTCGCTCACCACGATCGCGACGCCAAGATCCCGGTGCCGCCAGAGGGGCATCAGGAGGATATCGTGCCACAGGGCCACCACGAAGGGGCGGCGCTCCGACAGGAGGCCACGCCAGGCCTCGCTGCCCTCTTCGCGGTAGCGCCAGGTGCGCGCGAGCGCCCCCACGACGGGGGGCGCCAGCCGGGCCACCGTGGCCGGCGCTGGGCGGAGCTTCACCGGCCCAGCAGCTCCCCCGCCAGGTCGGCGACGTGCACCGCGGCCCCCGGCCCGCCGAGCCGGCGCCGCACCTCGGCGAATCCCCGAAGCTGGGCCTCCCGCGCCGCCGACCCCTCCGCGAGCAGGGGCGCCGCTTCGGCCGCGAGCCGGTCGGCGGTGGCGTCCCCCTGCAGCAGCTCGGGCACCACCATCCGTTCCGCCACCAGGTTCACCAGGCTCACGTATGGCACCGTCGCCAGCCGGCGCACGATGACCCAGGTCACCGGGTGCACCGCGTACGTCACGACCATCGGCGTACCGGCGAGCGCGCACTCGAGCGTGGTGGTCCCCGACTTGGCCAGGGCGGCGTCCGCTGCCGCCATCACCATCCGGGAGTCCCCCGGTGCCAGGGTGAATCCCTCCGCTCCCGGATAGGCCCCGGCGTCGGTCGAGGCCACCAGCACGCGATCGCACCGTCCCTCGCCCCGGAGCCGGAGGGCCGCATCCCGCATCGCGGGCCAGAGCCGGCGGACCTCGCCCGCCCGGCTCCCCGGCAGGAGCGCAAGCACCCGCTCGCCCTCGCCGATTCCCAGCCGCCGCCGTGCCTCCGCCCGGTCGGGCCAGGGTTCGCCGTCGAGCAGCGGGTGCCCCACGTAGGTCGCCGCCACGCCGAGCCGGCCGAAGAACCCGGCCTCGAAGGGCAGGATGACCGCCAGGCGGTCCACCGCCCGGGCGAACCGCCTGGCCCGTTCCGGACGCCAGGCCCAGAGCTGTGGCGCGATGTAATAGAGCACCGGCACCCCGGCCGCCTTCGCCGCCTCCGCTACCCGGAGGTGGAAGCCGGGATAGTCCAGCAGCACGACCAGGTCCCACTCGCGCCGGGCGAGGGCGCGCCGCCACTCGCGGAGCAGCCGGGCGTGCCGCGGGATCGACGCCACGACCTCGGCAAGTCCGAAGGCGGTGTAGTCCTCCAGCCGCCAGCGGACGGTCGCTCCGGCCGCCTCGAGGCGCGGCCCCCCCAGCGCCTCCACTCGGGCACCGGGCCAGCGGGCCCGGAGGGCGGCGGCCACGGGGGCGGCGTGCAGGTCGGCCGACGGCTCGCCCGCCGAGATGAGGAGCCGCGGCCCGCCCGGCATCACACGCCGTGGAAGCGCCGCACCGCCTCCGTGACGCGGAGCGCCAGCGCCAGCGCCGCCCGCCCCTCGGCCCCGGTCACCGCCACGTCGCTGTCGCCCCGCACGCCCGCGACGAACGCCTCGAGCTCCATCCGGAGGGCATCGCCCTCCGGGGCCTGGAGCGGGATCATCTCCACGGCGTCCTCGAGGGCCATTCCGGCACCCGGCGTCCATCCCTCGCGGAGCCGGAAGAAGACCCCGGTGCCGGCCGCGAGGTCGAGCGAGAAATACCCGCTGGGCTGTACCAGGCGGAGCTTCCGCTCCCGCTTGAGCCCAAGCCGGGAGGTGGTGACGTTGGCCACCGCCCCGCCGCCGAACTCCACCCACGCGTTGGCAATGTCCACGTGGGGGGAGAGGACCGGCACGCCCACGGCGCGGACATCGGTGGCCTCCCGCCCCCCGAAGAGGTGGAGCACGAGGTCGAGATCGTGGATCATCAGGTCGAGCACGACGGGGACGTCCGTGCCGCGCGGGGTGAAGGGAGCGACCCGCTCCGCCTCGGCGAACCGCGGCCCGTCCAGGAGCGGCCGGGCGGCCCGCACGGCGCGGTTGAACCGTTCGATGTGGCCGACCGCCAGCGGCAGGGACTCGGCCTCGGCGAGGGCGACCAGGTCGTCCGCCTCCTCGAGGGTGGCGGTGAGCGGCTTCTCCATCAGCACGGCGACGCCGCGGGCGAGCGCGTGCCGGCCCACGGCATGGTGCACGGACGTCGGGACGGCCACCGACACCGCGCGGACCCGGCCCAGCAGCTCGTCCACGTCCGCGAAGTACCGGGTGCCCACTTCCCCGGCCACCCGCTCGCCGGTGGCGGGATCGGCGTCCGCCACGCCCACCAGCTCGGCGCCCTCGAGCGTCGCCAGGTGGCGCGCGTGGTGCCGGCCCAGGGCGCCGGTGCCGATCACCCCGACGGGGAGGGGCGCGCTCACGCGGGGACCCCGCGCCCGCTCGATTCGACGAACTGGATGAACCGCTCCACCTCCGGCCCCGAGGGCAGGTCGAGACGCGCGCGCTCCAGCGCCTGCGAGAGGTTGAGGTCGGAGTTGAAGAAGAGCCGGTAGCACCGCTTGAGCGCGGTGATGGTCCCGGGGGCGAAGCCGTTCCGCTGCAGGCCGATCGAGTTGAGCCCGAAGAGCTCCATCGGGTTGCCCGCGGCCTTCACGTAGGGCGGGATGTCCTGGTTGACCCGGGTGCAGCCGCCCACGAAGGCGTACGCCCCGATGGTGACGAACTGGTGCACCGCGACGAGCCCGCTCAGGCTCGCGTGGTCGTGGATGGTCACATGGCCGGCGATCTGGGTGCCGTTGGCGATGACCACCCGCTCCGCCACGCGGCAGTCGTGGGCGACGTGCACGTAGCTCATCAGGAAGCAGTGCTCCCCGACCGAGGTGAGCCCGGTGGCGGCGGTTCCGCGGTTCACCGTGCAGTACTCCCGGAGCACGGTGCCCTCCCCGACCTCGACCCAGGTCTCCTCGCCCTTGAACTTGAGGTCCTGCGGCAGCCCGCCGAGCACGGAGCCGACGCCGACATGGACCCCGGCGCCGAGGCGCACGTAGCGCTCCAGCGACACCCGCGCATCGAGCCGGCAGTCCGGGCCGGTGACCACGTCCGGGCCGATGATGGCGAACGGGCCGACGAGGGTGCCGTCCCCCAGCTCGGCCGAGGGGTCCACCAGCGCCGTCGGGTGGACGGTGACGGTCACCGGTCCACGACCCTCGCCATCATCTCGGCCTCGCTCACCACCTGCCCGTCCACGAACGCCACGCCCTTCATCCGGCAGGTCTTGCCGCGGAACTGCACCATCTCGAGCTCGAAGCGCAGCTGGTCGCCGGGCAGGACGGGGCGCCGGAACTTCACGCCGTCGAGCGACATGAAGTAGACGACCTTTTCCTGGCGCTCCTCGCCCTTGAACAGCCCGAGCAGCAGCATGCCCCCCACCTGGGCCATCGCCTCGATGATCAGCACCCCGGGCATGATCGGGTGCCCGGGGAAGTGGCCCTGGAAGAACGGCTCGTTGATCGTGACGTTCTTGATCCCCACGATCCGCCGGTCGCCCTCGATCTCGATGATCCGGTCGACCAGCAGGAACGGGTACCGGTGGGGGATGACGTCGAGGATCTGGCCGATGTCCATCGCGATCCCGCCCTCCCGCTGCCCGGTCCGGGCGAGGGCGCGGGCCAGCGCGACGTTTCCCTGGTGGCTGGGCTTCGTGGCCACGACGTGGGCCTCGAGCCGGCCCCCCAGGAGGGCGAGATCGCCGGCGAGGTCGCCCGCCTTGTGGCGCACGAATTCATCGGGCCAGCGGAGCTCGGTGTCGAGCGCGCGCTCGGCGTCGAGCACCACCGCGTTGGCGGTCGAGGCGCCCTGGATGAGGCCCTGCGCCCGGAGATGCTCGACCTCGTGGGTGAAGCCGAATGTCCGGGCCCCGGCAATCTCGCGCTCGAACGCCGCCGGTTCGAGCTCCCAGCTGCCTGCCTGGCTGCCGATGAGGGGGTGGGGGAACTCGATGGTGACGGTGAGCCGGCAGCCGCGCGCCGGGGAGATGACGTAGGTGCTCTCGCCCTCGGTGACGGTGAACGGGGCGGCCACCCGGTAGCGCACCGGCTCCCCCGTCCGTTCCACCGGCCCGGCCGCGCGGAGCGCCTCGACGAAGGGGCGGAAGGAGCCGTCGCCGGCGGGCGGCTCCGGGCCGTCCAGCCCGACCACCACGTCGTCGATCCCGAGACCGTGGAGCGCCGCGAGCACGTGCTCCACGGTGTGCACTTCCGCGGTGCCGTCGCCGAGCACCGTCCGGCGGTCGGTCGCCTGGACCGCGGAGAGTCGGGCCGGGATCTCGGGAGCCCCGGGCAGGTCGGTGCGGCGGAAGACGATGCCCCGGCCCGCCGGCGCCGGCTCGAAGGTGAGTGAGGTGGCGCTCCCGGTGTGAAGCCCGATGCCCCGGACGGTGGCCGCACGCTCGATGCCGATTCTACCCACGGGAGGTTCGCTCCTTGGCCAGGTCCTCGAGTTGTCCGGCGATCCGCGCCAGCCGGGACAGCGCCGCGTCGCGCCGCAGCTGTTCCCGGTGCGCCCGGGCGGGGTAGCCGCTCACCTCGGCGCCGGGCGGGACCGAGGCGGTGACGCCGGCCTGGGCGCCGATCCGGGCACGCTCCCCCAGGGTCAGGTGGCCCACGATCCCTGCCTGCCCGCCCACGATGACGCCGTCGCCGAGCCGGGTGCTGCCGGAGATGCCCACCTGCGCCATCACCAGGCAGTGGCGCCCGAGCCGGACGTTGTGCCCCACCTGCACCAGGTTGTCCAGCTTCGACCCGGCGCCGATCACGGTGTCGTCCACGCTGCCCCGGTCCACGCAGGTGTGGGCGCCCACCTCGACGTCGTCCTCCAGGACGCATCCGCCGACGTGCCGGGTGCGCCGGTGGCCGTCGGCCCCGCTCCGGAAGCCGAAGCCCTCGCCGCCGATCACGGCACCGGTCTTGAGCCGGACGCGGTGGCCCAGCCGAGCACCGCCGTGGCAGACGACGTGGGGTCCGATCTCGGTGTCGTCCCCGGCGACGACGCCCTCCTCCAGCACGGCGTGGGCGCCCACCACGCACCGGGCGCCCAGCCGGACCCCGGGCCCGATCACCGCGCCGGGGCCGATCCGGACGCCTTCCCCGAGCACCGCCCCCGCCCCGATCCGGGCGGTGGGGTCCACCCCCGGCACCGGCACCGCGACCGGGTAGAGCGCTTCCACTGCGGCGCCGAGGGCCGCCAGGGGGTCGGCCACCACGATCCGCGTGGCGGGCCCACCGGGCTCCGCGGCGAGCGCCTCGGTCAACAGCACCGCCCCCGCCCCCGACGCGCGGAACTGCGCCAGGTAGCGGGGGGAGGCGAGGAAGGAAAGGGCGTCCGGGCCCGCGCGGTCGAGGGCGGCGACGCGCGCCAGCGGCACGCTCTCGCCCTCGAGGCGTCCGCCGACGAGGTCCGCGACCGCGCGGGCGGGAAGGCTCACCCCGGCCTCAGCGGCTCGCGGTCTTGACGAGCTCTATGACGCGCTGCGTCAGGTCGAGCGACTTGTCGATCGCCAGGATGCCGGCGCCCGGCGCGCTCACGTCGAAGATCGCCATGTACCCGCCGCCCGCGCGCTGCGACTCGATCGCCGCGTTGACCCGCTGCTGCAGCGGGCTCAGGAGCTCCCGCTCGCGCGCCGCGGCCCGTTGCTGGAGCTCCGACGCCCGGCGTTCCATCTGGCTCTGCTGCTGCTCGAGCTCCTTCCGGCGGGTATCGCGGGCCGTGGGGCTCAGCACGAGGCTCGAGCGCTCGAAGTCCTGGGCGGCCGAGTCGAGGCTCGCCTGCAGCTTCTGCACCTCGATCCGGTAGCCTTCCACGTCCCGGGTGAACAACGACTCCGCCTGGGCGTAGCCGGGCGTCTCGCGGAGGACCACGCGCGAGTCGATGAAGCCGATCTTGGGGGCCTGGGCCTGCTGGGCCGAGGCCGCCGGGGCCAGGAGGGGCGACGCCGCGAGCAGCGCGCCCGCCACAAGGCCCCAGGAAAACCGCGCCATGCCGTACTCCGCTGCCGAAGGGTGGATCCGCTGCATCAGAAGAAGTTGCCGAGCTTGAAGTGGAGCTTCCAGCCCGGGTCGGGCCGGCCGTCCCGGTCCACCCGGTCGAACCCGTAGGCCAGGTCGATCCCGATGGGGCCGAGGGGCGAGATCAGGGCCACGCCCGCGCCCGCGCCGCGGAAGAGGCGCGTGGGGTCGTACTGGCCCGGGGTGCGGTAGACGTTTCCCGCGTCGAAGAAGGTGCTGAAGTAGAGGCTCTGGCTCACCCGCGCCCCCGCCTCCACGGTGAAGAGGGCGTAGCTTTCGCCGAACGACTCCGGCCGGGCGGAGTTGCCGCCGGCCAGCGGGTCGTACCCGTCGGGGGTGATCGCGAACTCCTCGTATCCGCGGAGCGGGAGGCCGTACTGGGTGCCGCCCATCGAGTAGCGCTCGGTGTAGAACGGCCCCGCGTCGCCGAAGACGAACCCGGTCCGGGCGGTGAAGCCGAGGACGAACTGCACCGCCTGGCCGAAGCCGCCCTGCCCGCCAATCGCGCCGAGCGGGGCGTACCAGCGGCCCTCGAGGTCCACCTTGCGGTACTCGCCGGTGCCGCCGAGCGGCCCCCCGTTGAACTCGAGGCTGCCGCTGGCCTGCTGCCCGCCGGTGGCGAAGGGCAGCCCGACGCGGGTGTCGCGGATCAGGTTGAGGCCCACGGTGGAGCGGACGCAGCTCTCGCAGCGGAAGCGCTGGCGGAGGTCGTCGGAGCCCTCGGTGTACTCGATCTGCTGGTAGCCGTAGCTGGTATAGAGCCGGGTATACCGTGCGCCGAACACCGGGAAGCCGAGCTGGACCTGCCCGCCCTGCTGCTTCCGCCGGCCCAGGTCGCCGATGGTGAAGCGCTGGCGCGAATTGAACAGCGACACCGTGCCCGAGATCCGGCCGCCGTTGATCGCCGGGTCGGTGTAGCTCAGGGTGAAGTCGTTGATGTTGCGCCCGAACTGCCACTGCAGGCGCCCGCGCTTGGCCCGCCCGAACAGGTTCGGCTCCTCCAGCCCGATGAAGCCGCCCAGCCCGGTGCCCTGTCCGATCGAGGCGCCGAAGTTGATGTTGCCGGTGCGCCGCTCCTCGACCCGGAAGATGATGTCCACATCCACCCCGTTCGCGGTGGGCTGGACGTCCGGCGGCGGGAGCGGCTGCTGGAAGAACCCGAGGTTGCCGACGTTCTGGTAGGAGCGGAGGAGCGCATCCCGGCTGAAGACCATCCCCGGCGCCATCACGATGGCTTCGCGGATCACCCGCTCGTGGGTGACGTCGTTGCCGAGGATGATGATCTTGTTGATGGTGGCGGGCGGTCCCTCGCGGATGGACCACTTCAGGTCGATGACCGGGGTGCCGTCCGCCGCGGTGCGGCGCACCTCCTCGGGCTCGACCTGGGCGTAGATGTGGCCGGTGTTGGTGTACAGGTTGCGGACGTCGTCGGTGGCCTTCTCCCAGGCGGAGCGGTCGAACGGCGTCGTGGCCACGGGCTCCCCGAGCCGGCGGCCGAACGGGTAGTAGGCGGCCAGTTCGTCCGCCGAGAACCGGCGGTTGCCGACGATGTCGAAGGCGCCGACCTGGTGCTCCCGGCCCTCGTCCACGGTGAGGCGGAGGATCGCCTTGCCCGCGCCGGGCTCGGCCACGAGAGTGTCGCCGGTGACCTGGAAGTCCACCAGGCCGCGGGAGGCGTAGAACGCCGGAAGCCGGTCGCGCAGGTCGGTCTCCAGCCGTTCCTCGTCGTACTCGCCCTTCCGGAACCACCAGAATCCCTCGGGCTTGGTGGCCATCCGGCCCACGATCTGGCCGTCCGAGAACCGCTCGTTGCCCTCCACCTCCACCCGGCTCACCGCCACCCGGTTGCCCTCGACGATGTCGAGGAGCACGCGGACACCGCCCTCGGCGGGCTGGATGACCGGCTCCACCCGCGCGGCGTAGTACCCCCGCTCGCGGTAGAGGGAGTCGATGGCGAGCACGCTCCGGGCGAGGGCGTTGCGGTCCAGGGGCCGCGCCTCCTGGAGCGTCACCCGGTCGCGCACCGTGCGCGGCGAGATCCGTTCCGCCCCCCGCACGGCCCACCGCTGCAGCACCGGCCGCTCGGCCACCCGGAAGACGAGGACCAGCCGGCCCCGGTCGTCCCGCTGCTCGACGATGACGTCGTCGAACTGGCCGGTGGACATCAGGGCGGTGATGGCGCGCTGGATGTCGCGGTAGTTGACCGGTGCGCCCCGGGGGATGCCGGCGGTGCCCAGCACCTGGCTCGCGGTGAGCCGGGTGCTTCCCTCGACGGCGAGGGAGTCCACGACGACGGCCGGGACCCCCTGCGCGGCGGCGGCACGGCCGCCGCCCGCGAGGGCGGCGGCGAGCAGCGCGATGGCGAGGGAGCCGCGGGCCGGGCGGGCGGGCGCCCGCCCGGCCTCAGGCGCGGGTGGGCGTGAAGGCACGGAAGGCGAGGTGCTCGCCGTCGGGTGCGACGTCCACTTCGATCTCGTCGCCCCGGCCGAACTCCCCGAGCAGGATCTTCTCGCTGAGGGGATCCTCGATGTACCGCTGGATGGAACGCTTGAGCGGCCGCGCACCGTAGTGCTGGTCGTAGCCCTTGTCCACGAGGAAGGCCGTCGCCGCCGGCGTGAGCCGCACTTCGTCACCGAGCCGCCGCTGGACCTCCTTGAGGAGGATCTTGACGATCTCGGAGATGTGCTCGCGGCCGAGCGGGTGGAAGACGATGACGTCGTCCAGCCGGTTGAGGAACTCCGGGTTGAAGACCTTCTGCAGCTCCTCCTTGACGGTCTCGGACATCCGGTCGAACTGGCCCTGGGTGTCCACGCCGTGGAAGCCGAGGGTCCTGCCCTGCATCAGGTCGCGGGCCCCGACATTCGAGGTCATGATGACGACCGTGTTCTTGAAGTCGATCATCCGCCCGTAGTTGTCGGTGAGGTGGCCCTCGTCGAGCACCTGCAGGAGGATGTTGAACACGTCGGGGTGCGCCTTCTCGATCTCGTCGAGGAGGACCACGGAGTACGGCTTCCTTCGCACCGCCTTGGTGAGCGCGCCGGAGTCCTCGTAGCCGACGTAGCCGGGGGGCGCGCCGATCAGGCGTGACACCGAGAACTTCTCCATGTACTCCGACATGTCCACCCGGATGAGGGCGGACGCGTCGGCGAAGAGGAACCGCGCCAGCGCGCGGGCCAGCTCCGTCTTCCCCACCCCGGTCGGGCCGCAGAAGATGAACGAGCCGATGGGGCGGTCGGGGTCCTTGAGCCCGGCGCGGGAGCGCCGGATGGCCCGCGCGACCACCTTGATGGCCTCGTCCTGGCCGACGACGGAGAGGTGCAGCTCGTCCTCCATGCGCAGCAGCCGCGAGGCCTCGGCCTCGCGGAGGCGGGTGACCGGGATGCCGGTCCAGCGCGAGACGATGAACGCCACCGCCTCGTCGTCGATGACCGGTCGGCGGGTCTGGCGCTCCTTTTCCCATGCCTCCTGCACCCGCCGGATCTCGGTCTGGAGCTCGCGCTCGCGATCCCGGAGCCCCGCCGCCCGCTCGAAGTTCTGGTCGCGGACGGCGTCCTCCTTCTCGACGTTCACCTGCTCCAGCCGGGCCTTGAGGTCGTTCACCTCGGCCGGCGGCACCTGGGAGGCGAGCCGCGCCCGGGCGCCGGCCTCGTCGATGACGTCGATGGCCTTGTCCGGCAGGAAGCGGTCGGTGATGTAGCGTTCGCTCAGCTCGGCGGCGGCGACGAGGGTATCGTCGGGGATCTGCACCCGGTGGTGCTCCTCGTACTTCTTGCGGAGCCCCTTGAGGATCTCGATGGTCTCCTCGACCGAGGGCGGCTCGACCACCACCGTCTGGAAGCGGCGCTCGAGCGCCCCGTCCTTCTCGATGTACTTGCGGTACTCGTTCAGGGTCGAGGCGCCCACGCACTGGAGTTCGCCGCGCGCGAGCGCGGGCTTCAGCATGTTGGAGGCGTCGATGGCGCCTTCCGCGGCGCCGGCGCCCACCAGCGTGTGCAGCTCGTCGATGAAGAGGATGATGCTCTTGTTCTGGACGATCTCGTTCATCACCGCCTTGAGCCGCTCCTCGAACTGGCCGCGGTACT